>PNJO01000127.1 GCA_013821905.1 Sphingopyxis sp. | reverse complement strand
GGCGTTTCGCCGATCAATATCGTCGACGAAATGAAGACATCCTACCTCGATTACGCGATGAGCGTGATCGTCAGCCGCGCGCTCCCCGACGTGCGCGACGGCCTGAAGCCCGTGCACCGCCGCATCCTCTACGCGGCGCAGGAAGGCGGCTTCATTCCGGGCCGCCCGTACAAGAAA
Source organism: Sphingopyxis sp. (assembly GCA_013821905.1). Lineage (GTDB taxonomy): Bacteria > Pseudomonadota > Alphaproteobacteria > Sphingomonadales > Sphingomonadaceae > Sphingopyxis. The sequence goes on along the minus strand of PNJO01000127.1, from coordinate 8,161 downwards.
TCGGCGAAGATCGTCGGCGACGTGATGGGCAACTATCACCCGCACGGCGACAGCGCGATCTACGACGCGCTCGCGCGCATGACGCAGGACTGGTCGCTGCGCGTCCCGCTGATCGACGGCCAGGGCAATTTCGGCTCGATGGACCCCGATCCGCCGGCGTCGATGCGATATACGGAAGCGCGCCTCGCGAAGACCGCGATGGTGCTGCTGAACGATCTCGACAAGGACACGGTCGACTTCCAGCCCAACTATGACGCGAGCCGCGACGAGCCCACCGTGCTCCCGGCGCGCTTCCCCAACCTGCTCGTCAACGGCGCGGGCGGCATCGCGGTCGGCATGGCAACCAACATTCCGCCGCACAATCTGGGGGAAGTCGTCGATGCGACGCTCGCGATGATCGACCGCCAGCTCGAAGGCGGGCCGGACGTCACGCTCGAGGAGCTGATGGCGATCGTTCCCGGCCCCGATTTCCCGACCGGCGCGATGATGCTCGGTCAGGGCGGCGCGCGCAGCGCCTATGCCACCGGCCGCGGTTCGATCATGATGCGCTCGACGCACATTATCGAAGAAGGCAGGAACGATCGCCAGTCGATTGTTTTGACGTCGATTCCCTTCCAGGTCGGCAAGTCGGGGCTCGTCGAGAAGATCGCCGAGGCCGCGCGCGACAAGCGTATCGAGGGCGTCGCCGATATCCGCGACGAATCGAACCGCGAGGGCGTGCGCGTCGTCATCGAGCTGAAGCGCGATGCGACCGCCGAAGTCGTGCTCAACCAGCTCTGGCGTCACACCCCGGCGCAGTCGAGCTTCCCCGCGAACATGCTCGCGATCCGCGGCGGCCGCCCCGAAATGCTGGGTCTGAAGGACATCCTCACGGCCTTCATCACCTTTCGCGAGGAAGTGATCACCCGCCGCTGCAAGTTCGAACTCGCCAAGGCGCGCGACCGGGCGCACATCTTGCTCGGCCTCGTCGTCGCGGTCAGCAATCTCGACGAAGTCGTCCGCATCATCCGCGGCTCGACCTCGCCTGCCGCCGCCCGCGAAGCTTTGCTCGCGCGCGAATGGCCGATCGGCGAAATCGCACCCTATATCCGCCTCGTCGAAGCGATCGAGGGCGAGATGGAGGAAGCCGCCACCTACCGCCTGTCCGAAGTGCAGGTGAAAGCGATCCTCGACCTCCGCCTCCACCGCCTCACCGCACTTGGCCGCGATGAAATCGGCAAGGAACTCGGGGAGTTGGCGACCGAGATTGAGGAACTGCTTTCGATCCTCGCCGATCGCGTCAAACTCTATGGCGTGATGCGCGAGGAACTCGTCGCGGTGCGCGACGAATTCGCGACGCCGCGCAAGACGCTCGTCGCCCCCGCCGCCGACGGCATCGACGACGAGGATCTGATCGAGCGCGAGGAGATGGTCGTCACCGTCACCCTCGACGGCTATATCAAGCGCACCCCGCTCGACACCTTCCGCGCGCAGCGCCGCGGCGGCAAGGGCCGCGCGGGCATGGCGACGAAGGACGAGGATGTCGTCACCGAGCTGTTCGTCACCTCGACGCACACGCCGGTGCTCTTCTTCTCGACCGCGGGCAAGGTCTATCGCATGAAGGTGTGGCGCCTGCCCGAGGGCGGGCCCGCGACGCGCGGCCGTCCGATGATCAACCTGCTGCCGCTCGCGCAGGGCGAAACCATCTCGACTGTCCTCCCGCTACCCGAGGACGAGGGCGAATGGGGCAAGCTCCACGTCATGTTCGCAACCGCGAAGGGCAATGTGCGTCGTAACAGCATGGACGCTTTCACCAACATCCCCTCGAACGGCAAGATCGCGATGAAGTTCGAGGGCGAGGACGAGGATGACCGGCTGATCGGCGTCGCTTTGCTCGACGAAAGCGACGATGTGCTGCTCGCCACCCGCCAGGGCAAGGCGATCCGCTTCGCCGGCGACGATGTCCGCGAGTTCCAGAGCCGCAATTCGACCGGTGTGCGCGGCATGCGCCTCGCCGACGGCGACGAGGTGATCTCGCTCTCGATCCTGCACAAGGTCGGCACGACCAGCGACGAACGCGAAGCCTATCTCCGCGCCGCGCCGTGGAAGGATAACGAGAACGAGCCGACGCTGGACGGCGACCGCATGGCCGAGCTCGCGGCGCGCGAGGAGTTCATCCTCACCGTCTGCGCCAACGGCTATGGCAAGCTCTCCTCCGCCTATGAATATCGCCGCACGGGCCGTGGTGGTCAGGGGATCACCAACATCGACAATATCGGCCGCAACGGGCCGGTGGTCGCGAGCTTCCCCGCCACCAAGGACCATCAGCTGATGCTGGTGACCGACCAGGCGAAGCTGATCCGCATGGGTCTCGATTCGATGCGCGTTATCGGCCGCGGCAGTGCGGGCGTGCGCCTGTTCGACGTCGCCAACGACGAGCATGTCGTCTCGGCCGCGCTGATCGAGGATAGCGACGAGGACGAAACGGAGGGGGCCGAGACCGCCGCCGAAGCGCCCTCGACCGAAGCCCCGTCCGAATGACGACGCGCTCGACAGCCTTGCCGGCCACCGCCTTCAAGGTGCTCACCGCCCAGCAATGGGCGGATTTCGAGCGCGAACGCGTTTTCCGCGGCGCCCCGGTGGATATCGCCGACGGCTATATCCACCTGTCGACCGCGGAACAGCTCGAGGCGACGATCGCGAAATATTTCGCGGGCCAGCCCGGCCTGGTGATCGCCGAGGTGGACCTCGTCCTCCTCGGCGAGGCGATCCGCTGGGAACCCGCGCGCGGCGGCGACCTGTTCCCGCATATCTATGCCGAACTGCCGATGCATGCGGTGGTGGGGTTGCAGAAGCGCGACTAGATCCCGCGATGTGGCGGCGGGGATGGCCGCGTCGGGTTTGGGAGCGGGCGTTCCAACCTTCGTCATGCTGAACTTGTTTCAGTAACCATGGCCTGAACTCTCGTTTGGCGCTGCGTGGAAGGAAGCGGCAGATCATGGACCCTGAAACAAGTTCAGGGAGACGATGAAGGAGACGTCGGTTTCCGGCCGCAACCGTTCACCCAAAGAAAAAGGGGCCGCGGAACGGCCCCTCTTCCTGTTTTCGCGATGGTTCGCCTCAGCGCTGGTCGACGGGCACGAACGGACGGTGCGCCGGGCCGGTGTAGAGCTGGCGCGGGCGGCCGATCTTCTGTGCGGGGTCCGAAATCATCTCGTTCCACTGCGCGACCCAGCCGACGGTGCGGGCGAGGGCGAACAGTGCGGTGAACATCGTCGTCGGGAAGCCGATCGCCGACAGGATCACGCCCGAATAGAAATCGACGTTCGGGAACAGCTTCTTTTCGACGAAATAACTGTCGTTTAGCGCCATTTCTTCAAGCTGGAGCGCAACTTCGAAGACGGGGTCGTTGACCTTGAGCGCCTCGAATACCTCGCGCACCGTCTTCTGCATCACGGTCGCGCGCGGGTCGTAGTTCTTATAGACGCGGTGGCCGAAGCCCATCAGGCGGAACGGATCATCCTTGTCCTTGGCGCGCGCGATATATTCGGGGATGCGCTCGGGGCGGCCGATTTCGCGGAGCATGTTCAGCGCGGCCTCGTTCGCGCCGCCATGCGCGGGGCCCCAGAGGCAGGCGATGCCCGCCGCGATGCACGCGAAGGGATTGGCGCCCGACGAGCCCGCGAGGCGGACGGTCGAGGTCGACGCATTCTGTTCGTGATCGGCATGAAGGATGAAGATGCGGTCGAGCGCGCGCTCGACGGCGGGAACGACCTCATATTCCTCGGCCGGCACGCCGAAGGTCATGCGCAGGAAATTGCCGGTATAGGACAGGTCGTTGCGCGGATAGACGAAGGGCTGGCCGATCGAATATTTATACGCCATCGCGGCGATCGTCGGCATTTTCGCGATCAGGCGGTGGCTGGCGATCATGCGCTGGTGCGGATCGTGGATTTCGGTCGAATCATGGTAGAAGGCGCTGAGCGCGCCGACGACGCCGCACATCACCGCCATCGGGTGCGCGTCGCGGCGGAAACCGCGATAGAAGGTTGCGAGCTGTTCGTGCAGCATCGTGTGGCGCGTGATCGTATTGTCGAAATCGGCAAGTTCCTGCGCGTTCGGCAGCTCGCCGTTGAGCAGCAGGTAGCAGGTTTCCATGAAGCTCGAATGTTCGGCGAGATCGCCGATCGCATAACCGCGGTGGAGCAGCACGCCCTCGTCGCCGTCGATGTAGGTGATCTGCGATTCGCAGCTGGCGGTCGAAGTGAAGCCGGGGTCGTAGGTGAAGGCTCCGGTCTGGGCATAGAATTTGCGGATGTCGACGACGTCGGGGCCGACGGTGCCCGACAGGACAGGGCTGTCGACGGTCTTGTCGCCCAGCGTGATTTTCGCGGTGTCGGTCATATATTTTTCCCTGTGCTGACGGCGGGGAGAGTGAGTGGCTACGCCCCTGCCGGATAATGTTGCGCTGCGTCAAGTCGCGCCAGACTCACATCGCGTCCGAGCAACAACAGCACGTCGAAAATCCCCGGGGAAACGGTCCGGCCGGTTAGCGCCGCGCGCAGCGGTTGTGCCAGCTTGCCGAGCCCCAGTTCGGCGGCTTCGGCTTCGGCGCGCACGGCGGCATCCAGCTCTTCTGTCGTCCAGTCTTCGAGCCCGCGCAGCCGCGTGGTCACCGCGGCGAGCAAGCCTTCCGGCAAGGCCTTTAGCACCTCGGCCGCCTTGTCGTCCACCGGCAAGGGATCGCCCTGGAACAGGAAGGTCGCGCCGTCGGCGATCTCGTCGAGCGTCTTCGCGCGCGGTTTCAGCGACTCCATCGCACGTTCCAGCAACGCGCGCCCGGCGTCGTCCAGCGCGCGGCCGACGAGCTTTTCGACGCGCGGCGCGACGAGGGCGGCGAGGCGCGCATCGTTGGCTTCGCGCAGATAATGGCCGTTCAGATTCTCGAGCTTCTTGAAGTCGAAGCGCGACGGCGAGCGGCCGACATGGTCGAGATCGAACCATTCCACCGCCTGATCGCGGTCGATGATCTCGGCATCGCCGTGCCCCCAGCCGAGGCGGAGGAGATAATTGTTTACCGCTTCGGGCAGATAGCCCATCTCGTCGCGATAGGCGTCGACGCCGAGCGCGCCGTGGCGCTTCGACAGCTTGGCGCCGTCGGCGCCGTGGATCAGCGGTACGTGCGCGTAAACCGGCTCGCGCCAGCCCATCGCGCGGATCAGCGCGAGCTGGCGAAAGGCGTTGTTGAGATGGTCGTCGCCGCGGATTACATGGGTGATGCCCATGTCGTTGTCGTCGACGACGACGCTGAGCATGTAGGTTGGCGTGCCGTCGCTGCGCAGCAGGATGAAATCGTCGAGCTCGGCATTCTGGACGGTCACCGCGCCCTGGACACGGTCGTGGATCGTCACTTCGCCGTCCTGCGGCGCGCGCAGGCGGATGACGTGCGGGATCGAGGGGTCGCCGTCGTCGCGGTCGCGCCACGGGCTGCGGACGCGGAAGGGAATGCGCTTTTCCTGCGCCTCGGCGCGCATCGCGGCGAGTTCGTCCTGCGTCAGATAACAGCGATAGGCCGCGCCCTTCGCCAGCAACTCGTGCGCGACCTCGGCATGGCGCGGCGCGCGCGCGAACTGGAACACGGTCTCGCCGTCCCAGTCGAGGTCGAGCCACTGCATCCCGTCGAGGATCGCGTCGATCGCGGCGTCGGTCGAGCGCGCGCGATCGGTATCTTCGATGCGGAGCAGGAACTTGCCGCCATGATGCCGCGCGAAGAGCCAGTTGAACAGCGCGGTGCGTGCGCCGCCGATGTGCAGATAGCCCGTCGGCGAGGGCGCGAAGCGGGTCACCACGTCGGCGCCGGTCGCTTCGGGCGTCGCTTCGGCCAGATTGGTTTGAATTCCGGTTGCCACCAAAGTCTCTTTCACACAGTTTTCCGTGCCCGGGCGATATGGCGGGACGGGGATCGGGGGCGGCCCTAGCATGGCGACAAGGCTGCTTCAAACGCCCTTTGGTGTCGTTTCGGGAAAGATCGTCCGCCGGCTGCCCGCTGCGATCGAGGCGCGGCTGGAGGCGGAGCGCGAGCGGGTCGGGCTCTGGATGCCGGTCGCGCTGGGCGCGGGGATCGGGGCGTGGTTCGCGCTGCCGGTCGCGGCGCACTGGGTCGGCCTGCTGATGTTGCTGGGCGGCGGGCTGCTCGGCGGGTTGCTGATCGGCTGGCAGAGGCGCGCGGGGCGGGCGCTGGCGGTCGGGTGCGGCGCGATGGCGGCGGGCGTGCTGCTGATCTGGGGGCGGGCGCTGTGGGTCGCGGCGCCGGTGCTGGCGGGGCCGGTGACGACCGAATTTTCGGCACGGGTCGAGCGGATCGAGGCGCTGCCGGCGCGCGGGCAGGTGCGCATCCTTGCGCTGCCGCAGCGGCGTGCCGACCTGCCGCCGCGCGTGCGGCTGACCTTACGTAGCGAGCAGGCGGGCGATCTGGCCGGCGGCGAAATGATCGGACTGCGCGCACGGCTGATGCCGCCGCCGGCGGCGAGCCTGCCCGGCGGCTATGATTTCGCGCGGCGCGCCTGGTTCGACCGGATCGGTGCGGTCGGAACGGTGCTGGGCGAGGTTTCGCGCGCGCCGGGGGCGGGCGGCGGGGCGATGCCGCTGCGGACGCGGCTGAGCAACCATATCCACGGGCAGGTCGAGGGATCGGCGGGCGGGATTGCCGCGGCGTTCGTCACCGGTGACCGCGGCGCGATCGCCGAGGCCGACGAGGAGGCGATGCGGCGAAGCGGGCTGGCACATCTGCTGTCGATCAGCGGGCTGCATGTCACCGCCGTCGTCGGCTTTGCGATGCTGCTCGCGATGCGGCTGCTCGCGCTCAGCCGGAGATTGGCGCTGGCGGGCTATGTGCTGCCGCTCGCGGCGGCGGCGGGCGCGCTGGCAGGGGGCGGCTATACGCTGCTCGCCGGGGTCGAGGTGCCGACCCTGCGCTCGTTCATCGCGGCGCTGCTCGTGCTGGTCGCGTTCCTGATGGGCCGCGAGGCGCTGACGTTGCGGCTGGTCGCGGCGGGGGCGCTGGTTGTGCTCGTCTGGCGCCCCGAATCGCTGGCGGGGCCGAGCTTTCAGCTGAGTTTCGCGGCCGTGACCGCGATCGTCGCGCTGCACGAGAGCCGGCCGATGCGCAGCTTCCTGATGCGGCGCGACGAGCCGTGGCCGTTCCGGCTGGGGCGGGGGATCGCGGGGCTGCTGGTCACCGGGATCGCGGTCGAGGTCGCGCTGGCGCCGATCGCGCTGTTCCATTTTCACAAGGCGGGGCTGTATGGCGCACTCGCCAATGTCGTCGCGATCCCGCTCACGACCTTCGTCATCATGCCCGCCGAGGTGCTGGCGCTGCTGTTCGACAGCGCCGGGCTCGGCGCGCCCTTTTGGTGGATCGCGGAAAAGGCGCTCGAATTGCTGATCGCGCTTGCGCATGGCGTAGCGGGGGCGCCGGGAGCGGTGACGACGCTGCCGGTGTTTCCGGCGTGGGGCTTCGGACTCGCGATCTTCGGCGGGCTTTGGCTGCTGCTGTGGCGCACGGGCTGGCGCTGGGCGGGCGTGGTGCCGGCGGTGCTCGGGGTCGGCGCGCTGCTGGTCCAGCCGCGGCCTGACCTGCTGGTGTCCGGCGACGGCCGCCATATCGCGGCGGCGGTGCCCGGCGGCGGCTATGCGCTGCTCCGCGACCGGGCGGGCGATTATATTCGCGATACGATGGCCGAGGCGGCGGGAATCGATGCGCCGCTGACGGCCCTGACCGAGCTCGATCATGTCGCATGCAACCGCGATTTCTGCCGCTGGGAGCAGGGCGAGGCGCGCGTGCGGCGCGCCATCCTGGCGTCGCGCGGCCGCGACCGGATCGAGGGGAGCGAGATGGCAGCCGCCTGCGCCGCCGCCGATGTGGTGATCAGCGACCGCTGGCTGCCGCGCGAATGCGCGGCGCGCTGGCTGACGATCGACCGCGACAGTCTTGCCGCGAGCGGCGGTCTCGCGATCTATCTCGGCGAAAAGCCGAAGGCCGTCGCCGCGCTAGGAGCGGGCGACGGCCATCCGTGGCGCAATGCGCCGCAGGTCAGTGGTAACGACGAAGCAGTCCCGACAGCCGCCCCTGCACGATGACCCGCTCGGCCGGATAGCGCTGCGGTTCATAAGCGCTGTTGGC
>PNJO01000126.1 GCA_013821905.1 Sphingopyxis sp. | reverse complement strand
CCCAGCGCGAGCAGCGGCCATAGGTCGGCTTGATCCCCGAAATGCCCGTGAACGCCGCGGGCTGACGGATCGAGCCGCCGGTGTCGGTCCCCGTCGCCGCAGGGCACAGCCGCGCCGCGATCGCCGACGACGAACCGCCCGACGACCCGCCCGGCGCGAGCGCGGCATTACCGCCGTCGTTGCGCTTCCACGGGCTGATGACATTGCCAAAGTAGGAAGTCTCGTTCGACGATCCCATCGCGAACTGGTCGAGGTTGAGCTTGCCGAGCATGCCGCAACCCGCGTCCCACAATTTCTGCGAAACCGTCGATTCATAGCGCGGCACGAAGCCTTCGAGCATATGGCTCGCGGCGGTCGTCTGCACGCCATTGGTGCAGAACAGGTCCTTCATCCCGATCGGCACGCCCGACAGCGGTTTGAGCGTCCCCGCCGAACGGTCGGCATCGGCCGCCCTCGCCGCGACGAGCGCATGTTCGGGCGTCTCGACGATGAAGGCATTCAGCGCCTTCGCGCCCGCGACATTGGCGTTGAACGCCTCGGCGACCTCGACGGCGCTGAAATCGCCCGCACGGTGCCCGTCGCGGATCTGCGCGACGGTCAGGTTGGTCAGTTCGGTCATTATTCGATTACCTTGGGAACGCCAAAGAACCCGTGCTGCGGCGCGGGCGCGTTGGCGAGAATATCGTCGCGGCGGTTGCCGCCGGTCAGCGGGTCGGCATCGACGATGTCGTCGCGCAGCCGCAGCTTGTTCGGGATCACCGCGGTCATCGGCTCGACGCCCGTCACATCGACCTCGCCGAGTTGCTCGACCCAGCCGAGGATGCCGTTCAATTCACCTTCCATCGCGGCGGCCTCGGCATCGCTGATCGCGATGCGCGCCAGCGACGCTATTTTTCGGACTGTAGCCTGATCGATTGCCATTCATATCGCCTTTGCGGGAGAAGCTGGGCCGCTAGCATCCCGTCCGACGCGCTTCAAGCGGCGCCTAGTCGAAAGTGCCGGATTCGGGCACCCCATCGACCGTGATCCGCCGTTGCTGGACCGTTTCGACCCTAACCTCGGCCTTCGACAGGTCGACCCGGGCATCAGGCGCCGCGCGCGCCGCGCGGTCGCCCTGATACCAGCGCCCCTCGGCATTGCGGCTGACGAAATCGAAGTTGATGTCGTCGCCCGGCGCATTCTGCCCGAGCACACCGATGCGGTCGTCGTCGAGCCATACGGCAACACACGAACCCTGCGCACACATGTAGGTGCCGCCGATCCGTTCGAGCGCTTCGGGGGACAGCTGCCGCCCCGCGGGCAGCACGCGCAGCCGTTCGGCGAGCGGCCGCAGCGGCACCGCGCCGTCGCGCGCGTTCAGGTCCCAGCGGTTCTTCACCGCCAGCACCGCCGTCGCGGCCTCGGCCCGCACCTTGTCGGGCGAGCGCGCCAGCTCCTTCAGCGCTGCGCGCCCGGCGGGTCCGAAATCGAACGCCATCGCCGCCCAGTCGAATTTCTCCACCGAAACCGCCCCCGATTTCAGCCGCGCGAGCTGGTCGCGCGTCGAGATCGCCCCGAAATCGAGGATCGGCAGCGCGAGGAACAGCGCGAGCAGCGCCAGCCCGATCGCCAGTTTCTGTTGCAGCGGCCGCAGCAGATCGTCGAAATCGCGCCGCCCCTTCATCACCGCCCAGACGCCGACAAAGCCATAGGCGAGCGCGATCATCGCCGCGATCACGCCCCAGATGCGCTCGGGCGTCCAGCCGTACTGGATCACGCGCAGGTGCATCGAATAATAGGCGATCGCGGCGAGCGGCAGCACCGCGACCGCCAGCACCGGCGCCGCCCAGCGCAGCGCCCGATTGGTCGCCCGGTCGTCGCTGCCGTTGCCGATCACCGCATTGGCAAGCAGCACCGCGAACGCCGCCACCGCCATCATCACCGCCGCGGTCGAAAAGCCCGAATCCCACAGTTTCTGCAGCCCCGTCCCCGCGAGCGAGAGCAGAAAGAGCACCAGCGCGACCGCGAGCACCGGCGCGAGCACCGCGAGCACGATCATCACCAGCCGCTGCAAGGTCGCGACCAGCCGGTCGCGCTCGCGCAGCAGCCCGACGGCGCCGCCGAACGCCGCGCCCGCGAGCATCCAGCCGAACCATTCGTCGTTGAGCAGGTCGAAGATCAGGTTGATCCCGATCAGCTTGAACATCTGCCCGATCAGCACGGTGAGCAGGAACGTGATCCCGACGAACGCGAGGCTCGCCGCGCCGATCACCGCATCGGTCCACGCATGGCTGTGCAGCCGCTCATAGGGCATCTGCCACAGCTTCCAGAAGCGCCAGTCGGGAGCGACGTCGCGCCGCGTCTGGAACAGCGGCGTCGCGACGAGCACCGCGAGCATCCCCGACCAGAAGGGCCATTCGACCGGATTGCCCTGCATATTATAGGCCGCGGTCTGCCACGCGATCAGCCCGAGGATCGCGCCCCAAGCGAGCGCGAAGCCCAGCGCCCAGTGCCAGCGGCGCAGCTCGACGCCGAGCACGAACACCACCGTCGCCGCCGCGACCCCCGTCGCGAGCGCGCTCCGCCAATGCGCCAGCGCATCCTCGTAACGATGGTCGATGAGCAGGTGAAAGGCGAGCCCCGCGACGGCGCAGATCGCCGCCATGATCCACGGGCGCAGCGCCCAGGGCGGATCGCTGTCGTCGAGCCGCGCCGACGCGTTTGATGATCTGGAGGGCGAATCGGCGTGCGCGCCGGTTGCGGCTGCTTCGGTCATGCCCCATATCTGGGCTTGTTTCGCGGCACGCGGCAAGCCAAAGCTGCGCCGCTTCCTCTCCTCTCCCCCATGGAGCGCCGCTTGGCCCGCAAATTCCTCTACATTATTGCCGCGATCATCCTGCTCGTCCTGGGCTTCGGTATCGCCTACCAGCTCAATCCCGGCTGGTTCGGCCGCATGGCGCTCGTTCCCAGCACCGAATTCGTCGAACAGGCCGCGGCCGCGCCCAACGCCTACGACGATCCCGCGATGTGGTTCGCGCGGCCGGGGCTGGAAAATGATCCGTCGAACTGGCGCCCGCCGGCCGAAGGCAGCGCCGAACCCGCGCCCGATGCCGCCGCGGCGGCCACCGGCGACCGGCTGGTCCCGCCCGCCCGGGCCGCGACGCCGGTCGCGCCGGCCGGCGATGCGGGCGCAGCGCCGCCGAAGGGCGATGCCGCCATCTTCTTCGTCCACCCGACCAGCTATTACAGCAAGGCGAGCTGGAACGCCCCGCTCGACGACCGCGACGCCAACCACCGTGCGACACTGTTCATGCAGGGCATGGCGAGTGCATTTGGGGATGCGGGCGAGGTCTGGGCGCCGCGCTATCGCCAGGCGACGCTCGGCGCCTTTCTCGCCACCGACCGCGTGACCGCGGGCAAGGCGATCGACGCCGCCTATCGCGACGTCGAACAGGCCTTCGACGCCTTCGTCGCCGCGCAGCCGAAGAACCGGCCGATCATCCTCGCGGGGCACAGCCAGGGCGCCCTGCACCTCACCACCCTGCTCAAGAACCGGATCGCGGGCACGCCGCTCGCGAAGCGGATCGTCGCCGCCTATGTGATCGGCTGGCCAATCAGCGTCGACACCGACCTCGCCGGACTCGGCCTGCCCGCCTGCCGGACGCCGGAGGAAAAGGGCTGCATCCTGTCGTGGGTCAGCTTCGCCGAACCCGCCGACCCGCAGATGGTGCTCGACGCCTATGACGGCACCGTCGGTTTCGACGGCCGGCCGCGCGCGGGCACGCGGATGCTGTGCACCAACCCGCTGACCGGCACCCCCGATGCCGCCGCGACCGCCGACGCCAATATCGGCACGCTCAAGCCGAGTGGGGGCTTCAAGGCGGGGACGCTGATCGCGCAGCGGATCGGCGCGCGCTGCGACGACAACCGCGGGCTGCTGATGATCGGCAATGCCGAAATCGCGAAAGATTATGCGCCGAGCTATGTCCTGCCGGGCAATAATTACCATGTCTTCGACATCACGCTCTTCTGGGCGAATGTCCGGGCCGACGCGCTCCGCCGCCTCGCGACCTATGAAGGCAGGCCGTCGCCGGTGCCGCCGGCGGCAACGCCGCTGCCGGCGCCGGCCGCCCCTGCTCCCACGGCCTCGTCACCCCGAACTTGATCGGCGATTGTCTCTTTGCGATAAGTATCGCGATCCCCGGCGAAAGCCGGGGCCCATTGGTCGAGACCGCTTTGCCGATCTGGGCCCCGGCTTTCGCCGGGGATCACAAATCTGCCTGTCTCGATAATTTGGTAGCCGACCTGATCCGGGGGCCAGTTCGATGATCACCACCGCCGCCCCGGAATTCGCCGCCAATTTTCCGGATGGCGGCCGCCTCGCAGGGCTCGACGTGGGCACGAAAACCATCGGCGTCGCCTTCTGCGATGCGAACTGGAGCTTCGCGACCCCCGACAAGACGATCATCCGCAAGAAATTCTCGGTCGATCTCGAAGCGCTGAAAGGCGTCTTCGCAGCGCAGTCGGTCGTCGGCCTCGTCGTCGGCCTGCCCCTCAACATGGACGGCAGCGACAGCCCGCGCACGCAAAGCACCCGCGCCTTCGCCCGCAACCTCCTGCCGCTCGGCCTTCCCCTCCTGCTGTGGGACGAGCGCTGGTCCACCGCCGCGGTCGAACGCGCGATGATCGCCGCCGACGTCAGCCGCGCGAAACGCGCCGAACGCGTCGACAGCGCCGCCGCGGCGTTCATCCTGCAGGGCGCGATCGACGCCCTGATCCGCCAATGATGACGCGCGGTTGACCGAATATATTCTCTATTGGCTGGGCGCCGCGAACGGCATCGCCTTTGGCCTGATGGTTGCCGACAAGCGCCGCGCCGAAGCGGCCGTGCGCCGCATATCCGAATCGACGCTGCTCCTCTGGGCCTTCCTCGGCGGCGCCTTCGGCACCGTCCTCGCGGCGCGCCTCGTCCGGCACAAGACGCGCAAGCAGCCGTTCGCGACGTGGATGCTGATCTGGCTCTGGCTCGATATCATCCTGCTCGTCCTCTGGGCGCTCGGCGTTCTCGATCGGCTGATCCTCCCTGTCGCGCAGCGATGGGGAGGGGGACCGCTCGCGTAGCGAGTGGTGGAGGGCCTCGACGCTGCGCAATAGCTCCTCCGTCAGCGCTGCGCCTATGGCGCAGTTTATCCTGAGCGCCTGCAAGGCAGGCGGAGGGCGCTGCCACCTCCCCATCGCCGCGCGACAGGGAGGATCATGACTTGCGATTTTCGCATACCCTGCCTAAACGCTCGGCTTTAATGACAAGCTCAACGATCCGACCCGCCAGCGACTATCCGCCCGGTGGCGATGCCTTTCGCCATCGCCATCTCACCGGCATCGCCCCGCTCACGCCGTGGGAGATTTCCTACGTATTGGACGCCGCCGAAGAATGGGTCGACCTCAACCGCAGCGGCGCGGCCAAGCATGACGACCGGCTCGCGGGCCTCACGATCATCAACGCCTTTTTCGAAAACTCGACGCGCACGCTTCTGTCGTTCGAGATCGCGGGCAAACGCCTCGGCGCCGACGTCGTCAACATGCACGCCGGCCAGTCGAGCGTGAAAAAGGGGGAGACGCTGATCGACACCGCGATGACGCTGAACGCGATGCGCGCCGACGCCATCGTGATCCGCCACGCCGCGTCGGGCGCGGTGCAGCTCATCGCCGACAAGGTCGATTGCCCCGTGCTCAACGCCGGCGACGGACGCCACGAACATCCGACGCAGGCGCTGCTCGACGCGCTCACCATCCGCCGCCGCCTCGGCAAGGTCGAGGGGCTGACCATCGCGATCTGCGGCGACGTCCTCCACAGCCGCGTCGCGCGCTCGAACATCCTCGCGCTCACCCTGCTCGGCAACGAGGTGCGCGTGGTCGCGCCACCGACGCTGACGCCGCCCGCAATGGAACGAATGCATGTCACCACCTTCACCGACATGGACGAAGGGTTGAAAGACGCTGACGTGGTGATGATGCTCCGCCTCCAGAACGAGCGTATGGACGGCGCCTACCTCCCCTCGGCGCGCGAATATCACGCGCTCTACGGCCTCACCCCGAAACGCCTCGAAAAGGCAAAACCCGACGCGATCGTCATGCACCCCGGCCCGATGAACCGCGGGGTCGAGATCGACAGCAGCATCGCCGACGATCCCGCGCGCTCGACGATCACCGAACAGGTCGAAATGGGCGTCGCCGTCCGCATGGCCTGCCTCGACATATTGACGCGCCGCAAGCGGGGAGTGCCGGGATGGAACTGAACCCGCTCCTCGTCACGGGCGCACGCCTGCTCGGCGGCGACACCGCGAGCCTGCTCGTCGAGCATGGCCGTATCGCCGCGCTGAACCCGGTCCGAATCCCCGAGGGCGCCGAAACCGTCGACGCGCATGGTCAGTGGCTCGCGCCCGGCATCATCGACCTCGGCGTCTTCGCGACCGACAAGCCCGCCTTTCACTTCGGCGGCATCACGCGCGCCGCGCTGATGCCCGACAGCGGCCCGCTCGACGGCGCCGGGCTCGTCGAGCGCGCGGCGAAGGGCGGCAAGCCCGACCTCTGGGTCCACCCGCTCGCCGCCGCCACCAAGGGCCTCGATGGCAAGGAACTCGCCGAAATCGGCCTGATGAAACAGGCCGGTGCGCGCGCCGTCGCGACCGGCCGCGCGCGCATCGCCGACGCCGGCGTGATGCGCCGCGTGCTCGCCTATGCCGCCTCGCTCGGTCTCACCGTCATCGCTCATGCCGAGGACGAGGGGCTGACGCAGGGCGCCGTGGCGACCGACGGCGAGATGGCGACCCGCCTCGGCCTCGCGTCGGCGCCGTCGATCGCCGAAGCGATGGCGATCGCCCGCGATCTCTGCCTTGTCGAGGAAACCGACGCTCCCCTTCACTTCCGCCAGGTCACCACGGCGCGCGGACTGGACCTCGTGCGCGCCGCCAAGGCCCGCGGCCTGCCCGTCACCTGCGGCATCACCCCCGCGCATCTCTTCCTCTCGGACACCGCGATCGGCGATTTCCGCACCTTCGCGCGCCTGTCGCCGCCGCTGCGCAGCGAGGACGACCGCCACGCCTGCCTCGCCGCCGTCGCCGACGGCACGATCGACGTGCTCGCCTCGGGCCACGACCCGCGCGGCCCCGAGGACAAGCGCCTGCCCTTCGCTGAAGCACTGCCCGGCATGGCGGGCGCCGAAACGCTGCTCGCGATGGGCCTCCAGCTCGTTCGCGACGGTCACGTCACGCCCGCGCGCCTCTTCGATCTGCTCGCCGCCAATCCCGCAAGGCTCCTCGGCCTTCCCGCCGGTCGCCTCGAAGCCGGGCTCGATGCCGACCTCATCCTTATCGACGACGGCACGCCGTGGAAAGTCGATGCCAAGAAGATGGCGGCCTGGGCCGGCAACACCCCCTTCGACGGCATGCCGGTGCAGGGCCGCGCGACGATGATGTGGAAGGGCGGCCAGCGAATCCGCTAGCGCGCCCAAGGCCGCCACGCGGCAAGCGCGCAAAAAAGAAGCCCGCCGGTGGAGCGGCGGACTTCAAGAGAGCAGGATGGTCCCAACCGAAACCATCCTGCCCGGGTCGCATCCCTCCAATGGCCGATTCGCATGGCAATTGCGCTACCCACCTGGGTAGCGCGCGCGATTATTTCGGCTTGCCATCGTCGCCGCGCTGCTATCAAATGAAGGTGCGGTCGATCTTCGTGGGGAGAAGTGCTGCCGATGGAGCCCGTTGCGACCTTTCCATCCGACTATGACGCGCCGGCCGAATGGGAGGTGCTCAACACGCTCATCGGGCAAATCTATGATTCGGTTCTCCACCCCGAAAGCTGGAACGAAACGCTCGCCCGGATCACCGCCGCGCTCTGCCCGCTGAGCTGGGAGGCTGCCTTCATTCTCTGGGAAAGCAGCAATCCGCCCAGCGCGCGCTTCGTCGCGGCGACCGGCCTCGCCGCGGGCATCCAGGAAATCTACACCGCCGTCCATGCCGGCCATCATCCCTGGTCGCGCAGGTTCCAGCGCTACGGCAACGGCAGCGTCGTCGACAGCTATGACATCATGACGCGCGAGGAATTCTACGAGAGCGAATTTTTCCGCAACTTCCTGAAGCCCTATGGCATCGACCGGCTGGTCGGCGTGCTGCTCGACCGCCGCGACGGCGAGCGGCTCGGGCTGATGCTCCCCGGCCCCGGCGACCGCGACACGGCGCGGTTGAAGCGCGGCCTTCGCATCCTCGCCCCGCATATCCAGCGCGCGATGCGGATCAGCGACCGCATCGCGGCGCTCGACCTTGCCGCCGGCGCGGCGCGCGCCGCCGCCGACGCCGCGCCCTTCGCGGTCTTCAGCCTCGACGACCAGCTCAATAT
>PNJO01000125.1 GCA_013821905.1 Sphingopyxis sp. | reverse complement strand
CGCGAACCTGCGCAGCCTCGCCAAAGGCACGACCACCGCCGACCTGTTCGCCATCGCCGCCGCCTTCCGCCAGCGCCACCCCGACACCCCGCTCGTGCTGATGGGCTATGCCAATCCGATGACGATCCGCGGACCCGAATGGTTCGCCGCCGAATGCGCCAATACCGGTGTCGACGGCGTGATCTGCGTCGACATTCCGTCCGAGGAAGACGCCGAACTCGGCCCCGCGCTCCGCGCTGCGGGGGTTGACCTGATCCGCCTCGCCACGCCGACCACCGACGCCGCGCGCCTGCCCGATGTGCTGAACGGCGCCAGCGGCTTCCTCTATTATGTTTCGGTCGCGGGCATCACCGGCCAGCAGCAGGGGGCACAAGCCAGCATCGAGGATGCCGTCGCGCGCCTGAAAGCCGCAACCGACCTGCCCGTCGCGGTCGGCTTCGGCGTCCGCACGCCCGAGCAGGCCGCCGACATCGCACGCGTCGCCGATGGCGTCGTCGTCGGATCGGCCTTCATCGACATCATCGCCGAGCATGGCGACGCCGCGGCGCCCCATGTCGAAGCCTTCACCCGTTCGCTCGCCGATGCTATCCACGGCGCAAAGGAGATCGCCGCATGAGCTGGCTCGACCGCGTTCGCAACGCCCTTCCCTTCACCGCCAAGCGCGACACCGCCGACAATCTCTGGCACAAATGCCGCCAGTGCCAGCAGATGGTGTTCGTCAAGGAATGGGAAGACAATCTGAACGTCTGCCCGCGCTGCGACCATCATGATCGCATCGGTGCCAAGGAGCGTTTTGCGCAGCTGTTCGACGGCGGCCTGCACGAATTGATCGCGGCCCCGGCGGCACCCGAGGATCCGCTGAAGTTCCGCGATACCAAGAAATATGTCGACCGCATCAAGGCGGCGCGCGCGCAGACCGGCGACCGCGATGCCTATCAGAACGCGTTCGGCCGCATTTCAGGCGGGGGCGCAGTGATCGGCGTGCAGGATTTCGCCTTCATGGGCGGGTCGATGGGCGTTGCGGTCGGCGAGGCCTTTGTCGCGGGCGTCGAGGACGCGATCCGGCGCGGCGTACCCTATATCGCGATCACCGCCGCGGGCGGCGCGCGGATGCAGGAAGGCACACTGTCGCTGATGCAGATGCCGCGCGCCACCGTCGCGCTCCAGCGGCTGCGCCGTGCGGGCCTTCCCTATGTAGTGCTGCTCACAGACCCGACGACGGGCGGCGTGACCGCCAGCTATGCGATGCTCGGCGACATCCAGATCAGCGAGCCCAAGGCGCTGATCGGCTTCGCAGGCCAGCGCGTGATCGAGAATACGATCCGCGAAAAGCTGCCCGAAGGGTTCCAGCGCGCCGAATATCTGCTCGATCACGGGATGATCGACATGGTCGTGCACCGCAAGGACCTGCCCGAAACGCTCGGCCGCCTGATCGGCTATCTCGCGCCCGAAAAGGCGGCCTAGCTCCACAAGGATCGTCATTGCGAGGAGCGAAGCGACGCGGCAATCCAGAGTCGCGTGCACCGCCCTGGATTGCTTCGCTCCGTTCGCAATGACGAATAATCGGACAGCGATCATGGCCGACCACGCCCACAGTTCCGACCCCGCCGTCCAGGCGCAACTCGATCGCCTTGCGGCGCTGTCGCCGGGCCGCGATATCCTCGGGCTCGAGCGCATCGCCGAACTCTGTGCCCGCCTCGGCAATCCGCAGGACCGGCTGCCGCGCACCTTTCACGTCGCGGGCACGAACGGCAAGGGGTCGACCTGCGCCTATCTGCGCGCGATCCTCGAAGCGAATGGGCGCAAGGCGCACAGCTACACCAGCCCGCATCTCGTCCGCTTCAACGAGCGCATCCGCCTGGCCGGCGAACTGATCGACGACGCACTGCTCGCCGCACTGCTCGAAGAGGTGCTCGATCAGGCCGAAGGATTGCAGGCGAGCTTCTTCGAGGTCACGACTGCCGCTGCCTTTCTCGCCTTCGCGCGAGTCCCTGCCGACGATTGTATCGTCGAGGTCGGTCTCGGCGGCCGCCTCGACGCGACGAACATTATTCCGGCGCCCGCGGTCTGCGGCATCGCCTCGCTCGGCATCGACCATGAAGCCTTCCTGCTCGCGCCCGAAGCCGGGACGCCCGAGGAACCGGCGGTGCGGATCGCGTGGGAAAAGGCCGGAATCATCAAGCGCGGCGCCGCGGTAGCCACGCTCGCCTATCCGCCTGCCCTGACCGCGGCGATCGCCGCGCGCGCGGCGGACGCGGGCGCGGCCCTCTTTTCCGAGGGTCGCGACTGGTCGGTCGAACCCGAAGGCGACGGTTTCCGCTGGGCGTCGACCCGCGGCAAGGTCGCGCCGATGCTGCACACCACGATGGCCGGCGCGCACCAGATGCGCAACGCCGGGCTCGCCATCGCCATGCTGCATCTCGCCCCCGAACCGCGGCCGAGCGACAACGACATCGTCCGCGGCGTCGCCGGCGCCTTCTGGCCCGGGCGGATGCAGCAATTGGGAGAAGGGCCGCTGACTGCGCTCGTCCCGAAAACGGGCAAGCTCTGGCTCGACGGCGGGCACAACCCCGACGCCGGTGTCGCCGTCGCGCGCGCGCTCGACGGCCGGTCCCCGCTCCACATCGTCTGCGGCCTGCTGCGCAACAAGGACGCGCTCGGCTTCCTGCGCCCCTTCGCGAACCGCATCGCGTCGTTCCAGGCAGTGCCGATCCCCGGTCACGAGCATCACGATCCGAAGGATCTTTGCCATTGGGTCCAGTCCGAGCTCGGCATCAGCGACGCCCAGCCGTGCGACGATGTGACCGCCGCGCTGCACTTCATCGCCGACCACCGGGCGCCCGCGGACGTGCTGATCTGCGGCTCGCTCTATCTTGCCGGCGTCGTGCTCGAACTCAACGGCGAGCCGCCGGTTTAGCCAAGCTCGGCAAGCGTCCGCTTCGCCCAGTCATACATTGGCGCATCGGCCTTCAGCGTCACGGCCGGCGTATGCTTCATCCGCATCTCGACCTCTTTCAGCACTGTCCGCGCTCCCGCTCTGTCGCCTTCCGCGATCAACAGCGAGGCAATCCGGCAGCGCACCTCGTCACCGGGCACGCGCGCAACGACATTTCGGTAGATCGCCAACGCATCGCGCGGCCTTCCGTCGATCTCGGCAACCTTTGCGCGCAGGACGTCGCGGCGATCACGTTCGGACTGCGATCCCGTTTCGGGCAATGCATCGAGCGCCTTGATCGCGTCGCCAGCCTGGCCCGCCTCATAAGCCGCCTCGGCGATCCGCATCCCGACCGCGCGGTCGGCGTGCGGCGACATGCGTTCGGCGGTGCGGAACTGCTGTAATGCCTCTCCATATCGCTCGCGTGCCATCAGCGCGTCGCCATAGTCTAGGCGGTTGGCGATCGTATCGCTGAACTCGACCAGGGCCTTCGCGTCGCGCACCCGGCGTTCGGGGTCGATGCTGTCGGCGATATTTTCGCGCACCCGGCTCACGCGCCGGTCGCGCGAGAGGTTCGGCAATATTTCGACGATGAAATAGGCGAGAATGCCGATCATCGGCAGGAAGGCGATCGCCATGATCCACGCCGTATTGCGTCCGCTGCGAAACACATGGACGACGCAGGCGACCTGCAGCGCGATCGTCAGGATGAGCCAGTGCATCGCGCGCTCCCGTCTATGCCGTTGCCGGCGTCTTGCCCTTCCAGGCGAGCAGCGCCCCGACGACGAAAGCCGCGATCGAGGCGATCATGATCGACGAGGCAAGCTCGAGTTGCTGCGCCAGCAAAATACCGACAAGTCCCGCAACGATGGCGATGAAGCCGATGATCCGCAGCACGCCGACGGGCTGCCGCAACTGCTTCTCGTCGATCCCCGCAGTCTGGCGAATGCTCTCGACGACATAGCCCTTGCTCCACAGGACCCAGAGCAGCAGCATCCCCGGAACGGCGGCGGCAACGGTAAAGCCCCAGAAGCCGACCCAGCCGAGTTTTTCGGCCACGATCCCCGCGGGGCCCGCCATGAAGGTCCGCCCGACCCCGGCAAAGGACGACAGCAGTGCAAACTGCGTCGCGGTATAAGCAATGCTCGACAGACCCGACAAATAGGTCGCGAACACGGTCAGGCCGATGCCGCTGGTGATATTTTCGGTGACGATGGCGGCGACGAGCATCCAGTAATTGTTGCCCGTCGCGGCAAGGATCATGAACATGACGTTCGAGAACATCATCATCAGCCCCGAAATGAGCAGCGCGCGGCCCATGCCGAGCCACAACAGGAAAGGCGCGCCGAGCGCCGACCCGACGATCAGCGCCCCGAAACCCCACAGCTTGTTTGCCGAAATATAGTCGAGATCGGGAAAGCCGAGGTCGACGATCATCGGCCCGAGCATCGTCTGCCCCATCGCGTCGCCGACCTTATAGACGAGCACGAAGCCGAGGATCAGGAACGCGCCGTGGCGGGTCAGGAACTCGCGGAACGGATTGACGACCGCTTCGGTCAGCCACTGCCCGACCTTCATGCCCGACACATGTTCGAAGCGGTCGACGAACTTGCCCGGCCCTGCCCACAAGGCGCCGAGAATTGCGGGCAGAATACAAAAGGCGGTCAGACCATAGGCGGTGGCCCAGCCGAGCCCCAATCCCTCGCTCGACGCGAAATAGATGGTGCCGGCGCCCGCGATCAGATTGCCGGTGCGATATCCGAACTGGTTGGTCGCGGTGCCGTGCGCGAACTCGTCCTCTTCCAGTATCTCGATGCGATAGGCGTCGATGACGATGTCCTGGGTGGCCGACAGAAAGGCGGTGATCAGCGCCCATACCGCGAACAGTCCCATGTCGCCCGGCTTCGGATCGCTCGCGCCCAATTGCCAGACCGACACGAACAGGAGCGCCTGGATGAAGAACAACCAGCCGCGCCGCTGCCCGAATGTCCTGGTCAGGAACGGCAGCGGCAGCTTGTCGACGAGCGGCGCCCAGAGAAATTTGATCGTATAGGGAATGCCCAGCGCCACCGCGAAACCGATCGTCGCCGTGTCGATCCCGACTTTCGCCAGCCAAAAGGTCATCGTCGCGATCAGCAATGTCAGGGGAAACCCGCTCGAAATGCCGAGCAGGAAGGTAATCATCGGGTTCTTGCGCAAATAGGGGCGAAACGCCGGGACCGACAGTGCGACGACGACCAGCCCGGCCAGCACCGCGACGAAAATGATAAACCGAATCAGATCAACCGACATGCCGCGCTCCCCGGGCGTTCGCCCCGCGAACGCATGTTATGCGACAGGACCTAAAGGCTTGGTCCCGAATTGGAAGCGGTGATTTATCGGCTGGTCGCGCTCAGGCGGCTTCGGGGCGCCAAAAGGTGGTGAGGCCACTCACCTTGCGCGGTGCTTCATTCTTGCAGACCATCGTTTCGAGCGCCTTCAGTGCCGATATCAGCGCCGACGCGCCATGCGGCTTGCCGAGGCAGGCCATCGCGATTTCCTCTGCGTCGGGCGGACATTGACCCGTCACCAGCAGCACTGCGATGCCGCGGTCGCGCGCCAGCCGGGCGACCTCGCGCCCGGTCATATTCCCCGCGAGCCCGAGGTCGAGCACGATCGCATCGATATGTTCCGACGCGATATAGGGCACCGCCGCCTCGCCCGAATCGACCGTCGCGACGATGTCGTAACCACCGTGTTTCAGCGTGTGCTCGTTATCGAACGCCGTCAGCGGATCATCCTCGATGACCAAGAGGCGCCTGATGCACAGGGGGCGAGAAGCGAAGAGCATGAAAACTCCCTTTGATGTCGCCATGACTCGCTCCGGCCCTTCGTGCAATATCGCTTCTGCTTGCCATCGACGAAGCGACACTTTTCCGGCTATGAGCGTGATCACAACGCAACACTATTTTCCCTGAAAACGACAAGAAAGCCGCATCCGTTCCGATGACGACCCACCGTCCACCCCGCTCGACGCCCCGTTCCGCCGCCGATCGCGACGCACCGCGCGGTCGCCGCGCCGCGCGCGCCGCCGCACCGCCGCGCAAGGCCTCCGCAAAGGAAGACGGCCCCGACGACGGGCCGCAGCGCATCGCCAAGCTGCTTGCGCGCGCCGGCGTCGGCTCGCGCCGCGATATCGAGCGGATGATCGAGGAAGGCCGCATCGCGCTGAACGGCGAGGTCGTGACCCAGCCCGCGCCGATGCTGGCGTCGATCGACGGCCTCACGGTCGACGGCAACCCGGTCGCCAAGCCCGTGTCGACGCGCCTCTATCGCTTTCATAAGCCCGCCGGCTGCCTGACCGCGGCGCGCGACCCGAAGGGGCGCAAGACGATCTATGATCTGCTGCCCAAGGGATTGCCGCGCCTGATGCCGATCGGCCGCCTCGACTATAATACGGAAGGGCTGCTGCTGCTCACCAACGACGGCGAATTCAAGCGCCAGCTCGAACTGCCCGCGAGCGGCGTCGAGCGCACCTATCGCGCCCGCGCCTTTGGCGAGATCAGCCAGGCGCAGCTCGAGGAACTCGCGATGGGCATCGAGATCGACGGCGTCCGCTACGGTCGGATCGACGCCAATCTCGAACGCCGCACCGGACGCAACCAGTGGGTCGAAATGACGCTGACCGAGGGCAAGAACCGCGAGGTCCGCCGCGTGCTCGAACATTTCGGGCTGCAGGTCAGTCGCCTCATTCGCACACGCTACGGTCAGTTCACGCTCGAAGGGCTCGACATGGGCGCGGTCGAGGTCGTGCCGCGCGACGAGCTGTTCCAGTTCCGCCGACGGATGAAATAGGATGCGGGTCATTTCCGGCGAATGGCGCGGGCGCAAGCTGCTCGCGCCGAAGAATGATACGACCCGGCCCACCGCCGACCGTACCCGCGAAACGCTCTTCTCGATGCTTGCGAGCCGCCTCGGCAGTTTCGAGGGGCTCTATGTCGCCGATCTGTTCGCGGGCTCCGGCGCGCTCGGCATCGAGGCGCTGTCGCGCGGCGCCGGACAGTGCCTGTTCGCCGAACAGGACCGCGACGCGCTCGACGCGCTGCGCAAGAATCTCGCGGCGCTCGGTGCCACAGCGCGCGCCGACGTCCGCGCCGGTTCGGTCCTTGGCCTCGGCCCCGCGAAGCGCAGCTACGACCTGCTGATGTTCGACGCACCCTATGCGACCGGCGCGGGCAGCGTCGCGCTGGACAAGCTCAATCGCCTCGGCTGGATCGGTCCCGACAGCTGGATTTCGGTCGAAACCGCCGAGAAGGAAACCGTCGAGGTCGCCGGCTTCGCCATCGATGCCGAGCGCAAGGTCGGCAAGGCGAAGCTGACGTTGCTGGTCCCGGAAGGCCGGCTTTGACCGCAAGAAGCGAGACGACCGGCGAGCCGGTCTGCCGCTAGGGCCGCGCAATGACGCCACCGATCAAACTCCGCATGGGCGCCGCCGAATGGGGCGTCCTCGTCCTGCTGTCGGTCTTGTGGGGCGGCTCCTTCTTCTTTCTCGAGGTCGCGCTGCGCGAGGTGCCGCCGTTCACGCTCGTCCTCGCGCGCCTCGGCCTGTCGGCGCTGTTCATGCTGGCTTTCATAGCCGTCACGCGCCGCGCGATCCCGCGCCGCCGCGGCCTCTGGCCCGCGCTCTTCCTCCTCGCGCTGCTGAACACCGCGCTTCCCTTTTTGCTCTTCGCCTATGCGCAAACCGAAATCACCAGCGGCCTCGCCTCGATACTGAACGCGACGACACCGCTCTGGGGCGTCGTCGTCGCGCATGTCTTCACCCCCGACGAAAAGGCGACGCCCGCCAAGCTCGCGGGCGTTGCAACGGGCATTGCGGGCGTCGCAGTGATGATCGGGGGCGGTGCTCTGTCGGGAATCGGCGCCAGCCTGCCCGCGCAGCTCGCCTGTCTCGGTGCGACCTTCTGCTATGCGCTCGCGGGCGTCTATGGCCGCCGCTTCCGCGCATGGGGTGTCGGCCCGCTCGAAGTCGCGACCGGACAGCTTGTGGCCGGCGCCCTGCTGATCCTGCCCGTCGCCCTGTTCATCGACGCGCCGTGGCGGCTCGCCGTCCCCGGCACGACGACGCTGCTCGCCATCGCCGGTCTCGCGCTCTTCTCGACGACCGTCGCCTATTTCCTCTATTTCCGGCTGATCGAGCGCGCCGGCGCGACCAATGCGCTGCTCGTGACCCTGCTCATCCCTGTCACCGCGATCCTGCTCGGCACCTTGCTGCTCGGCGAGGTGCTGCTGCCCCGCCATCTGGCGGGCATGGGATTGATCGCCGCCGGTCTCGTCGCGATCGACGGCAGGCTGTTCGACCGGTTCCGCGCGACCTAGTCGCCGCGCCGCCGCACCATCAGCAGCCCCAGCCAGCTGACGATCCCGGCGAGCGCCAGATAGAGCCCGACCAGTTCGGTCCCGCCGCTCCCGGCCAGCGCCTGTGCGACGATCGGCGCCATCGCGCCGCCCAATATGCCGCCCGCGTTGAATGCCACCGACGCTCCGGTATAGCGCACGCGCACGGGAAACAATTCGGTGAGCCAGCTGCCGAGCGGCCCATAGACCAGCCCCATCACGAACAATGCCGCCGCGAGGCCGAGGAAGATCAGCGGCCGGCTCGCCGACGCCAGCGACGGGCCGAACAGGAAGCCGATCAGGATCGTCGCGCCGCATCCCAAGGTCAG
>PNJO01000124.1 GCA_013821905.1 Sphingopyxis sp. | reverse complement strand
GCCACCCGACGACGCCTTCGCCCGGCGCATCGACCTCGCCCGCGAACTCCAGTCCGGGGACGAATGGCAATTCGGGTTTCAGCTGATAGTCGCCGCGCGTCATCAACAGGTCGGGAAAATTCACCGCCGCCGCGCGCACGCGCACGCGGACCTCGCCCGCGCCGGGTTCGGACAGCGGCAGCTCGACGAGCTGCGTGCCGCGATGATCGGGAAGCAATTCGCGCACCTGCACCGCCCGCATCGGCAAAAACCCTTTCCTACAATATCCCAATATGGTTCGTTTCTACGCCTCAACCAACCAGAAGGAGCGAATCATGCCACGACCCGATCCCTCGACCAGCGACGCCGACGCGCTGATCGACGCCGTCATCGACCGCGAAGGCCGATATGTAAACCACCCCGCCGACCGCGGCGGTCCGACCTGCTGGGGCATCACCGAGGCGGTGGCACGCGCGCAGGGCTATGCGGGTGCGATGCGCGACCTGCCGCGCACCGAGGCCGCGTCGATCTACCGCCGCCTCTATTGGCTGCGCCCCGGCTTCGACAAAGTCGCGCTCCGCGCGCCGAAAATCGCCGCCGAGCTGTTCGACACGGGCGTCAACATGGGCACCGCCACCGCCGCCGGCTTTCTGCAGCGCGCACTCAACGCCCTGAACCGCGCGGCGCGCGACTATCCCGACATCGCGGTCGACCGCGAAATCGGCCCGCGCACGCTGTCGGCGCTCGACGGCTATCTGCGCGTGCGCGGCAATGGCGGCGAAACGGTCCTCCTCCGCGCGATGGAGGCGCTGCAGGGCGAACGCTACATCGCGCTCGCCGAACGCCGCCCGAGCCAGGAGGCCTTCCTCTACGGCTGGCTCGCCCATCGCATCGGAGGAGCCGGCGGCCCCCAATAGAGGGGGGACGTAGCGTGACCTTTGTGACCTTCCGACAAATTGGAGACATCGAAATGAGCATTATCGAAGGCCTGATCGGCCCCATCGCCAAGCTGATCGACAAGATCATCCCCGACCCCGACGCGCGCGACCGCGCCAAGCTCGAACTGCTGAAAATGGAGGGCAGTCAGGAAATGGAGGCAATCCGCACACAGATGACCGCGATTGTCGCCGAAGCGAACAGCGCCGACCCCTGGACCAGCCGCGCGCGGCCGAGCTTCCTCTATGTCATGTATGCGCTGCTGCTGTGGGCCATCCCGATGGGCCTCATCGCCGCCGCGCGGCCCGATATGGCAAAGGGCATCGCCGAGGGAATGAACGCCTATCTCGCGGGCATTCCCGAACCGCTCTACGCGCTCTTCGGAACGGGCTATCTCGGCTACACCGCCGCGCGCGCATGGGGGAAAGCGAAGGGGGTGGAGGCTTAAACGGACGCCAGCCATAAAGCCGTGTGTCCCCGCGAAGGCGGGGACCCATCTCCTACCGGCCCAAAATAGCCCAGCCGGATGATGGACCCCCGCCTTCGCGGGGGAGCATGGCTCATTTAACGACGAACAATTTCAACTCTCCACCACGGCCGCCAGATTCGCGAGCGACGAATTCAGTCCCGCAACATGATCCTTCGCCGAAATCCCCGGCGGCACCTGGCGCGCGTCGATCGTCACCAGCGTGCCGCCGCTCTTGCGCGACAGATACCAGTGCATCGCCATCGTCCCCGAAAAGCGCGGGTCGTCCGATTCGAACTCGACTTCCCAGACGATCAGACGCCCGTCGTCGAGGATCGGAATATGGACCTCGACGATATCGCTGTCGTCGTCGCTCTTGGTCTCCACATCGGCGTCGTCGAAGGTCAGCCGCAGCCGGAAGCCGCCGCCTTCGGTCAGGTCGCAATGCTCGAACGCGCCGGTTGCCCCCTCGGGCGGCAGCCAGCGCGCGAGCTTGTCGGCGCTGGTGAAGGCCGCGAACACATCGACCAGCGGCGCCGCGATCAACCGTTCGGCATGATCGGTGCGCCGCGTCTTCTTGGTGGGTTTCAAGCGAGCGCGGCTTTGACGGCCGCGACGGCATCATTGGCCGCGCCGCCGTCGGGGCCGCCGCCCTGCGCCATGTCGGGGCGGCCACCGCCGCCCTGCCCGCCGAGTGCCGCGACCGCCGCCTTGACGAGATCGACCGCACTATGGCTGCCGGTCTTGTCGTCGGTCACGCCAACCGCAACCGAAGCGCGCCCGTCGTTGACTGCGACGAGCATCGCGACACCGCTGCCGACCTGTTTTTTGAGGCCATCGACCGTGCCGCGCAATTCCTTGGGGTCGAGCCCGTCGACGACCTGCGCGAGGAAGGCGGTATCGCCGACCTGCTCGACCGCCGGTCCCGCGGCCGCACCGCTGCCACCACCCATTGCAAGCGCCTTCTTCGCGTCGGCCAGCTCGCGCTCGGCCTTCCTGAGCTGCTCCGCCAGCGCCGCGACGCGCGCCGGCACCTCGTCGGGCGAGGTCTTGAGCGCCGCGGCGGCCGCCTTCAATGCCTCGTCGCGGCTGTTGAGCCACGCCCGCGCCGCCTCGCCGGTCAGCGCCTCGATGCGCCGCACGCCCGAGGAGACCGCGCTTTCGCTGACGATCTTGAACAGCGCGATATCGCCCAGCGCGCGGACATGCGTCCCGCCGCAAAGCTCGACCGAATAGCTGTGGTCGTCGGCATGGCCCATCGACAGCACACGCACCTCGTCGCCATATTTCTCGCCGAACAGCGCCATCGCGCCCGCCGCGATCGCATCGTCGGGAGTCATCAGCCGCGTCGTCACCGCGTCATTGCCGCGGATCTGCGCGTTCACATCGGCCTCGATCTGCGCAATCTCTTCAGCGGACAGCGCCTTGGGGTGCGAGAAGTCGAAGCGGAAGCGATCCTCGGCGACCAGGCTGCCCTTTTGCGTCACATGGTCGCCCAGCCGGTTGCGCAATGCCGCGTGCAGCAGGTGCGTCGCGCTGTGGTTGGCGCGGATGCGATCGCGCCGCGCCGCATCGACGACAAGCTGCACCGTATCGCCGACCTTCAGCGTCCCCGCCTCCAGCTTCGCCTGATGCGTGTGCAGGCGGCCGAGCGGCTTGCCCGTATCGCTGACGGTCGCTTTGACGCCTTCCAGCGTCGCGATCGTCCCGGCGTCGCCCATCTGGCCGCCGCTCTCGCCATAGAAGGGCGTCTGATTGGTCAGCACGACGACCTCGTCGCCCGCCTTGACTTCCTCGACCGGCTTGCCGTCGCGCACGAGGCCGATCACCGTCGCCTCGCCCGCGGTCGAGGTGTAACCGGTGAATTCGGTGCTGCCGTTCGCTTCGGCGAGGTCGAACCAGATTTCGTCCGACGCCTTGTCGCCGCTCCCCTTCCACGCCGCGCGCGCCGCCGCCTTCTGCTGCGCCATCGCCGCATCGAAGCCCGCACGGTCGACGTTGATGTCGTGCGTGCGCAGCGCATCTTCGGTCAGGTCGTAAGGGAAGCCATAGGTGTCATAGAGCTTGAACGCGACCTCGCCGGGCAGCGTGTCGCCCTTGCCCATGCCGACCGTCGCTTCGTCGAGCAGCTTCAACCCCTTGTCGAGCGTCTGACGGAACTTGACCTCTTCGCGCTCCAGCGTCTCGGCAATCAGCGCCTGCGCGCGGATCAGCTCGGGATAAGCGGCGCCCATTTCGGCGGTCAGCGACGGAAGCAGCCGGTGCATCAACGGGTCCTTCGCGCCGAGCAGATGCGCGTGGCGCATCGCGCGCCGCATGATCCGGCGCAGCACATAGCCGCGCCCTTCGTTCGACGGCAGCACGCCGTCGGCGACGAGGAAGCTCGACGCGCGCAGGTGATCCGCGATCACGCGGTGGCTCGCTTGGCTTCCGCCCTCGGCCGGCACCCCGGTCAGGTCGACCGACGCCGCGATCAGCGCCTTGAAGGTGTCGGTGTCGTAATTGTCATGGACCCCCTGCAGCACTGCCGCGATGCGCTCCAGCCCCATGCCGGTGTCGATGCTCGGCCGCGGCAGGTCGACGCGCTCGCCGCCCGGCAGCTGCTCGTACTGCATGAACACCAGGTTCCAGATCTCGACGAAGCGGTCGCCGTCCTCTTCGGGCGATCCCGGCGGGCCGCCCCAGATATGGTCGCCATGGTCGTAGAAGATTTCGCTGCACGGCCCGCACGGGCCCGTGTCGCCCATCGACCAGAAATTGTCGCTGGTCGGGATGCGGATGATGCGATCCTCGGGCAGGCCCGCGATCTTGCGCCACAGGTCGTAGGCCTCGTCATCGGTGTGATAGACGGTCGCGGTCAGCTTCTCCGGCGCCAGCCCCCAGGTCTTGGTGATCAGGTTCCACGCATGGTGGATCGCCTGTTCCTTGAAATAATCGCCGAAGGAGAAATTCCCGAGCATTTCAAAGAAGGTGTGATGCCGCGCCGTATAGCCGACATTGTCGAGGTCGTTGTGCTTGCCGCCCGCACGCACGCATTTCTGCGACGATGTCGCCGTGCTGTACGGGCGCTTTTCCAGCCCGGTGAAGACATTCTTGAACGGCACCATGCCCGCGTTGACGAACATCAGCGTCGGGTCGTTATACGGCACCAGCGGCGCCGAGGGTTCGATGTGATGGCCCGCCTCCCCGAAATAGTCGAGGAAAGAGCGGCGAATGTCGTTGGTCGATGTCATGCGCGCGATCTAGTGCGGTGCGGCGCGTTTCTCAAGCACGATACGCGGGCGGGCACCCGTCCGTTACCGCTTGCAAAGCCCGTCGAGCTGCTCGTCGGTATAGCCTTCCTCGTCGATCAGCTTCTGCGAAACGTAGCGCACGTCATATTGCGCCATCCGATACTCCCCCTCGCGTACACGATAGAGCAGCACGCCGCCGCAGGTTCCGGCGATACCCGGATGCGAGCTGAGCACGGCGAAATAGGCATAGGCTCCCGGGTAGCTGACGTCGGGCGGGTTGTTCATCCAGCCGCCAAGCCGCGGCGTGAATTCGCCAGCCCCGGTCTGGTGCATCTTGGCCTCGTCGCTGAACCTCTTCATTTCGGCAGGCGTCGCTTCCAGCCCGGGGTCCATCATCGTCGCCAGCAGCGCGGCGTTTCCCGCGTCGAGATTGTCGAGAAAACGCTGCGCGAACCGCGTCGCGGCGGTCGTTTCCGCGGCGCTCGCCTTCCAGTCGGCCGGAACGGGCTTGTAAGGGTCGGTCGCCGGATCGTAGCAGCTGAAGGCCTGACGGAAATCGTTGATGACCGTGACGCCGCGCGCGACATCGATCTTGTTGTCGAAATCGAAGCGCCCGTAGCGCACCTTCTTGGTTCCGCAGCGCTGTTCCGCCAGCAGCTTGATGCGATCGATCACCGGCGAATATTGATCGGCGTCGATCGTCGCGACCGTCGCCGCGAAACCCTTGCCCGGCACCGGTTCCACCTTGATCGCCGGCAACGGCTGCGCGGACGCCATCAGCGCCGCAAGAATAATGGCCATGTCAAAACCCCCAACGATTTCCCCCGAATCGCGACCCCCGCAGCAGGGACCGGGAACCCGGCTCCCGCGGCAAGGCCTCATCCTGCTGGGGAGAGCGCCGCGATGCAAGCGCATATCGAGGCGATATCAAAAGGCGGTGGCGATGCCCTTGCCCAGAAAGCAGGGCAGCTGCCGCAGCACGTCGGCCTTGGGCACGCCGTCCTCGATCAGCTCGGGCGGCACTTCGGATGTGTCGGTGCGCGCGACTGCAAAACCCGATCCCGGCGCCGCGCGATGCACAACGACATAGCCGCAGTCCATCGTCCCGTCCTTGCGGTCGCCGCGAAAGTCGAAGACGGCATAGAGGCCGGGCGGCTGGCCGGCGGGGTCGCGATACCACGACAGACGCAGGACGCGGATCGTGCCGTCGGCCCACAGCGCCGCGCGCTTGCGCAGGTTCATCTCCCATTCGAGCCGCGGGCTCGACGCCTGGAGCGACAGCCGCAGCATCGCATAGGCGCCGGCATAGTCGCGCTTCGCCAGCGCCATCGTATAATCGGCGAAGCGGTCCATCGCCGCGCGCTCGTCGGCGGGTGCGGGCTGGAACGATGCGCCATCGTCGTGGATGACACGCTCGACTTCGGGGCCGAGCAGCGGCGACTGCGCCGAAACGGTGGCGCTTGCCAAAAATCCCGCCGCCGCCGCCAGCGCGACCCCGAACCGGCGATCAATAGCCATAATAGGCGCCGCCCTTTTCGCGCGCCCGGCGCCACGCCGGCCGGTCGTGGCAGCCGTTCACGAACGCCGCCAGCTTGGGATAGCGCGGCGCCAGACCCTGCATGATGGCAATTTCGGCGGGGAAACTCAGCATGATGTCGGCGGCCGACAGGCTGTCGCCGATGAAATGACCATTCGCCCCGACGCGGCTTTCCATATAGGCGAAATGGGCGTCGAGCTGCTGCGCGATGCGCGGCTCGATCGGCGCCGCCGCCTCGCCAAGCCGCGCCGTGTAGATGCGGAGCAGGATCGGCGTCATCGCCGATCCTTCGGCGAAATGCAGCCATTCGAGATGGCTGATATGGTCGTCGGTGCCGCGCTCGGGAACCAGCGCGCCGCCGCCGTGCCGTTCGCACAGATACTCGGTGATCGCACCCGATTCGGTGATGACGCGGCCATCGTCCTCGATCACCGGCGACTTGCCAAGCGGGTGGACCGCGAGCAGTTCGGGCGGCGCCAGATTGGTCGCCGGGTCGCGATCATAATATCGGATCTCATAGGGTGCACCGATTTCCTCGAGCAGCCACAGGATGCGCTGCGAACGGCTGTTGTTCAGATGGTGGACGATCAGGCTCATGGCTCTCTCCTGTTATATGGTCGGTTGGTTGCCGTTGCGGTCGATCAGCGCCGCGAGTTCGCGCACCAGCTTGGCGGCGAGGATCGCAGTGACGCCGCCGACATCGCGGCCGGGATGCAATTCGACGATATCGGCGCCGACGATCGGCGCGGTCTGCTTGTGCAGCACCGCCAGCAGTTCGCGCACCGTCAGTCCGCCGGGTTCGGGATGCGCGACCCCCGGCGCCGCCGAAGGGTCGATCCCGTCGAGGTCGATCGAGATATAGAGCGGGCCGTCGAGCACCGGCACCCGGCCGGGTGTGAAGCCGGCCATCGGGACGATCTCGACGCCAAAGCGCGCCGCCTGTTCGCGGCAGTGACGGTTGAGGGTGCGAATGCCGACCTGCACCAGCCGCGCGGCATGGCCGGCCTCGCAGATGCGCGCAAAGGGCGACGCATGGCTGCGCGGGTTTCCATCGAAATCGTCATAGAGATCGGGGTGCGCGTCGATGTGCAGGATGGTCACCGGGCCGAAGCAGGTTGCCGCAGCCTCGACGAGCGGGAAACTCACCGCATGGTCGCCGCCCAGCGCCAGCGGCACCTCGCCATCCTCGTACAGCATCACGACATGGCGGCGGATCGCAGCGTCGTCCTGCTCCGTCCGTTCGGTCAGCGCCAGGTCGCCGTCATCGGCAAAGGCGATGTCGGTGCCGATTTCGGGCCCGAGTTCGCTCGCCCTATTGCCACGTTCGCTCCACAGCGCCGCGCGGATTGCGGCGGGCCCGGCAGCGGCACCACGCTCGAAACTGCTGTTGATATCGGTGGGAAGGCCGAAAAGGCGGATCGCGCGCATGGCTTGTTGTAGCTTCTCGCCAAGGCCGCGCAAGGCGCCGCCGCAAAGACGGCTCCGCCCGCCTCGCCAAAGAACGGGCGCGCATCGCTGCTTTGCCCGGGCTGGGGGAAAAGGGCCGCGCGCGGGTCAGCGGACAAGAATGGAACAGCGACCGGTCGCGGCGGCCGGATGTGGACATAGATATCCTCCCTGCGGCGCAGCCGTGGGGAGGGGGACCGCCGCGAAGCGGTGGGGTGGGCTGCCGCGTCGCGCTATTTGCCCCTTCGTCAGCGCTTCGCGCTGCCACCTCCCCATCGCTGCGCGACAGGGAGGATTGAGCCCCCCCCCCAGAACAGACCCTTGCCCGGTTTCGGCATTCCCCCTTCCCTTTCGCCGCGACCCGCGCCACGCTGAGCGGATGACCGCTTTCGCCTATATCGCCGCCGCGCTCGCCGAGATCGCGGGCTGTTTCGCCTTCTGGGCGTGGCTCCGGATGGACAAGTCCGTCTGGTGGCTTGTCCCCGGCATGGCGTCGCTCGCGCTCTTCGCCTGGCTGCTTACCCTCGTCGATGCCGAACATGCGGGGCGCACCTACGCGGCTTATGGCGGCGTCTATATCGTCGCGGCGCTGTTGTGGCTTTGGCTCGCCGAGGGCGCGCGGCCCGACCGCTGGGACCTGATCGGCGCCGCCGTCTGCCTCGGCGGCGCGGCAATCATCCTCTTCGGTCCGCGCGGAGTGGCGGCATGAGCTACGCCATCGACGCACTGCTCGCCGGCAAGGCGCGCGCCTTTCGCGGCGACGAGGAGAGCGCGATCGCCAAGGATGCGGTCGACGGCGCGCGGCGCGTCGGCTTCCTCGGGATCGCGGGCGACGAACAGGCCGACCTGACGGTGCACGGCGGGATCGACAAGGCGATCCACCATTATCCGCGCGACCATTACCGCTGGTGGCAGCACGAGCTCGGCGATCATGCGCTGCTCGGCGCGGCCGGGGCCTTCGGCGAGAATATCTCGACCGAAGGGCTCGTCGAGACCGAAGCCGCGATCGGCGACCGCTACCGGCTCGGCAGCGCGCTGGTCGAGATCAGCCAAGGGCGTCAGCCATGCTGGAAACTCGGCCACCGCTTCGGCATCGCGGGCGTCCCCGCGACGGTCGTGAAGACGCGGCGCAGCGGCTGGTATTATCGCGTGATCGAGGAAGG
>PNJO01000123.1 GCA_013821905.1 Sphingopyxis sp. | reverse complement strand
CTGTATCGAGGCCGCGGCCGGCCGCGTTCCGGTGATCGCCGGCTGCGGGTCGAACGATACCGCGACCGCGATCCGCCATATGCGCCACGCGCAGGCATCGGGCGCTGCGGCGGCGCTGATCGTCGCGCCCTATTACAACCGCCCCAGCCAGGCTGGGATGATCGCCCATTTCAAGGCGCTCGCCGACGCGAGCGACCTGCCGATGGTGGTCTATAACGTTCCCGGCCGCACCGTCGCCGACATCAGCGCCGAGACGCTGTGCACGCTTGCCGCAATCCCGGGCGTCGTGGCGATCAAGGATGCGAGCGGCGACCTGGCGCGCGTGACGATGCACCGTGCCGGTGCCGGCGCGGACTTTTGCCAGCTCAGCGGCAACGACGATCTCTGGCTGCCGCACGCGGTTCTGGGCGGCGTCGGCTGCATCTCGGTCACCGCCAATGTCGCGCCGCGCCAGTGCGCCGATTTCGCTGCGGCTTGCGCGGCGAGCGACTGGACGCGCGCGCTGATGTTGCACGACCGCTTGTTCGATCTGCACAAGGCGATGTTCTCCGACACGTCGCCGGGGCCGGTCAAATATGCGCTTTCGCGCGTGCACGACTGGTTTTCGCCCGAAGTGCGCCTACCTATCATCCCGGCGTCCGAAGCATCGCAAAAGGCCGTCGATGCCGCGTTGTCCGCGGCCGGAGTAATTTAGGTCCCGCAATGGCTCGTCCCCAGTCCGCCGCAGAATTCGACAAGAAGAAGGTCGTCGCCGAGAACCGGCGCGCGCGCTTCGACTACAGCATCGAACAGGTGTTCGAGGCGGGGATCGCGCTGCAGGGGACCGAGGTGAAGTCGCTGCGTTTCGGCGAAGGCACGATCGCGGAAAGCTATGCCGAGGTCACCGGCGGCGAGGTGTGGCTGATTAACGCCAACATCCCCGAATTCAGCCACGGCAACCGTTTCAATCACGAACCGCGCCGCCCGCGCAAATTGCTGCTCAACGGGCGCGAGATCAACAAGATGCACGCCGGAGTGATGCGCCAGGGGATGACGCTGGTGCCGCTCAGCGTCTATTTCAACAGCCGCGGCCGCGCGAAGGTCGAACTCGCGCTCGCCAAGGGCAAGAAGGCGCACGACAAGCGGGAGTCAATCAAGGAGCGCGACTGGAAGCGCGACAAAGAACGGCTGATGAAGGACCGCGGATGAGCGGCGGGAAACATCGCGACAAGGCGGCGGTGATGAACTGGATCCGCCGCAATTCGCCGTCGCGCGAGGAGCTGCTGGAAAGCCGCTTCGTCAAACCCTTTGCGCACCGCGTCGCACACAGCCATTTGTGGCGCTTCACCCGGACCTCGGTGCCGCGCGGCACCGCGCTGGGGCTGTTCGTCGGCATCTTCTTTCTGATCCCCGGCGTCCAGATTCTGGGCGTCGCGCTGCTCGCGCTGCCGTTCCGCGCCAATATTCCGATCGGCGCCGCGATGACCTTTCTGTCGAACCCGGTAACGACGCCCTTCATCATCATCGCGTCGGTCTGGCTGGGCGACTGGCTGTTCGGGCTTCACGCCAACAGCGCGACCTTTTCGGCGATGATCGAGCATGGCGCATCGGCGGGCGAATGGCTGCGCTGGGTGTTTTCCGACGCGGCGCCGGCGATGCTGACGGGTCTTTTCGTGATCTCGCTGGTCTCCGCGGTGGTCGGCTATGTGCTCGCCGCTCTGTTCTGGGACAATTGGATTCGCCTGCGCTGGCGGCGCAAGCTGGCGCGCGCTCGCGACCAACGACTTGAGGCATCGACGAGCGACACAGCCGCCGGTTGAACCGCCGGACCGCCCGGTTATAGTTTTCCCCATCGCAAGACAGCACCGCCTTACCGCGGCGCACCTATCCGTCCTGTTCGATTACTGGGGAAAATCATGACTCGTCCTATCTACACCCATCGCCTGCTGGCGACCGCAGCGCTTGGCGCCATGCTGATCGCCATGCCCGCCACCGCCAAGGAAAAGGCCGCCGCGACCGAAACGGCGCATTCGGCGCACAAGCCCGAACTCGGCACCTTCGGTTTCGACAGCAGCGGCATGGACAAGAGCGTCCAGCCGGGCGACGATTTCTATGCCTTCGCCAACGGCACCTGGGCCAAGAACACGCCGATCCCGGCCGACAAGTCGAATTACGGCATGTTCACCGCGCTCGGCGATCTGTCGCAAGCGCGCACGCGCGAAATTCTCGATGCCGCGAAGGGCGACCCCAACAGCATGATCGGCCGCAACTATGCCGCCTATCTCGATTCGGCGACGGTCGAGGCCAAGGGGCTTGCGCCGATCCAGCCGTGGCTGAACAAGATTCGCGCGGTCGAAAAGCCCGGCCTTGCCGCGCTGCTCGCCGAAGCCGATCGCAACGGCGTCCAGCATTTCTTCGGCGGTTTCGTCGGCCAGGACGACAAGAACCCCGACGTCTATATCTACACCATGTTCCAGGGCGGCATCGGCATGCCCGACCGCGACTTCTACCTGAAGGACAGCGAGCGGAACACGAAGCTGCAGGCCGCCTATCTCAAGCATCTGGAAAATGTCCTGACGCTCGCCGGCGAAGCCAATGCCGCGGCGCGCGCGCAGGCGCTCTATGATTTCGAAAAGCAGGTCGCGACGGTCCATTGGGACAAGAACGACAGCAGCGACGCGACCAAGGTCTATAACAAGATGACGATCGGCGAGCTGGCGCAGGCCGCGCCGGGCTTCGACTGGACGACCTTCATCCGCGGGCTGGGCGTCAAGGAAGATTCGCTGCTGGTATCGCAGCCGAGCGCCTTCACCGGCGAGGCGAAGCTGATCGCCGACGCGCCGGTCGCGGTGCTTCGCGACGCGCTGCTGGTCCGCAGCCTCGACGGCTTCTCGGGCGTCCTGCCCGACGCGGTCGCCAACGAAGCCTTCGCTTTCTATGGCACCGCGATGCAGGGCACGCCGCAGATGCAGGAGCGCTGGAAGCGCGGTGTCGATTTCACCACCGGCAATCTCGGCGAAGCCGTCGGCCAGGATTATGTCGCGAAATATTTCCCGCCCGAAACCAAGGCGGAAATGGACAAGCTGGTGAAGAATGTCCTCGCCGCGATGGGCCGTCGCATCGACAGCCTCGCGTGGATGCAGCCCGCGACCAAGGTCAAGGCGAAGCAGAAGCTCGCCAATTTCACGACCAAGATCGGCTATCCCGACCGCTGGAAGGACTATAGCAAGCTCGAGATCAAGGCGGGCGACCTGTTCGGCAATGCGCTGCGTTCGAACCAGTTCGCGCACGACGACAATGTCAGCCGCCTCGGCGGCCCGATCCGCCGCTGGGAAT
The DNA here is from genome assembly GCA_013821905.1 of Sphingopyxis sp. GTDB lineage: Bacteria > Pseudomonadota > Alphaproteobacteria > Sphingomonadales > Sphingomonadaceae > Sphingopyxis. Next base: position 5,526 of record PNJO01000123.1, on the reverse strand, counting down.
GGGGCATGACCCCGATGACGGTGAACGCCTATGCCAATTTCGGCATGAACGAGATCGTCTTCCCGGCCGCGATCCTGCAGCCGCCCTTCTTTGATCCGAACGCCGATCCGGCGATCAACTATGGCGGCATCGGCGCGGTGATCGGTCACGAGGTCAGCCACCATTTCGACGACCAGGGCGCGAAATATGACGAGACGGGCAAGCTCGCCGACTGGTGGACCCCCGAAGACGTCAAGGCGTTCGAAGCCGCCGGCAAGGCGCTGATCGCGCAATATGATGCCTATGAAGTGCTGCCCGGCGAAAAGCTCGACGGCACCTTCACGCTCGGCGAGAATATCGGCGACCTTGCGGGCCTGACCGTCGCCTATGACGCCTACAAGGCGTCGCTGGGCGGCAAAGAAGCGCCGGTGATCGACGGGCTGACCGGCGACCAGCGCTTCTTCCTCGGCTGGGCGCAGGTGTGGCGGCGCAACTATCGCGAACAGAATCTGTCGCAGCGCATCACCACCGACCCGCATTCGCCGTCGATCCAGCGGACTTGGGTCTCGCGCAACCTTGACCCTTGGTATAAGGCCTATAGCGTCAAGGAAGGCCAGAAACTCTATCTGGCTCCCGGGGATCGTGTCCGCATCTGGTGATGCGCCTGTAGAAAGAGTGCCATTTGACCGCGCAAAGCCTGCCTTCCGCTGATCATGATTTCAGCAGGGGGGCAGGCCCCGCCGGACCCTTGCCGGTTCCGGCGGGCCTGTCGCGCGTCGACCTGGGCCTGCTCGGCGGGCTCGCGCTGGTGTCGGTCGGGCTGCTGTTCTGGGCGACGCGCGACGCCGTGCTGGCGGCGGGGTTCCTGGCGGGCCTCGCCATCGTCGCGGGGGGGGTGTTGCTGGCGCGCCGCCTCTTTCCCGGCGCCGTGTCGCGCGAGGCCGCGCTGCCCGACTGGACGATGCTGCGCGCTGCGGTCAATCACGACGATATCGCGATCGCGGTGACCGACCGCGCGGGACGGCTGGTCTGCGCGAACGACCTGTTCGCGACCTGGATGGGCGGTTTCGTCACCCCGCCGGGACTGCCGCTCGACGGGCGCGGGGCGGAACTTCTCAAAAATGCCGGGCGCGCCGCGTGGCGCGACGGCGAGGGCCGCGTCGATGATCTGGTCGTCGGGCCGCTGCAACTGCGCGCGCAGATCCTGCGCACCGGACAGTCGGAGGATTATCTGGTCTGGCGCTTCTCGGCGCTCGAACGGCTCGATCTCGTGTCCGAAATCACGCGCCACCTCGACGGCCCCGCGGGACGTACGCTGGGTCACGCCGGCGTGATGACGGCGCTCGTCAGCGCCGAAGGGCGGCTTCGCGTCGCCAACCAGGCCTTCCTGCTGCGCGCGCTCGGCGAGGGCGATGCGCTCCATTATGCGGGGCGCGACGTGGCGCCGATGCTGCGGCTCGACGACGGCGGCTCGCTCTATTTCGCGCGCGAGGGCGATCGCGCGACGCCGGTACGGATGCTGCAGATCCCGCTCGTGCCCACCGACAGCAACAGCGCGATGCTGCTCGCGATGCTCGACGAGGAAATGGGGCCGACCGATCGCGGGACCGCCCAGACCTATGTCGAAACCCTGCTGTCGCTGCTTCCCTTCGGCCTCGCAATGGTCGATCGCGACGGGCGCTTCCTTTACATGAACAAGGCGTTCGTCCGGGCGGCGGGTCTCGCCGAGGGCAAGATGCCCCGCTATCCGGGCGATATGGTCGTCGGCGAGGACAAGGGGCCGCTCGCCGACATGATCCGCCGCCACAGCAGCGGCCAGCAGGTCGGCGGCGACCTGTCGATCCGGCTCGCGGGCCAGCCCGAGGAGCCGGTGTCGATGCGCGTCGTCGGGGTGCGCGGCCTCGGCGAGGCGGCGGTGCTGCTCAGCCTCAAGGATTCGAGCGAGGAATCGCGACTGAAGCGCCAGGTCGCGCAGGCGTCGAAGATGCAGGCGGTCGGCCAGCTCGCGGGCGGCGTCGCGCATGATTTCAACAATATCCTGACCGCGGTGCTCGGCAGTTGCGACCTGATGCTGATGCGGCACACACCGGGCGACAGCGACTATGACGATATCCAGCATATCCGCAGCAACGCGAACCGCGCCGCCAGCCTGACGCGCCAATTGCTCGCCTTCTCGCGGCAGCAGACGCTGCGGCCGCAGATTCTGCAGCTGCCCGACGTGATTTCGGAGGTGTCGCACCTGCTCAAGCGGCTGATCGCCGACTCGGTTCAGCTGTCGGTGCATCACGGCCGCGGGCTCGGGGCGGTGCGCGCCGACCCGGGGCAGCTCGAACAGGTCATCATCAACCTTGCGGTCAACGCGCGCGACGCGATGCCCGGCGGCGGGACGCTGACGATCGAAACCTATCCGGTGTCGGCGGCCGAAGTGCGCCAGATGGGCAATGAGTTCATGCCGCCCGCCGATTATAGCGCGCTGCGCGTCAGCGACACCGGCGTCGGCATCGCGCCCGACGTGCTGCCCAAGATTTTCGAGCCCTTCTTCACGACCAAGGATGTCGGCAAGGGGACCGGGCTCGGCCTGTCGACCGTTTACGGCATCATCAAGCAGTCGGCGGGTTTCATCTTCGCCGACAGCAAGCCGGGCGAGGGGACGAGCTTCACCGTCTATCTGCCCGTCCACCGCGCCGAGGGCGACGCGCCCGTGGTCGCCCAGCCGCCACCGAAACCGAAAAAAAATCAATGGGGTACGGGAACGATCCTGCTCGTCGAGGATGAGGATATGGTGCGCGCGGTCGCCGAGCGCGCGCTGAGCCGTGCCGGCTACACGGTCGTCACGGCGTCGCAGGGCGAGGAGGGGATCGAACGGTTCGGAACGATGGACAAGGTCGACCTGATCCTCAGCGACGTCGTGATGCCGACGATGGACGGGCCCGCGATGGTCCGCGCGATGCGCGCCCGGCGCCCCGACCTACCGGTGCTGTTCATGTCGGGCTATGCCGAGGAGCAATTGCGCCAGTCGATCAACATCGACGACGTCGCTTTCCTGCCGAAACCCTTCTCGGTCGCGCAACTGACCGAGGCGGTGTCGGCGGCGCTCGACGATGCCGCGCACCGGGCGGCCCCGCATGGATAATCGCCGTATATTGATCGTCGAGGATGATGTGCTGATCGGCATGATGCTCGTCGACATGTTCGACGCGCTCGACCTGCCCGAGCCCGCGCAGGCGACGACCAACGAAGAGGCGCTGGCGATCATCGCGGGCGAACCGATCGCGGGCGCGCTCGTCGATATCAATCTCGGCGACGAAAAGGGCTGGCCGGTCGCCGACGCGCTGGCCGCGAAGGAGATTCCCTTCGCCTTCACTTCGGGCGGCGGCGACGTGATTCCGCCTGCGCATGCGCACCGCAAGCTGGTGACCAAGCCGTTCCGGATCAGCGATATCGAAACGACGTTGGCCGGGTTTTTCGCAGAATAGCAGTCTTTTTCCGTTCGCCGCTTTTCTTTTGTTCTGCTCTTGTTCCATGAGAACAAATGTGGCACACAGGTTCGGCGTTGCGATGGTTCTGCCGTCGCTTTAGAGCAGGAAAGGGACGGTCATGGCCGGACAATTGTCACTCGTCGAATCGGGGAAATCAGTGAACGGAACGGACAGGCAGAAGGCGCTCGACGCCGCGCTCGCGCAGATTGACCGCGCCTTTGGCAAGGGCTCGGTCATGAAATTGGGCTCGAAGGAAGCCATGCAGGTCGAGGCGATCTCGACCGGGTCGCTCGGGCTCGACATCGCTCTCGGCGTCGGCGGCCTGCCGCGCGGGCGCGTGATCGAAATCTATGGCCCCGAAAGCTCGGGCAAGACGACGCTCGCGCTTCACACGCTCGCCGAGGCGCAGAAGACCGGCGGCACCGTCGCCTTCGTCGACGCCGAACATGCGCTCGACCCCGTCTATGCGCGCAAGCTCGGCGTCAACATCGACGAACTGATCGTGTCGCAGCCCGACACCGGCGAGCAGGCGCTCGAAATCGTCGACACGCTCGTGCGTTCGAATGCGATCGACGTGCTCGTCGTCGACTCGGTCGCCGCGCTCGTCCCGCGTGCCGAAATCGAGGGCGAGATGGGCGACAGCCATGTCGGCCTCCAGGCGCGCCTGATGTCGCAGAGCCTGCGCAAGCTCACCGGTTCGATCAGCCGCTCGCGCTGCATGGTGATCTTCATCAACCAGCTGCGCATGAAGATCGGCGTGATGTACGGAAATCCCGAAACCACGACCGGCGGCAACGCGCTCAAATTCTACGCCTCGGTCCGTCTCGATATCCGCCGCACCGGCCAGATCAAGAATGGCGACGAGATCGTCGGCAACACCACCAAGGTGAAGGTCGTCAAGAACAAGGTCGCGCCCCCGTTCAAGCAGGTCGAATTCGACATCATGTACGGGCAGGGCATCTCGAAGATCGGCGAGATTCTCGACATCGGCGTCAAGGCCGGGCTGGTCGAAAAGTCGGGCGCCTGGTTCAGCTATGACTCGATCCGGATCGGGCAGGGCCGCGAGAATGCGAAAAACTTCCTGACCGAAAATCCCGAGCTTCGCGAACGGCTCGAAGCCGCGATCCGCGGCCGCACCGATGCGGTCGCCGAGGAAATGATGGCCGGTTCCGACGACGAGGATCTCGGCGACCTCTGACCATGATTGCCATCCGGCCGGTTCGCCTGCTCGAACCGGCCGGCAGACGGCGGCGGGCCTTTAGTCCCCTTGCAGTCGCAGGGTACCTGCACTTCCCCTCTCCCGCAGGTCGGCCCGCCCGCCGTTGACACTCCAAGGTGACGGCGACTGCCAATCAGGAGGCATGGCGCGATGCTGCCTCGGGGTGGGGGCGGCCGTGGCCACCCAGATCATTGTCACTCCCGCGAAAGCGGGAACCCGGTTGCAACGCCGGCGCGCCGGGTTCCCGCTTGCGCGGGATCGTAATGGGAGGACGGCTGTTCGCCGCCCCGACCGGACCTGACCGGCGCTATCGGGCGGTCGGTACGCTGTTTATTGCAGCCCTTCGACCTCTTCTGCCAGTTCCAGCCAGCGGTCTTCCGCCGCCGCTTTCTCCGTGCGCAGCTTTTCGAGCTTGTCGGTCAGCGTGTTGAAGCGCGCATTGTCGCGCGTGAACAGGCCGCCGTCGGACAGTTCGGTTTCGAGCGTGGCCATTTCCTTTTCGATCTCCTCGATCCGCGCGGGGAGCAGGTCGTAGTCGCGCTGATCCTTGTAGGAGAGTTTCCTGCGTGCCCGGGGCGGCGGGGGCGGTGCTGCAGTCGCGGTGGCCTTCGCCTTGGCGGCGGTCGGCTTCACGCGCTTCGCTTCCCAGTCGGCATAGCCGCCCGCGACGATATCCACCTTGCCCGATCCGTCGAGGCCGAGCGTCACGGTGACGGTGCGGTCAAGGAAATCGCGGTCGTGGCTGACGAGGAGGACGGTGCCGGCATAATCGGCGATGACTTCCTGGAGCAGGTCGAGCGTTTCGAGGTCGAGATCGTTGGTCGGTTCGTCGAGGACGAGCAGGTTCGA
>PNJO01000122.1 GCA_013821905.1 Sphingopyxis sp. | reverse complement strand
AACGAAGAGGGTGCCGGTGGTGGCGGCCAGATCGAGGAATATCTGCGCGCCTATAATGGCGAGGGTATCCAGCATATCGCGTTCAGCTGCGACGATCTCTACGCCGCGTGGGACAAGCTGAAAGCGCTCGGCAACCCCTTCGCGCCGGCACCGCCTGCGACCTATTACGAAATGCTCGCCGAGCGGCTGCCCGGCCACGGCGAACCCGTCGACGAACTCAAGTCGCGCGGCATCCTGCTCGACGGGTCGACGACCGAAGGCGACCCCCGCCTTTTGCTCCAGATTTTCGGCCAGACGGTGATCGGCCCGGTCTTCTTCGAATTCATCCAGCGCAAGAAGGACGAAGGCTTCGGCGAGGGCAATTTCACCGCGCTGTTCAAGTCGATGGAACTCGACCAGATTCGCCGCGGTGCGCTCAATGTCGAGGAACCCGCCGAATGACCAGCCCGATCAAGCTCGGCGGCGTCCACCACGCCGCCTATCGCTGCAAGGATGCGAAGGAGACGGTCGAGTGGTACGAGGCCATGCTCGGCATGACCTACACGACCGCCTTTGCCGAGGACCATGTGCCTTCGACCGGCGAATATGATCCCTACATGCACGTCTTCCTCGACGCGGGGAACGGCAACATCCTCGCCTTTTTCGAGCTGCCGAACCAGCCCGACATGGGCCGCGACGAAAATACGCCGAAGTGGGTCCAGCACCTCGCGTTCAAGGTCGGCAGCTATGACGAACTGGTCGCGGCGAAGGAGCATCTGACCGCCAACGGCATCGACGTGCTCGGTCCGACGCATCACGGCATCTTCAAGTCGATCTATTTCTTCGACCCCAACGGCCACCGCGTCGAGCTGGCATGCGACATCGGCACCGACGAGCAATATGCCGAGCTGAAACGCGTCGCGCCGCTGATGCTCGAGGAATGGAGCCAGACCAAGAAGGCCCCGCGCCACGCCGACTGGCTGCACCAGGCTGCGAACGAGTAGTTTCCGCACCCCGGCGAAAGCCGGGGCCCACGAATTCAGCGCCGCCATGGGCCCCGGCTTTCGCCGGGGTGCATATTGTCAGTGCCGGAAGTGCCGCATCCCGGTGAACACCATCGCCAGCCCCGCAGCGTTCGCGGCCGCGATCACCTCATCGTCGCGGATCGAGCCGCCGGGCTGGATGACGCAGGTCGCGCCCGCCTCGACCGCGGCGAGCAGGCCGTCGGCGAAGGGGAAGAAGGCGTCGCTCGCGACCGCGCTGCCGACGGTGCGCGGCTGCGCCCAGCCATGCGTTTTCGCCGCTTCGCGCGCTTTCACGGCGGCGATGCGCGCGCTGTCGCGGCGGTTCATCTGCCCCGCGCCGATGCCCGCGGTCGAGCCGCCCTTGGCATAGACGATCGCGTTCGACTTCACATGCTTGGCGATCGTCCAGGCGAAGAGCGCGTCGGTGAGTTCCTCCTCGGTCGGCGCGCGGTCGGTGACGACCTTCAGGTCGTCGCGCGCGATGCGCCCATTGTCGCGGCTCTGCGCGAGCCAGCCGCCGGCGATCGTCTTGAGCATCAGACCGCCGCGCGCCGGATCGGGCAGTTCGCCGGTGAGCAGCAGGCGGAGGTTCTTCTTCTTCGCGAACACCGCGCGCGCGTCGGCATCGGCGTCGGGTGCGCAGACGACTTCGGTAAAGATACCGCTGATCAATTCGGCGGTCGCGCCGTCGAGCGGCCGGTTGACCGCGATGATGCCGCCGAAGGCCGAGACATCGTCGCATTTCAGTGCCGCGTCATAGGCTTCGGCGATCGTCGCGGCGGTCGCGACGCCGCAGGGGTTCGCATGCTTGACGATCACGCAGGTCGGATCGGCCTCGCGGAATTCGGCGACCAGCTCGAGCGCGGCGTCGGCGTCGTTGATATTATTGTAGCTGAGTTCCTTGCCCTGCACCTGTTCGGCCTGCGCGATGCCGCGCGCGGCGGGGCCGGCGGGCAGGTAAAGCGCCGCCTGCTGGTGCGGATTTTCGCCGTAGCGCAGCTCGTTCGCGAGCTTTGCGGTGAGCGGCAGCGTGTCGGGGAACATCTTGCCCTGGTCGGCAAAGGCGAACCACTGCGCAATCATGCTGTCATAGGTCGCGGTGTGCGCGAAGGCGGTCGCGGCGAGGCGCTTGCGGAGGCCGAGCGTCGTCGCGCCGCCATTGGCGTCCATTTCCGCGATCACAGCGGAATAATCCTCGGGCTCGGTGACGATGCCGACGAAGGCGTGGTTCTTCGCCGACGAGCGCACCATCGCGGGGCCGCCGATGTCGATATTCTCGATGATCGTATCGCGATCGGCGCCCGACATGACGGTCTGGAGGAAGGGGTAGAGGTTGACGACGACGAGGTCGATGCCGCCGATCCCATGCTCCTCCATCGACGCGAGATGCGCGGCGTCGTCGCGCACGGCGAGGATGCCGCCGTGGACCGTCGGGTGCAGCGTCTTGACGCGGCCGTCCATCATCTCGGGAAAGCCGGTGAGGTCGGAGACGTCGCGCACGGTGTGTCCCGCTTCGCGCAGCGCCTTCGCGGTGCCGCCGGTCGACACGAGTTCGACGCCGTGGCGGACGAGCGCGGCGGCAAGCTCGGCGAGCCCCGCCTTGTCGCTGACAGACAGGAGGGCGCGGCGGACGGGAATCAGGTCGGTCATGGGAAGGGGCGGCCTTTGCAGGATGGGAAAGACGCGGTCCCCCTAGGCGGGTCCGCCCGCTATCGCAAGCGGCGTTGACCCTCAAAAGCACTGCGTCCCCGCGAAGGCGGGGACCCATCTCCTGCTGGTTCTATCTTGCGCCGGCGGGAGATGGGCCCCTGCCTTCGCAGGGGCGCACGACCTTTTTTGTCTTAAGTTTAGAGCCCTAGCGCCGTGGCGATCCGGTCCCAGCGCACCAGCTTGAAATTCTGCGCCTTGGGTGCGTTGTCGCCGTCCTGCGCCAGGAAGATACCGTCGGGATAGGCGGGACCGAAATTGCCCGCGGCGGCTTCGATCCCGTCGGTCTCGCTCGTCGCGCCATATTCGCCCGCGGCGACCGCGAAGCGGCCGACATAGTCCATCGAGGGAAGCTTGAAGACCGCATAGGCGTTGTCGCCCTGGCTCGACGCGAGCAGGTAGCGTTGCCCCTTGTCGTCGATCGTCGCGAGACCCTCGACGTCGGCGACGAGGCGCTGGTTGTCGACCGGCGCGACGAGGCGCGCGGTGGCGGTGTTGCCGCTCGGCACGAGCTGCCAGATGCCCGCATCCTCTTCGCCGATATAGAGCGTGTCGCCGTCGAAGACGCAGCCTTCGGACTGGGTCGGGATCCTATATTCCCATTGCGTCGCAAAGCTCGGCGCGGCGCCGTCGGGAATGGTCAGCGTGCCCACGCGCACGGTGCCGTCCTTGACGATCAGCGCCGCCGTGATCGGCTCGCCGGGCGCGGTCTTCTTGAGGCAGAGGCCATAGGCCTCGCCCGCGCCCGCCGCCGCGCGGCCCAGCGGCACGATCGCGGGTCTGTCGGCGTCGAGGCGGAACAGCGCGAGATGCGCGTTGATGCCGTCGTTACGGTCGCTCGCGACGATGAGGTTGCCCGCTACGTCGACATTGTTGACCAACCCGCTCTTCACGAAGGCGATGTCCTTGCCGGTCAGGTCATAGACGTGGACGCCCGCCTTCTTGTCGGTTGCGACGATCAGCGCGCGATTCGGATTGGCGGGGTCGATCCAGATCGCCGGATCGTCGGCGGCATCGGCGCGGCCGGTTCCGACGGGATCGGTCTCGCCGCTCGCGGCGACCTGGACGGGCGGCAGGCCGGCGATGACGGGCTTCGCACCGCCTGCCGCGCAGGCGGCGAGGGGAAGAAGCGGCAGGATGGCGAGGAGGCGGCGCATCAGAACTTCACCCGCGCGCCGAACTTCATCGTCCACTTATACTGCTCGAACTGGAGCAGGTTCTGGCGGGCGCCGACATTGTTGTAGGCATGATATTTCGCGTTGTTGATGTTCACCCATTCGTAGAAGACCTGCACCTGCTTGGTGACGTCGTACTTCGCCGACAGGTCGAGCTGGAAGTGATTGTCGATGAGCCGGTCTTCGGGGGCATCGTCGCCCAGTTCATCGAGATATTTCGAGCGATAGGTCCCCGCGAGGCGCAGCGAGACCGGCCCTTTCTCGTAACCGAGGGCGGCGTTGAAGGTGTGCTTCGAGGCCGCGGGCAGGGCGATTTCGCGCAGGTCGGTGATGTCGCCGTCGATCGGCACCGTGCCCGTCGCGTCGGTATAGGTATAGTTGGCCGACACGAGGAAGCCGTCGAGCGGCGAGGGCAGGAAGCGCAACGCCTGCTGGTAGCTGAGCTCGAGGCCCCAGACTTCGGCGCTCTTGCCGTTGATCGGGATCGTCGCCTCGTCGAAATCGATGCCGTTGTAGCTGCCCGGATCCTCGATGTTGGTATCGACGATGAAATTCTTGATGTCCTTGTAGAACAGGCCCGCCGAGATCGCGCCGTTGCCGGGCAGATAATATTCGACGCTCGCGTCGAAGTTCCACGCCTTGTAGGGCTTGAGATCGGGGTTGCCGAACTCGCCTTCGCGCTCGTCGTCGTCATTCTGCTCGATGGTGAAGCGCGGCGCCAGCTTCGACAGCTTGGGGCGAACGAGGCTCTTGTATGCGGCGGCGCGCAGCACCAGGCTGTCCTGTGGCTCCCAGCGGATCGTCAGGCTCGGCAGCCAGTCGTCGTAATTGCGCTTGAACCGGTTCGGCGCGACGATGACTGTATCGTCGTCGGCGGTCGTGCCGTCGGGCAGCGTGCCGTCTTCCTCGATCAAGGTCACGGTGTTGGCGCGGATGTCGTTCTTGGTGTGCTCGTAGCGGACGCCGCCGATGACGCGCAGCGTCGGGCTGTCCCAGCGGCCGAGCAGATAGCCCGCCATGACGTCCTCGGTCACCGAATAATCCTCGACCGCCGAATCGAACAGCGAGTCCAGTTCGTTGATTTCGAAATCGCCGATATTGGCGTCGAAGAACTTGCGAACCGATTTTTTGTCGGGGACCGGCGAAATGTCGGTGAGGCGATAGGTCTGGGTGCCCAGCACGTCGGCCAGCGTCAGATCGTCATTCTCGAAATAGACGGTTTCGAGATTATAGCTTTTCTCGCGCCAGCGGCCTTTGGCGCCCGCCTGGACCGTGAAGCCGCCGCCATCCATCGCGAATTCGCGGCCGACGTCGAACTTGGCGCCCCATTCCTCGTCGCGCGAATCGGACAGCGCGGTGACCTGGATGCTGTCGAGTTCATATTCATCGGGATTGAAAAAGTCGGCGACCGCGCCGGCGTCGCCGCCGACGGTGTAGAGCGGAATGCGCGGGTTCGAGGTGTCGAGGCCGATGACGAGGCCGTCGTCCTCGAAGCTTTTTTCGAAATTCGCGGGGTCGATCGAGCCATTCTCGCGCTCGGTCGACTTGGCGTAGCTGCCCGAATATTGGATGCGCCAGCCGTCGCTGTTGGTTTCGCCGCCGAGGACGAGGCTGCGGATGCGCTGGCGCTCGAAGCGGTCCTTGAGCGAGCGCTGGACCTGGAGTTCGCCGTCCTCGTCGCTGAACTCGACGAGGTCGCCGCTACCCGAAATCTCGCCGGCATCCTCGAGCTTCAGGCTCGTCTCGCGGCGATATTCCTGGTCGTCGAACTGGCTGTAGATGCCGCGCGCATAGAGCTTGGTCGCGCTGCCGACGCGGAAGTCGAAGTTGAGGTTGGCACTCAGGCGTTTCCGCTCGACGTCATAGTCGCGGTAATTGACCTCTTCGGGGAAGATCAGGCCGTCGTCCTCGTTCCAGCCGTCGGCCTCGATATTGTCGGTCTCGAACTTGCGCTGATAATAGGACAGGCCGCCCGACACGCCGACATTGTCGCCGAGGCGCCGCGCGAAATCGATGCTGCCCTTGGGCGTCAGCTGGTCCGAATATTTGTTGTAGCTGCCCTCGATCTTGGCGGTGAGCAGGTCCTTGCGGCGCTCAAAAGCGCTGGTGGTGTTGATCTCGATCGATGCGCCGATCGTGTCGCCGTCCATGTCGGGAGTCAGCGACTTCTTGACCTCGATCGATTCGATGCTGTCGCTCGAAATCACGTCGAGTGCGACCGATCGGACGTCGCTTTCGGGCGCGGGCAGGCGCACGCCGTTGACCGAGGTCGCGTTGAGTTCGGGGTCGAGGCCGCGGACCGAGACGAAACGGCCCTCGCCCTGGTCGTTCAGGATGTTGATGCCGGGCAGACGGCGCAGCGATTCGGCGACATTCTGGTCGGGGAACTGGCCGACCGCGTCGCGGGTCAGCACGCTCTCGACGCCGTCGGCCGCCTTCTGCCGCGACAGCGCGCTGGTCATGTTCGCCGACTGGCCGATGACCAGGATGGTGCCGTCGGTGCCGAGGACGATGTTGGCGGTGGCGTTGCCGCTGTCGGGCACGGTGACGGTCTGCGTGCGCGTTTCGGCGCCGACATAGCGCGCTTCGAGCGTGTAGGTGCCCGGAGGGACATCGGCGAAGCGGAAGCTGCCGTCGCGGTCCGATTCGGCGACGCGATTGAGTTCGACGATGCGAAGCTGCGCGCTCTGCAACGCCCGCGTGTCGCTTGCATCCGTGACGGTGCCGGTCAGGTCGCCCGCGAACGCGGTGCCGGGAAGCACGGCGGCCAGCGAAAGGCAGGTGCCGATCAGGATGCGCGAACGGACGGTGCGAAGCTTGGTCATGAAATCCCCCTGGAGAGCGCGGAAGGTCGCCGACGCCTTTTTGGCTGCCTGCGATTCGAGGGGGCGATTGGCAGCGCGTTGTGACCGCTGTGTTACGCGCCTGTCACACTAGTGACACATGGGGATAGCGTTGTCATAAATGGGCTGAAAAGCAGGGGGAATTCCGCGCCGATATTTTTGCGGCGCGATGGTCAGCCGATATGCTTGAAGATCCAGCCGATGCTCGCGCCGCCCGCCGGCGCGATGCCGGTGACGACGAGTTGTTCGGTGGGATGCGGCCGGCCGTCGCCGTCGACCCACAGGCTTTCCTCGATATCGAGCGTGCCTTCGCTGGTGCGGAACTGCCATAGCGTCCCGCCGCTGATCCGCAGCAGCGCGCCCAGCCGGTCGGCGGTCAGGCTGGCGCTGATGTTGCGCCCGAGGTGAAAGCGGATCGCGAAATTCTTGTCGCCCTTGCGCCGGCTGCGCGGGGCGGGGAGCAGCATGTCCTCGCCGCGCAGCTCGCGCCCGTTGGGCGACAGGATCAGCAGGCGGCGGTGGATCAGGCCGTGGCGCCGCGCATAGCCGTCGTGACCCATCTCCAGCCGGCTGCCCTGCGGCGTCTCGCGCCGGTCGAGCTCGACCTCGGTCACCCCCTTGCCGAGCGAGCCGTTGGCGAGGATCGCGGTCGAATTGCTGTCGCCGACGACCAGCGTCGAATGCGCCGCGGTGGTACGCAGCCCGCGGGCGAGATCGGCGGGGATCGCCGCGCCGGTCAGCGCGGCGCCGCCGCAATTGACGACGATGCGCTCGTCGCCGTCGCTGAGCTCGAAAGCGAGCGTCGAGGCGCAGCCCGCCTCGGTCACGCGGGCGATCGGCGGCGGCGCGGCGTCGGCAAGCAGCACGACCTTGTTCGCGACGAGCCGCTGATAACCCCAGTCGCGCGCCTGTTTCAGCGGGCGGGTGCGCACGCCGCTCGCGGCGACGATCGCCTCGATATGCGCCGCGCCTGTCGCGCCGCTGCCCTGCCAGCTCCCCATGCCGCCGTCGGCGTGGACGAGCCCGAGCAGCGCGGGCACCGCGCGCGCCAGCACCTCCTGCACGAAGGGCGGCACCTCGATGCGGCGCATGTCATAGATTCTGGCGAGCATCGACAGCGCCATGATCGCCTCGAGCTGCGCTTGCGGCGAGCGCGAGATATTGCCGCCGTCGGCGTAGAAGCTCGTTTCGAGCACCTTGCGCAGCCCGGCCTCGCCGAACACCTGCCGCGGCTCGCCGCCGGGCATCAGCAGCGACGCGGCGACGATGCCGGTCCACGCGACCATCTGCCCCGTGCCCGGCCGCGTCTTGTCGGCGACGCGGTCTAGGTGGCGCGCGGCGCGCGCCAGATGGTTGAGCACCGCCGAGCGATAGACGAGGTCGCTCGACGACAGGATCAGCGGCGCGTGGCTCGCCCAGAACAGGATGCGCCACGCGGTGTTGTCGGCCTTCCACGCGGGCTCGCTCACCGCCTCGCCATGGACGCCGAGCCAGTGGCGCACGACCGCTTCGGCGATCGGCACGCCGTCGGCGCGCGTGCCCGTTGCGGCGAGGTCGCGCAGCCAGGCGAAGCTGTGCAGATAGTCGGCAAAGGTCGGCGCGACGTCGAGCGCCGCGAAGTCGAGGTCGCCGAGCGAGAGTTTGAGCCCGCGGTGCAGGAAATGGCCGGCGCGGATCGCGATGCCCGCGCGCGGGTCGCCGGGCACGGGATCGACCGGCACGCCGAGCAGCTTCAGCGGAAAGCGGCCCTTGAGCCGCAGCGCGTGGAGCGGCGTGCGCCAGGTCAGCCGGGTGATGTAATTGGACACGCGGTCGCCGAGCGACAGCCCCTTGTCGGCGGGCAGGCGGATCAGCCTTTTGCCGGGCTCGATCGTGTCGTCGAGCGCGTCGGTCACGCCCTTGTCCGGTCCATCATCAGCGGGAGCAGTCACCGGCCGCACCATCGGTCAGGCGCCGCGCAGGCGCCGGATGTTGTCGGCGTAGGCGTCCGGGCCGCCCTTGAAGGTCGCGGTGCCCGCGACGAGCACGTCGGCGCCCGCCGCGATGGCGAGCGGCGCGGTGCCGGCATCGATGCCGCCGTCGACCTCGAGGCGGATGTCGCGGCCCGATTTCTCGATCATCTTGCGCACCGCTTCGATCTTGCGCAGCTGGCTCGAAATGAAGCTCTGGCCGCCGAAACCC
>PNJO01000121.1 GCA_013821905.1 Sphingopyxis sp. | reverse complement strand
TGCCCTTGGCGTCGGGCGCAAAGTCCATCACCAACAGGTCCGACGGTGCGATGGCGACCCAATCGCTTGCCGGCGCCGCAGCGGCGATCTCTCCCGGCGAGGGAATCGGTGCCGGCTCTTCGGCGGACGCGGGAAGGATGAGCGACGCGGCCGCGACGGCCGCCAGGAGCAGATGTTTCATGGCCGATGTCTGCCACGCCCAATCGGCTTGCGAAAGCCCCGCCAAGCGATTAGGGCGCGCCTTCCAGTGCGAATTGGATAGCACCCGATTCACGCTCCGTGCTTCGCACGAAACGACCGGGTGCAGCGGAGCGGTGGCCGAGTGGTCGAAGGCGCTCGCCTGGAAAGTGAGTATACGTCAAAAGCGTATCGAGGGTTCGAATCCCTCCCGCTCCGCCATTTCTTCGGTTCGACGAGATTACCCCTGCGGCCGCGCAAATCGTCGCGTCGGTCCCGATTCTGTCGGAAAATATCGATCCGGCACGATCGGCAACGCCCGCCAGCGCCGCGGCTAACGGCGGGCGATTTCGACCAAGGGCAGGGCGCACGCCGGCGAGGCGGCGCGGGCCATATTTTCGCGGCGGCAGCGACCGCCCCGGTGGCAGCGCAAGACCGGCGCGCGCGAGGCCTCCTCGCCTCGCCGCCCCGGCCTCGTCGCTTGTCGCTACCGTGCCGTCAGCGCAGTTTGCGTCCTTCGGCGTCCCAGACCTCGACCGGGCCCAGGCTCAGCGCCCGCACCTTGGCCTCGATCTTCGACAGGTCGCCGACGATGACCCAGCTCATCGCGTCGGGTCGCAGCATCTCGTCAGCCGCCTTCGTGACCGCCGCGGGCGTCAGCGCGCCATATTTGGCGGGCAGCGTCGTCAGATAGTCATAGGGCTTGTCGTAGAGCGACACATATTGAAGATAGCTGACGAACGCCTGGTTGGTTTCGAACTGGCCGGGCAGCGACAGCACATTGCCCTTCACCATCATGTCGACCTCGGCCTGCGTTGCGGGGCGGTCGGTGCGGATCGCGCGGATTTCCTTGTCGATCTCGGCCAGCGCCTCGGCGGTCTTGTCGGTCTGCACGCTCGTTGCGACGCCGAAATTCTGCGGTCCGCGCTGTTCGTTGATGAAGCTGCTGGCGCCATAGGTCCAGCCCTTGTCCTCGCGCAGGTTCATGTTGAGACGCGCGGTAAAGCTGCCTCCGAGCACGCCGTTCGCGGCATCATAGTCGAAGTTCCGGGGATCGAGGCCGTCGGGCAACAACTGGCCGACGCGGATGACCGACTGGATCGCCCCCGGCTTGTCGACCAGCACGACGCGGCTCGCCGTCGCGAACGGCAGCGCGGCGACGGTCTTGCTGCCTTTCGCCTGAGCGGGCGGGGTCCAGCTGCCGAAGCCCTTTTCGAGCAGCGCGGTCAGCGCCTCCAGCGTCGTGTCGCCGCTGGCATAGATGACCGCATTGTCGGGCCGCACCCAGCTCGCGTGCCAGCCGGCGACATCGGCGCGGGTAAAGGATTGCAGCGTTTCCGCCCGCCCCGCCAGCTGTGCACCATAGGGATGCGCGGCGCCGTAAAGGACGTTGGTGAAGGTCCGCTGCGCAATCGCGGTCGGTTCTGCAAGCGACTGCGAAATGCCCGACAGGCTGAGCGTGCGGTCGCGCTCCAGATCGTCGGGGCGGAAACCCGGCGTGCGGATATAGTTCGCCCACAGCGCGATCGTCGCGGGCAGTTCGCGGCTCAGCGACGAGAGCATGAAGCTCGTCCTGTCGCTGCCCGAAGTCGCGAAAAGCCGCGCGCCGAGCGCCGCCTGCTTTTCTTCGAACGCCTGCGCGGTCAGCCCTTCGGGGCCGTCGCCCATCATCTGCAACGCAAAGCCGCCGAGCCCCTTCTTGTCCGCCGCATCCGCCGCGGTTCCGGCGTCGAAGACGATCGCCATATCGACCGTCGGCACTTTCCGGCGCGGCGAGAAGACGATGCGGATGCCGTTCGAAAGCCGCGCTTCCTGCGCGACCGGCAGGGTCAGGTCCGAGGCCGCGGCGAGCTCCGGCAGCTTGGTGCGATCCGCACCGTCGGCCGTCACCGTATGCGCGGCATAGGGCAGGACGGTCAGCTTGTGAGCGCCGCGGGTCAGCCAGCTTTTGGCGTCCGAAAGCACGGCGGCGCCGGTCACGGCGTCGAACCGCTTGTTCTCTTCGGCATATTCGGCCGGATTGTTCGCGAAGACCATGCCATCCGCGAGCGCCATCGCGCGGACATAGACCGATTCGAGCGCGCGGACATTGTTGCCGTAGTTGGTCACCTTCGCGCGCTTCAGTTCGTCGGCGGTCGGCCCGGTCGCAAGGAAAGCGTCGAGCGTCTGCCGGATCGCGGCCTCGGCCTCCTTCGCGTCGACGCCGGGCTTCAACCGCGCATCGATCGAGAAGATGCCCGCCACCGCCATCGGTTGGTAATTGACCGATACCGACGTCGCGAGCGGCCGGTCGAGGATCAGCGCCTTGTAAAGCCGCGAGGTCTTGCCGCTGCCGAGTGCATTCGCCGCGACGCGCAGCGTCGATGCCTGCGGCGTTCCACGCCCCGGCACCGCCCAACTCCACGACACCGCCGTTTGCGGAACATTGTCCAGCATCGTGTCGCGCTTGTCCTCGGACAGGCTCGGCACCCATGCGGTCGCACGGCTCACCGGCGGGCCTGCAGGGACGCTACCGAAATATTTTTCGGCGAGCGCCCTCGCCTGCTTGGCATCGACATCGCCCGACAGCGACAGCACCGCATTGGCGGCGCCATAATATTGGCCGAACCAGTCCTTCACGTCGGCGAGCGACGCGGCGTTGAGATCGTCCATCGAACCGATGATCGGGTGATAATAGGGGTGACCCACCGGAAACAGTGCCTGTGCGGTGACGTCGTCCATCTTCGCATAGGGCTGGCTTTCGCGCTGGCGCTTTTCATTCTGGACGACGCCGCGCTGCTCGTCGAGCTTCGCCTGCGTGATCGCGCCGAGCAGATGCCCCATGCGGTCCGATTCCATCCACAGCGCGCGTTCGAGCCCGCCGGTCGGCACGACCTCGTAATAATAGGTCTGGTCGAAAGAGGTCGCGCCGTTCACCGCCGAAGCGCCGATTTCCTGGAGCGGCGGGAACCATTCGTCGTCGCGGTGCTCCGACCCGTTGAACATCAGATGCTCGTAAAGATGCGCGAAACCCGACTTGCCCGCCGGCTCGTTCGCCGAGCCGACATGGTACCAGACGGCGACCGCCACCTTCGGCGTGCTGCGATCCTCGTGGACGACGACGCGCAGGCCGTTGGACAGCGTGAACTGTTCGAACGGCAACACCTCGTCGGCATGCGCCGGCTGGGACAGGGACAAGGCGGCGACCGCCGCCGAAAGCAGAAGGCGTGTTGGTTTCATCGGAGGTTTCCTGTCCCTTGGGGGAAGTCGGCCGGTCGCCCCGGGACAAGGGCGGCCGGCCGGGCAAGCGAAGCCGCTTGTCAGAAGGTAACGGCGACGCCCGCCTTGACCCGGCGCCCGCCGAGATAGGTGGCGCCGCTGTAGAAACGGGGCGTGTCGCCGACCCCGCCGATCGACCCGAGCAGGTCGGGGCTGCCCGTTCCCTTCAGAAGGTCCTCGCCCTCGACATAGAGGCGCAGCTTGCCGAAACTCGGCTGCATCCAATATTCGAAGCGGAAGTCGAGCGTGCGAACGCCCTCGCGATAAGTCGAAAGGCCACGCGGCAAGAAATTGTCGAGCGTACGCGACTGGAAACCATAGGCCAGCGTCGCGTCGATCCCATATTTGTTATAGGTCAGCGCGACAGTGCCCGAATGTTTGGGCTGGTTGCTGAACGGGATACCCGAAAATTCATAGACTTCCTCGCCGACATTGCCATAGGGCCAGTTGTAGATCTGCCAGCGCTTGCTCTTCGTGAAGGTATAGTTGGCATAGATGCCGAGCCCCGACAGCGCGCCCGGCAGGAAGTTGAAGCGCCGCTCCGCCTGCATCTCGACACCCCAGATCGTCGCCATATGCTCGCTGTTCGACGGCGTCGAACCGGTGATGAAATAATTTTCGGGATGCGCCGGATCGAAATAGGGCGCGCCCTGGAAATAAAGATGGTCGGGCAGCGGCACCGCGGCGAGCTGGGCCGGGCCGTTGGTCGCATTGGCCTGCAGCAGATTCTTGATCCGCTTGTAGAAACCCGACAGCTTCAGCACCCCGATGTCCTGGTCATAATATTCGACGCTGAGGTCGAAATTATGCGTCATCGCGGGCTTGAGATCGGGGTTGCCCGTGTTGATCGTCAGGATCGGTTTCAGCCCCTCGGGTCCCGGGATCGGGATATTGATGAAGCTGATCCGCGTCTGCGTCGACAACTGGCTGATCTGCGGACGCGCGACCGACAGATAATAACCGCCGCGGAAGATCAGATTGTCGCTCTGGCGATAGTTGAACAGGATGCGCGGCAGCCAGTCGGTCGCGGTCGACTTCTGGCTGGCGAGCCGGGTGAAGGCATTCTGGAACGCCAGGTCGACCCCGAAGCCGCCACCGTTCGACGGATCGATCGGCCCGATATAGGTCGGGAAGATCAGATTGTCGGCCTCGAGCCGCGTGCGATTGAGGCGCACGCCGCCGATCACCTCGAGCTTGCCGAAATCGAAGCGCGACTGGACATAGCCCGCGAGATTCTGTTCGAGCGTGCGTTCGCGGTTGATATCCTCCGGCAGCACGATCGGCGTGAGCTGCAGGCCGCTGGTGCCGCCAACATAATCGTTCACATTGTCGACGAAGGCCTTCAGCGAGTTTTCGCTGATCACGACGAAGCGCGAGCCGGTGATGCCGATGCGCGACAGGTCGTTGGGGACCAGCTCGAGCGGCAGCGCGGTGATCGGCACATTGCCGCCGAACTGCGCGCGCTCGAGCCGGCTCTTGAACTTCACCCGTTCGAACTGGACGCCCGCCTCGACATAGGTCAGCGGCCCCCAGCCGGCGTTGAACTTGCCGCTATATTCGGCGGTGTAGCGGTCGTTGCGGCCGCGCGTCACGTCGATCTGGCCGCTCGCCGCGTCGATGGTGAAGTTGGAGGTATCGTTGACGAAATCCCATCCCGCTTCGGTGAGGAGCGGTAGTTGCAGCCCCTTGCCGCCGCGCGGGCCGAAGGGCGTCACGATATAGCCGAGCGTCGGATCGGTCGCGGCGGGGAGAAAATAGGCGGCCACCGCATCGGCGGCCGGCATGCGCAGCTGCAGCCCGAAATTCGACGGATGCCGCTCGCTGCCCCGCGCATAGCCGAGCAGATATTCGAACTCGAACCGCCCGGTCTTGGTGCTGCCACCCAGGCTGTAGGTATCGGTGATGGTCCGCGCATTGCGGTCATAGGTATAGTTTTGCGTGTGCTCGAGCGCTTCGTTGCCGGGCGCCAGGTCGAGGATCAGCGCGGTGCGGTTGCCGCTGGTCGGCGTCGCGACATAGTCGAGATCGACACCGAAGCTTTCGTTGAGCTGCGTCGTCGTCCGGCGCGCCTCGCTGTGCTGATAGTCGAACTTGAGATTGCTGTGGTCGCCGATCTTCCACTCCGCCGACAGCGTCGCCGCGACATTTTCATTCCCGACATGGTTGAAGGTGGTGCCGAGGCCGAGCGGAAAGGCGCGGGCGGCGTCGGGCAGGAAGGGAAAGGTCGCGAGCGGGTCGACCGCGTCATATTGTTCGAGCGTCGGATTGCCGTCGGCATCGGGCGGCAGGAATTCGCCGAAGCGCAGATTGTGGCCGTAGCTGATCGAGCGATTGCTCGACTTGCGATATTGCACCGATGCGCTGAGGCCGAAATTCTCCTCGGCGCCGAACTTGCCGGCGATCGTTCCCGACACCAGCACGTCGTCGCCGAACTTCTCGCCCGCCTTGCCGCCCTCGACCAGCAGATTGGCATAGCGGCGCGGGCGGTTGAGCGGCGACAGCGTCTCGATTTCGACGAGGCCGCCGGTGCCGGCGCTGTCCTGGCTCGGAAGCAGCGTCTTGCTGATCGTGATCTTGCTGACCGAATCCGCCAGCATGTTCGACAGGTCGGCGGAACGTCCGACGCCGTTGCCCACCGGCAGGTTGAGCCCGTTGAGCTTCACCGCATTCATGTCGGGGTCGAGCCCGCGGATCATGATGTTGGTCCCGTCGCCCGTCAGCCCGTCGCGCTGGAAGGAGACGCCCGCGACGCGGCGCAGCGCTTCCGAGATCGTCGTGCCGGTGAAATTGCCGAGGTCGTCGACCGAAACGACGTCCGAGCTGTTTTCGGCCGTGCGCTGGAGGTTGAGGGCGTTGGCGCGGGCGCTGCGCGACCCATAGACGACAATCTCGCGCGCCGCGTTGCTGCCTTCGTCCATCCAGAAATCGGCATTCGTCTGCTCGCCGCGGATCACGTCGACGCGCGTCGACTGTTCGATGAAGCCGAGGAAAGAAACCGTCAGCGTATAGGTGCCCGTCGGAACGCGCGCGAAGCGAAAGTTGCCGAGGTCGTCGGCGGTCGCGACCTGCCCCGTTTCCTCGATCCGCACCAACGCGCCGGAGATGTTCCGGTTGCCGTCGGACTGGGCGACGCGGCCCGAGATCGAGCCCGAGCCCGTGACGGCCGGCCGTTCGCCGCCCGTCGGCGTGGCGCCGCTGCCCGGCCGCGTCACGACATAGGAGCCGCCCGCCGTTTCGCGCAGGATCAGCCCCGATCCTTCGAGCAGGGTGCGATAGGCGCCGCCGGCGGTGAAGCGCCCGCGCAGCGACGGCGCCGTCTTGCCGCGCACCACCGAGTTGACGAAGACGATATTGGTGCCGGTCTTCGACGCGACCTCGCGCAGCGAGCGGCCGAGCGGCTGTTCCGACAGGTCGAGATCATATTCGGCCTGGGTCTTGGCCGCAGCGGTATTGGAGACGATGGCAATCGTGGCGGCGCAAGCCGCAAGCGTGACTTTCGAAATCATCAATGGCCCCCTTGTGGACGGGGTGTTGATTGCGACCCGCCTCATTCAAGCAGACGCGCGAATGCCCCAAAACCGACATCGAGATGAAATAAAATTTTCGCGCGCGGAATCTCGCGTAATATAATTACGAATTTCATGGATTTAGCGAATATCGCCGATCCCTGCCGAAACAAAGGGACAAACGCAGACCGCAACGGCGCGCGCCGCGATCCCCGCAACGACGCTGCTCGTCAGCAATGAACGGAAATGGAGCCTAGGTCCGAACCCTAGCGGCCCAGCCGGATCCGGCCCGCATCGCGATCGACGTGCAGCCCGTGCAGCGCGGCAACGGCATCGGCGAATTCCGCCGTATCGTTGGTCGCGAAGACGCCCGACACGGTCAGCGCGCCCAGCCGCGGGTCGGATATGTCGATCTGCGGCCCGCCATAGCGGTTGAGCTCGGCAATGGCGGCGGAGAGCGGCGTGTCGTTGAATATCACCTGCCCGCGCCGCCATGCCGTCGCCGCTTCGGACGATACGGGTGTGACCATCGCTGCGGTCTCGCCCGCAGCCGCGAAGCGTTCGCCCGGCGTCAGCATCGTCGGTCGCACGGCGGGCGCGCCCGCCGACGACGGAAGCGTGTCGACCCGCACCTTGCCCGAT
This sequence comes from Sphingopyxis sp., assembly GCA_013821905.1. GTDB lineage: Bacteria > Pseudomonadota > Alphaproteobacteria > Sphingomonadales > Sphingomonadaceae > Sphingopyxis. Next base: position 1,357 of record PNJO01000121.1, on the reverse strand, counting down.
ATCAGGGTCACGGTCACGACGCCGCCGGTCTTGCGGACGATGAAGCTCGTCCCGATCGCGGTGACGCTCTTGTCGCCTGCGGTCACCACGAAGGGACGCGCGGGATTGCGCGCAACCTCGAACATCGCCTCGCCGTCGTCGAGGGTGACGCTCCGCCTCTTTTCGTCATAGCGGACGCTGAGATGCGTATCGGTGTTGAGTGCGATCCGCGTGCCGTCCTCGAGCGTCGCGACCTTCTGCTCGCCGGCGGCGGTCGAATATCCGGTCGGCTGCTGCAAGATCCACCAGCCCGAAATCACGAGCGCCAGCACGAGCGACGCAACGAGCGCCAGCGACCGTATCTGTCCGCCCATGCGGCCGCCAAAGACCGGGAGCGGCTTGCTCTCGCCCGGGCTGCCGCCGCGAACGGCCGCAGCGCCGGGCAGGATCGCCCACAGGTCCATCGCCTTTTCGAAGGCCGTGCGGTGGCTCGCATCGGCTTCGAGCCAGGCGCGCAGGCCGGCCTCGGTCGCTTCGGTCCGGCCGGTCGATTCCAGCCGGGCAAGCCAGGCGGCTGCCTCGGCCGTGGTCCGTTCGAATCCGTTTCGCCGGCTCACCATTGCTCCATCCACTTCATGAGCTGCAGCGTCGCGCGCGCGACCTGCTTTTCGACCGCGGCGACGGACATGTTTTCCGACTGCGCGATTTCGGCGAAGGGGAGATTTTCAAGCCTGCGTTTCAACAGGATGCGTCTGGTTCGTTCGGGTAGCTGGTCCAGGCCGAGCGCCGCGTGCGCCAGGCGCGCGCGCTCCTCCACGACCTGCCCGGGGTCGGGCGTATGATCGGCGACCGCCTGGACATCGTCATGTTCGGCAAAGGGCGCGCGGCGGTTCTTGCGCGCACGGTCGATCGAAAGATTCACCGCCGCGGTCACCAGCAGTGCCTCCTTCGATTCCGCCGCATGGGCACGCTCATATTGCTCGACCTTGATAAAAGCGTCGTGCACCAGTTCATCCGCATCCTCAGCAGGAACGCCGCGTCGCATCACCGCCCGCCGGGCTTTTGCCAACATCTCAGTGAGGCTCGACATGGCGCTCCCAAATTGTCTTCCATTTGCCTAGACGCGCGAGGTGGCATTTTCCGACATCGGAATGCAATGCAGATTTCATCGGCGGAGGGAAAACCGGCTGTCCGGGGTCGGCGCCCGATCGGCGGGGGCATGGAAATATCGGGGAGCCATGTTGCTGCTGGAGGGTAGCGGGAGCCGCATCGCCTTCCTAAGGCGATGTTTATACTGAATATTATTTCCGATCGGCCGAGACATACCCTCGCTGATACCCTCACGCGACTATAACGAAAAATGGAATCGAATAGAGGG
>PNJO01000120.1 GCA_013821905.1 Sphingopyxis sp. | reverse complement strand
CATATCATCGCGCCCGACCTGCGCGGTCACGGCGACAGCGCCTGGTCGCCCGACGGCAACTACGACATGGACGGTTTCGTCTATGACTTCGCACAGCTGATCCATCAGCTCGACCTCGGCCCGCTGTCGATCGTCGCCCATTCGATGGGCGGCAATATCGCGCTGCGCTACACCGGCCTCTATCCCGACAATGTCCGCAAGCTGGTCGCGATCGAAGGGCTAGGTCCCTCGCCCAAGGTGCTCGCCGAGCGCGCGAAGACGAGCTACGCCGAGCGCTTCCGCAAATGGATCGACGACAAGAGGCAGGCGGCGGGACGCACCCCGCGCCGCTACGCGACGCTCGATGACGCGCTGGCGCGGATGATGGGCGAGAATGGCTATCTGACCGAAGCTCAGGCGCGCCACCTGACGATTCACGGCATCAGCCGCAACGAAGACGGCACGTGGAGCTGGAAGTTCGACAATTATCTGAACGTCTGGCCCGCCTTCGACATGCCGCAGCAGGATATCGCGGCGCTGTGGGGCGCGATCACCTGCCCGACCCTGCTTCTTTATGGCGCGAACAGCTGGGCGTCGAACCCCGAGCGCGATGGGCGGCTCGCCCATTTCAGGACGGCAAAGGTCATCGAGTTCGAAAACGCCGGTCACTGGCTGCACCACGACCAGTTCGACCGGTTCATGTCCACGCTAGACGAATTCCTGTAAGTCCCCCTTGCCGGGCACCCGGGTGCCGCCGGGGACAGCGGGATGGTCTATAGCGGACAATTATCGAAACAGCAGCGCGGACTGGCGGCGGCGGGCGCGCTGGCCTCGGCCGTTGCGGTAGGGATCGGACTGGCGAGCGGGCTCGACCTCGACGTCGTGCGCAAGGCGGGCGAGGCGATCTCCGCCATCGCCATCCCCGCTCCCGAACCGCCCGCCGAAACGGCGGTGCCGAAAGAGACTGCCGCAAACAAACCGAGCGGCAAGGCGTCGGCGGCGAACAAACATGCGAAGGCGGCGGCCGTCGTCGCTCCCAAGCCCGCGCTGCCACCGATCAACCCTTCGGTCAGCGCCGCGCCGCAGCCGGGCGCGGGCCAAGACGCATCGGCGGGCACCACCGACACGGCGGGGCCGGGATCGGGTGCGGGCGGTCGGGGCGATGGGACCGGCGCCGGGGGCGCCGGCAACGGCACCGGCGGAACGAGCAAGGCGGTGTGGATCAGCGGCACGATCCGCAACCGCGACTATCCGAAGGACGCAAGCCGCGCGCGGGTCGGCGGCGAGGTCGAGGTCCGCTTCACCATTCAGCCGACCGGACGCGTCAGCGGATGCCGTGTGTCGCGTTCGAGCGGCGACGCCTCGCTCGATGCCACCACCTGCCGGCTGATCGAGGAACGCTTCCGCTTCCGGCCCGCGATGGATGCCGCGGGACGCGCCGTCGCGAGCCAACATGGCTGGCGGCAGACCTGGTGGCTGGAACCGCGTCACTAGAGGCTTCTACCCCCGGCGCCAGAACCTCCACGCGCTTTGGTTGCGATAATCCGTGGCGTAAGTGCGAATAATTCGCAATATACATTGACTCTGCGAGCGACTCTCAATAGCGGGCACCCTCGAACCAAACAAACAACAGGGGTTTACCGTGAAATCTTCGACGTCCGCCTCGTTCCTCGCGCTCTCCTGCGTCGGAAGCCTGATCAGCGCCCCGGCCTTTGCCGCCGATGCGGGCGAAGCACAGGATGCCCCCGGCGCCCGCAGCGACATCGTCGTCACCGGCACCCTCGCCCACGAGGTTGAATCGCCCAAATCGACCGCGCCGATCGTCGACACGCCGCAGACGATCACGGTCGTGTCGCAGGAACAGCTTCGCCAGCAGAACCTGCTGACGCTGCGCGACGCGCTGGCGACGATCCCCGGCATCACCTTCGGCGCGGGCGAAGGCGGCGGCGGTTATGGTGACTCGATCAACCTGCGCGGCTATTCGGCAAACAACGACCTGACCGTCGACGGCGTCCGCGACAGCGCCCAGTACAGCCGCACCGACCCGTTCAACCTGCAGCAGATCGAAGTCTATAACGGCGCCAACTCGGTCTTCAACGGATCGGGCAGCGTCGGCGGCACGATCAACCTCGTCAGCAAGATTCCCTTCGTGCGCAACGCGACGACCGTGCAGGCCGCAGTCGGCACCGACAATTATTACCGTGCCTCGGTCGACAGCAACTGGCGCCTGAACGACCTGATCGCGGTTCGCCTGAACGCCATGTATCACGAGAATGACGTTCCCGGCCGCGACGTCGAATCCTATCAGCGCTGGGGCGTCGCGCCGTCGATCACGATCGGCGTCGACCGCGACACCAGCCTCACGCTCGCCTATATCCACCAGGACGACGACAATACCCCGATCTATGGCGTTCCCTACGTGCTGAGCACGGTGAACGATGGCCCGCTGCCGGGCGTCGATGACAGCGACTATTTCGGCATCGTCAACCTCGACGAGCAGAAGACGAAGGTCGACCGCCTGACCGCGACCTTCCGCCACGCGTTCAGCGACAGCGTGTCGATCCGCAACCTCACCCGCTGGCAGCGCGTCCACCAGTACAGCCAGACGAGCGCGCCGCAGGGCGTCTTCTGCCTCGCCAATGGCCTGCAGCCGATCGGCGCGGGTCCGACCTCGACCGTCGGCATCGCCTGCCCCGCCGGCCAGAACACGCCCGGCACCTATTATCCCTCGGGCCCGCGCGGTCTCGTCCGCGATCAGATCAACGACCTTCTGCATAACCAGACCGACCTGACGGTCGTCAGCGGTGCCAAGGGCGGCCTGTTCAACACGCTCGTGATCGGCGCGTCCTACAGCCAGGAAGATTATTCGATCGAGAATGCGCAGCTGCTGCGCAATCCGGGCGGCGCCACGCCCAACCCCGCGGCTCCCCCGATCAGCCTGTCGAACCCGAACACGGTCTGGACCGGTCCGGTCAATTATGTTCGCACCGGCAACAGCTATGGCGACACGCGCAACTGGGCGGTCTATGCATTCGACACGCTCGAAATCTCGCCGATGTTCGAGATCAACGCCGGCATCCGCTACGAAAATGCCCGCAATATCTTCCACGCCGACACGGTGACCACGCCGGTGACCGGCGCGGTCTATACCCGCGGCCCGAACCAGGTGAGCGACGAGAATCTCTTCTCCTACCGCGCCGGCGCGGTGTTCCACCCGATCGAGAATGTCAGCCTCTATGCTGCCTATGGCAATGCCAAGACGCCGACCTCGGCCAGCGTCCGCGCCGGTTGCGGCCTGCCCGCCGGCCCGACGGCCGCCGATCCCTGTGCCACGGCGCCCGAAAAGGCCCGCAACATCGAATTCGGTGCCAAGGCCGAGCTGATGGACAAGAAGCTGCTGCTGACCGCCGCGGTGTTCCGCAACGAGCGCACCAATTACCGCGTGCCTTCGAACGACCCGGCGCAGCCCGCTTCGCTGCAGATCCTCGACGGCCGCTCGCGCGTCGACGGCGTCGCGCTCGGTATCAGCGGCAATGTCACCCCGGAATGGGCGATCTTCGCGAACTACACCTACCTCGACGGCAAGGTGAAGCAGAGCGTTTCGGACTTCTGCCTTGCCAATCCGGGCAGCACCGGCTGCGGCAACAGCGTTGCCCTTCCCGATCCGCAGCGCGGCGACCGGCTGTTCCAGACGCCCAAGCATTCGGGCAGCCTGTTCACCACCTACGTCTTTCCGTTCGGCCTGCAGGTCGGTTACGGCCTGAGCTATCAGGGCAAGTTCACGACGCACCAGCGCAACCTGGCGCAGCGCACGCCGCTGTCGGTCGACGACTATCTGATCCACCGCGCCTTCGTATCGTACGACTTTAGGAACGGTCTGGTCGCGCAGGTCAACGTCCAGAACTTCACGAACGAGGATTATTACACCGGCGTCCGCAACAATGTGAACGCGACGACCGGCGCGGTGACCGGCGGCTGGGCGACCCCCGGCGAATCGCGCTCGGCGGTGTTCAGCCTCTTCTACAACTTCTGATCCTTCGGGGCGGGCGCGGCGATTGCCGTTCCCGCCCCTTTCGGCCTAGAAGCGTCGCCATGATCCGCATCATTCCCGACGTGCTCGACGCCGATGGCGTTGCCAGGCTCCGCGCCATCCTCGACGCCGCCGACTGGATCGACGGCAACGAGACATCGGGGCCGCAAGCCGCGCTTGCCAAGCGCAACCAGCAGCTTCCCGAATTCGGCGAGGCCGCGGCCGAGGCCGGACGGCTCGTGCTCGACGCGCTCGGCCGCTGCCCGCTGTTCATCGCGGCGGCGCTGCCGCTCAAAATTTATCCGCCCTATTTCAACCGCTATGCCGGCGGCGAAAATTTCGGCGACCATATCGACAATGCGATCCGTATGCGCCGCGGCACCGATTTCCGGATGCGCAGCGACCTGTCGGCGACGCTCTTTCTGGCCGAGCCCGACAGTTACGAAGGCGGCGGCCTCGTCGTCGAGGGCTTTGCGCCCGAACCCGGGATCAAGCTGCCTGCCGGCCACATGATCCTCTATCCCTCGACCACGGTCCACCGCGTCGAGCCCGTCACCGCGGGCGCGCGGGTCGCAAGCTTCATGTGGATCCAGTCGATGGTGCGCGACCAGGGACAGCGCAACCTGCTCTTCGATCTCGACATGGGGGTGCAGGGCGCCGCCGCCGCGATGGGCCAGGGCGACGCGACCGTGGTGCGCCTGACGGGCGTCTATCACAATCTGCTGCGGCTTTGGGCCGACAGCTAGGCACTGATCCTAGCCGAGCATCGCGCGCCATTCGCGCGACAGATATTCCCGGTTCCCGACGATCAGGCACGCCGCCAGATCCCGTGCATCGGCGAGCGCGATAGCGGCTTCGGGACCCAGCACGGTCAGCGCGGTCGCCCAGCCGTCGGCCATCATGCAGCTCCGGTGCAGCACGGTCGCCGACGAGACGCCGTTGACGATCGGACGCCGCGTCCGCGGGTCGAAACTGTGCGAATAACAGCGGCCGTCAACGGTGAAGCCGCGGCGGTAGTTTCCCGAGGTCGCCACCGACAGATCGTGCAGCGCGATGCGATAGGGCGAGAGCGTCGACGATGGCGGCACTTCCAGATCGACCCACCAAGGTTGGCCATCGGGCCGGATGCCCTCGCCGCGCAGCTCGCCGCCGACTTCGAGCAGGAAATGGCGGACACCGGCATCGAGCAGCCATTCGGCCGCAAGATCGACCCCATAGCCCTTGGCAATGCCCGACAGGTCCAGCATCGCGCCTTCGCTGCGGCGGATACGCTGCGCCGCCGCGTCGAATTCGACCGAGCGGCTGATATCGTCGGACATGCTGTCGTCGGGAATCGCGGCGACGCTTCCGGCGCTGCCGAAGCCCCAGCTTTCGGTCAGCCGGCCAAGGCAGGGATCGAAAGCGCCGCCGCTGATCGCCGATATCTCCAGCGCCGCCGCCACGACATGGGCGAATTCGGCAGGAATGGCGTGCCAGTCGCCGGCAGGCGCGGCATTGAAGCGCGAGAGGTCCGAATCGCGCTCCCACTGGCTCATCTGCGCGACGACGATGTCGAGCGCCGCCTGGACGCCCTGCGCGACCGCTGCCGGCGGCGACACCGCCTGCAGCGACCAGCTGGTTCCCATCGTCTCGCCAGCGAAGCCCTGAATCGCAGCCCCCGGATCGCGCGCCGCAAAGGCCGCGGGCGTCAGCGCCCGGGGGATCAGGATATGGTCGCTCAGGGCGCGAGCACCTCGAGCGTCGTCACATAGCTTGCGCGGCGGGCGATCGCCGGCGGCGCGCCCTCTTCGCCTTCGGCTTGCGGCGTCGTGACGTTCAGCCAGTAGAGGCCGGGTTCGGGCCAGTTGACTTCGACCTTGCCGTCAGCGCCGGTCTTGAGGTCGACCTGGCCGAGCTGGTCGCGATAGCGGATGCCGCCCGGAATCACCGTCACAGGCAGGTCCGCGGCGGGCTTGCCGTCGAGCAGGAACTGGAAGGTCGCGGTCTCGCCGGCGATCAGGTCGTTCGGGTGCGTCACGGGCACCAGTTCGATCCCCTTCCCCACCGGTTTGAACAGCGTCGTCGTCGGCTCGCCCACCGTCACGAAAATCTCGTTGCGGTTGTTCGCTTCTGCGGTCTTTACGTTGGTCGCGCCCGCGGGGATACGCTCGGCAAGGTTCGCGGCGGTGGTGCCGCGCGGCAGTCGCTCGGTCTTTCCGCCCAGGTCATAGGTGCCCATCAGCATGTCGGCGACCGAGGCGATGCGCCATGTGCCCTTCTGCGTCAAATGCACGTCGAAGGTGCTGCGATAGCGACCGGTCGACTTGTTCTCGATCGTGGCTTCGGTGCCGTCGGGAGCCCAGGCCTTCATCGCGTCGAGGCGGAGCGGCTGATGCTCGAAATAGAAAAGGTCGTTCGACACCGCCGCGTCGACGGTGACCCAGACGTCATCGCCCGAAAGGACGGTCGCCGATGGCAGCATCCACTGGCGGTGCGCCGAGGCGGGAACGGCAACCAGCGCGGCCAGTGCGGCGGTCGCGGCGAAACCCCAAATTCGCTTCTTCATAACCCTGTTCCTTTCAAGCTCAGCGGAAGGCGACCGAAACGGCGCCGAGTTCGGTTTTGCCCGCAGCGCGGCCGCCCGCACCGGCCTTCGCGGGCCAGGTGAAGGGGATGCGCAGCAATTCGCGCCCGCCGACCTCGCGCGCCGCCTCGATCACCAGCACATAGTCGCCGGGCGCGGTCGCGCCGAGCTGCGCGCGGGTGAAGGAGATCTTCTGCGCGCCGGGGCCCCGCGTCGCGCCGGTGATGCCGTTGGCGGGGAATTTCATCGAGCGGCCCGAGGCGCGCCACCACTGCCGCACGTCGCGCAGCCACTTCGTGCCTTCATTGGCCTTCATGTCATGGTCGTACCAGACGGCGACGGTCTTCGCGGCGCTGCCCGCCTTTTCGACCCAGATCGCGACATAGGGCTTGTGATATTCGGCGACCTTCAGCTGCGGGATATTGATCGTCACGTCCATCGCCTTGGGGTCCGCCGCCACCGCAGGCGCGGTGAGCACCGCGCCGAGACCGGCGGTGCCGCCGAGAACGAGGACGCGGGTGGAAAGCTGCATGATGGGTCTCCCTAGTGGATGAAGATGACGGCGATGGCCGCGGGAATGGCGAGCCCCGCCCCGACCAGCGGCCAGGTGCTCTTGCGCTTCGCGGCATGCAGCCACAGCAGGAACAGGCCGGTGACCGCAAAGACCAGACAGGCGAAGGAGAAGATGTCGATGAACAGGCTCCACTCTCCGCCCGAATTGCGCCCCTTGTGCAGGTCGTTGAGGTAGGAGATCCAGCCGCGGTCGGTGACTTCGCTCGTCACCTCGCCGCTTGCGCGGTCGATCGCGACCCACGCGTCGCCGCCGGGGCGCGGCGCGGGCAGATAGACCTCGTCCGCCGACCATTCGGCCTCGCCATTCGCCTTGACGGGAAAATGACCCTCGACCCACGATGCGACGCGCGCCGGCAAGGCACCCTTGCCGCCCGCGGGATCGGCGCCAAGCTTGCCGAGAATGGCAGGCGGCATCTGCACGGTCTTTTCGGTGACGACCGGCGAGCCTTCGATGTCGGCGGCGTGATTCAGCGTGAAGCCGGTGATCGCGAAGAGCACGAGGCCGATCAGGCTGATCGCCGAGCTCATCCAGTGCCACATGTGCAGCTGCTTCAGCCAAAAGGCTTTCCGGCTCTTCTTGGTCGCCGGGCGCGAGGAGGTGGGTGCGTGCATCTGGAGGTTCTGCCGAAAGGATGCACGGCCATTATCGAGAACGATTCGCAATTACAACAATTATTCCCGTTTTTCAGGAGATCGAGTGGCGCGGGACGCAAACGGCCATGGCCCGGAATGTGGGCCATGGCCGGCTGGATATCATTCGGCGCGCGAGGCGCCAGTTTGTTTGCGGCGGGCGCTCAATAGTCCCAGACGGCAGGCACAGCCCGGAAAGCGTCGCCCGCAACCGCCACATGATAGATAGACGGGAAGGGAAGATGCGTCGCCACGAACGCCTCGCGGGTCGCGGCGAACTCGCGGAGCAGATCGACGCGGACGCGCGCCGATTCCTCGGGATCGTGCTCGAAGCCGTTGAACCAGCCCGGACGGTCGAAGCCGACCTGGAATATCGCATCGCCGACGAAGGTCAGCCGCTCGCCGCCGGACGCCACGCGGACCACGCAGTGGCCGGGTGTATGACCGCCGGTGCGCTGTGCGATCACGCCGGGCGCAACCTCATGCTCCTCCTCGAACGTCCGCACCCGGTCGCCATATTGGCTCATGAACCGCTTCGCGGCCGCCCGCAGCGCGTCGGGGAAGCCGGGCGGCATCGCGGTCTGCGAGAAGTCGGGGTCTTCCCAGAACGCGACCTCGGCCGCCGCGACATGGACGCGCAGGTCGGGGCGCATCCGCTCGCGCGTCCCCTCGGTGATCAGGCCGCCGATATGGTCCATGTGCATATGGGTCAGCACGACGTCGGTCACCGATCCGAGCGCAATGCCGGCGGCCTCCAGCCGCTGCGCCAGCCGCCCGGCCTTCGACAGCCTGAGGTCGGGATCGAAGCCGAGCCCCGCATCGACAAGGATGATCCGGTCGCCGCTGCGCACAACGATCACGTTCAGCGGCCATTCGGCGATGTCGTGCGGCAGGAACTGTTCGTCCAGCCAGGCCTCGAGAATCTCCGGTTCGACGTTGTGCGCCAGCACATGCGCCGGGATCGGCAGCACGCCGTCGCTGATTATCAGCACGTCGATGTCGCCGACCTGCAGCGCGTAACGCGAGGGAGTCGGCTCGTCGAGCCCGGGCTTTTCGGAATGCAAAACGGTGTCGAGGATCATGTCGGTCTCCTTTTCGCCAGATGTGGAGACAGCATGATCGCGCGTTCGTGCCGCCGCCGATATCGTGCGGGCCGACAGGTCCTGCTGCCCGAAGGTCAGCGCAACCTGCACCTTGAGACAGGTCCGGCTCGCCGCGGCGCGGCACGCTGCGGCCTTTGATCCGGTTCGGAAAG
>PNJO01000119.1 GCA_013821905.1 Sphingopyxis sp. | reverse complement strand
CTGGGGCCGCTATCGGCCTTTTCCTGCGCCGCCTCGTAAACCGCTAGCGGCCCCAGCTTTCGCTGGGGCGACGTCTTATTCCGGCCGCAACCGGCCATCGCCCAACTTAGGCCGCCTCGGCATCTTCATACGCCTGCGCCTCTGCCGCGATCAGCAGGTCGGCGAGCATCCAATAGGCCTCGCCCCATGCCGCGAGCACGTCGTCGGTCGCGACCGCTTCGCCCAGCACGTCGCGGATCGCGGGCAGCAGGGCGTTGGGGTCAGGCTGCCCGGCGGCCGGGGTCGTCGAGGCGGAAAAACAGCGCGAGCTGAAGGCTTTCGGCGATGCGCGCGGCCTTGGCCTGCAGGGCTGTCGCGGCGGCGGGCGCGAGCATCTCGCCGGTGGTTTCGGCCCAGATCGCCAGCCAGCGGTCGAACATCGCCGGGGTGATCGCGGCCTTGTGCTTCAGGTGCGCCGCCATCGGGCTGCCCTTGTAGCGGCCGCTCGTCAGCATCACCGACGACCAGAAGGCGACCAGCTTTTCGAGATGGTCGGACCAGTCGTGCACCGCGGCGTCGAACAGCGGGCCGATTTCGGCGTCGGCGCGCGCCCGCGCATAAAAGGCGGGGATCAGGCGCTCGAGTGCGGCTTCGTCGATCTGGTCGTCCTGTTTCACGACTCGCTCCAATCATGTATATAATGTGCATGTATGCTCGAAATTTGAAACATGCAACGAAAATACATATTATGGGCGACAAGCCCGACTTGGGGAGATTGCGATGCGCCTGACGCGCTACACCGACTATGCGATGCGCGTGCTCCTCTATGCGGGCGCGCAGGAAGACGGGCGGCTGAGCCCGATCTCCGAGATTTCGCGCGCCTATGACATTTCGCAGAACCATCTGATGAAGGTCGTCAACGATCTGGTGAACGCGGGCTATCTCGAGAGTGTGCGCGGGCGTTTCGGCGGGGTCCGGCTGGCGCGGGATGCTGCGGAGATCAATGTCGGTGCGGTGGTGCGCCATACCGAGGAGGGGTTCGACCTGGTCGATTGCGCGAGCTGCGTCATCGCGCCCGCGTGCGGGCTGACCGGTGCGCTCGCGGAGGCGCTGGCGGCGTTCATGCGGGTGCTCGACGGCTACAGCCTTGCCGACCTGCTCGCCAGCCGCCGCGATCTGGGCGCGCTGCTCGGCATTTCCGATCCCGTCGGGACCTGACAAAAGCATCCGGGGGGCGGGGCCTTTCGGCCGCTCCGCCCCCCGTCAGCGTCGGGGGCAAGTGGGGGATGTCCGGAGTGGGGGCAGGGGGCATCAGGGACCAGACCGATGCCCCCCACCGCTCCATTGAGCGGAACACTCGGGAACATGGAATACCATACAAGTGCCGTGCCAGTTTGGCGCCGATGCGGATTCCGGCGGAAGACGCTGGTTAGCGATTTCTTACCGGCCCGGGCAGGTGTCAAAAATCCCGACACATTCGCGCAACCTCTATTTCGTCATCCCGGCGAAGGCCGGGATCCCGACTTCGCGTGCTGATGCACCGATGAGATCCCGGCCTTCGCCGGGATGACGGACTTGTGCTCATTCAGCTTCGTTCAGCCAGCGTTCAGCCGATTGACTACATTTGTAGTCGCGTTGCAGACGAGCACGCCAAGAGGAGGGGTTCCAATGGCGGAAAGAGCAAGCGATTCGGAGATGCAGGTGCTGTCGGCGCTGTGGGACAAGGCCCCGCAGACCGCCGCCGACCTGACGCAGCGCGTCGGAAAGCTGAACGGCTGGACGCAGGCGACGGTGAAGACATTGCTCGCGCGGCTGGTGCAGAAGGGCGCGGTGACCGCCGAGGCCGACGGCCGCCGCTATCTCTATAGCCCCGCGGTCGACCGCGCCGACGCGGTCGGCGAGGAATCGCAGCGCTTCGTCGATCGCCTGTTCGGCGGCCGCGTCAGCCCGCTGATCGCGCATCTCGCCGAGCGCGAGGCGCTCAGCGAAGCCGATATCGCCGAGATCGAGGCGCTGCTCCGGAAGCTCAAGTCATGAGCGCCGCGATGCTGCTCCAGGCCTGGGCCGACACGCTCGTGACGACGGGCATCCTCGTCCTGCTGGTCCTGATCGTCCGCAAACCCTTTGCGCGCCATTTCGGCCCGCGGCTGACCTATGCGCTGTGGGCGGTGCCCGCGCTGCGGCTGGTGCTGCCGCCGCTGCCCTTCGCCGATCCTGTCGTTGTCAGCGAGCCCGCGGTCGAGGCGGTGCTGGTCCTTCCGGCCGACATGCCGATTTCGGAACCCGCCCCGATTGCCGAACCCTTGTGGTCGCTCGCGGACCTCATCCCGGTCTTCTTCACCCTCTGGGCCGCGGGCATGGTTGCGGTGCTCGTCGCCGCGATGGTGTCGCACCGGCGCTTCCTGCGCGAAGTGCTCGGCGGCGAGGCGGTCGAACTCGAACCGATCGGCAGGATTCGGCTGGTGATGTCCGATGCGGTCGACGGCCCGGTCGCCTTTGGCCTGTGGCGGCGCTATGTCGCGGTGCCGCGCGATTTCTTCGCCCGCTATGTCGCTGACGAGCGCGCGCTGGCGATCGACCACGAACTCGCGCACCATCGGCATGGCGATTTGTGGGCGAACAGCGCCGCGCTCGTGCTGCTCGCCGTCCAGTGGTTCAACCCCTTTGCCTGGCGCGCGATCCGCGCCTTCCGCTTCGACCAGGAGGCCGCGTGCGACGCGCGCGTGCTGACCATGGCCGACCATGACGGCCGCGACGCGCGTACCGCCCGCTATGCCACCGCGATCGTCAAGGCCGCGGTCGGCCCCCGGCTTTCGCTCGCGGCGCCGATGGCGGTCCACGACAATTTGCAGGAGAGACTGACCATGCTGATGCAGCAGGATATTTCGAAGAAGCGCGGGCTGGTCGGCCGGCTGCTCGTCGGCGGGGCGACGCTGGCGGTGCTGGCGACGACCGCGACGCTGGTTCCGGCGGGGATCGTGGTGGCAAAGGCGCAGACCGCCGATATCGCCGAACCGCCCGCGCCGCCGGCTCCGCCCGAACCGCCGCTGCCGCCCGAGGCGCCCGATGCCCCCGGCGTCATGGTCTTCACCGAGCATAGCGATGACATCGCCACCGACAGCGACGGCAAGAAGCGCGAAGTGCACCGCATCGTGATCCGCCGCGACGGCGAACCGGGCGACGGCAAGGCTCCCGCGGTGATCTTCGCGCCCGCCGACATCAAGGACAAGGCGCGCCGCATCGAAATCCGCACGCCCGGCGGCCTGTCGCGCGACGAGGTGATCGCGACGCTCAAGGAACAGGGCATCGACGGCGCCCGCGCCGAAGCGATCGCCGACAGGCTGGAAGCGAAACGCAAGGAGCATTTCCGCACGGTGATGGCGCCGCTGCCCCCGATGCCGCCGATGCCACCGATACCACCGATGCACGGCACCTGGACCTACGACGGCAAGACCCGCGTGATGGCCAAATGCGGCGAAGGCCAGCACGCCGCGCCGATCGTCAACCGCGACGAGAGCGAGGGCACCAAGCGCAGCCGCGTCTATATGTTCGCCTGCAACGACACGCCCGAGGGCAAGGCGGCGCGCCTGTCGGCGCTGAAGAAGGCGCGCGAGGCCTTTGCCGAGGGTGAGCGCGCGCGCGGCCTGTCCGACGAGATGCGCAAGAAGGTCGCCGCCGACATCGACAAGGCGATCGCCGAAGCGGAAAAATCGGCCAACTGAATCGGGTGATCGGGCCCGGCGGCTTTGACGCCGACCTCCATTCCCCGGTGGGGTCGGCGGCAGGGGCGGGAAAGGGAGCGGTCCATGCCGCTCCCTTTTTCATGGGGCTTGGGGCGCGATGTCGGTTTCGGCGTGGGGAACTGCCCTTACCCCCTTTCTCGTCATCCCCGCGAAAAGCGCTTTCCTAATAAATTCCGCCATGATCTATCCTGACGGGTGACCGCGTCGCCAGTCCCGCAGAGCGCTTTTCCGACCTCCATCCACTTTCGTGGGCTTAAAGCGACAAAGGAGACATTTCGGACGCGTCCGTCTGTCTCTTTTGTCGCCTTAGGCCCGAAGGCGGTCGCCGGTCGTTGCCCCTTTTCCTTCGCGGTCCGCGATGCCACATGATGCGCATGAGCGAAGAAAGACCCTGGCCCGACAGCATCCGCGCCGGCGAGTGCGAGCAGCACGAGCCGCTGGTGCGCCGTGTGCTCGCGCCCAATCCCTCGCCTTATACCTTCACCGGCACCCAGACGTGGATCGTCGGCGCGGGCAGCGACGTCGCGGTGATCGATCCCGGCCCGACGGGATCGGGGCTCAGCATCGGCGACCCCGCCGACATCAACGGCACCGGCCATGTCGACGCGATCCTGCGCGCGACGGAAGGCCAGCGGATCGCCGCGATCCTGTGCACGCACACGCACCGCGACCACAGCCCCGCCGCGGCGCCGCTCAGGGAAACGACGGGCGCGCCGGTGATCGGCTGCGCGCCGCTCGCGCTCGCCGACGACGGCCCGCGCGCCGATTCGGCGTTCGATACCGATTATGCGCCCGACCGCGTGCTGGCCGACGGCGAGCGCATCGCGGGCGACGGCTGGACGCTCGAAGCGGTGGCGACGCCCGGCCACACGTCGAACCATCTTTGCTTCGGCCTCGTCGAGACCGGCGCGCTGTTCACCGGCGACCATGTCATGGCCTGGTCGACCAGCGTCGTCAGCCCGCCCGACGGCGACATGGCGGCCTATATGGCCAGCCTGTCGAAACTCTATGAACGCGGCGACCGCGTCTATTATCCGGCGCACGGCCCCGCCGTGAACAAGCCGCGCCAGCTCGTGCGCGGGATGCTCGGCCACCGCAAGCAGCGCGAGCGGCAGATCTTGCGGGAACTCGAAAGGGGCACGGGCGTGATCCCCGAGATGGTGAAGCATATGTACAAGGGGCTCGACCCGCGGCTGACCGGCGCCGCCGGCCGCTCGGTGCTCGCGCATCTGATCGACCTCGAAACGCGCGGGATCGCGCGCGTCGAGGGCGAGCAATGGATGCTCGCCTGATGCTGTTGCCGCTGCTGCTTGCCGCCGCGCAGGCGCCCGCCGCGCCCGATCCGCTCGTCGTCGCGCTCGTTGCGGGCGAGGGCGACCGGCAATGCCTGCCCGACAAGAGCCTGTGCCTCGATCTTCCGGCTGTGCCCGAGGCGGGCGGGCGCGTGCAGGCGGCGCCGCGGTCGGGCGAGGCCGGCGACCTGTCGCTGCCCTTTGTCCCCAGGGACGGCGAAACCCTCGGCCTGTGGCCGCATCTGGTCGCCATACCGCCGCACGACGGCGCCGCGCCGGGGTCGCGCCGATATCTGATGGGCATCGTCGCGACGCAGAGCGCGATGTATTCGGGCGGCGGCGGAACGGGGAGCCGGTTGCACCTGCTCCGCCTCGACGCCTCGCCGTCGATCGTCAGCCTCGGCGACGAGGTGCTCGATATCGTCTGGGACGGGTCGCTGACGATCCGCGCCTGTTTCTCGGAAGCGGACAGGAAGAACCGGCGCGAGGCGTGCCACGACGAATATAGCTTCACCGCCGCCCTCGCGGGTGGCCCGGCCGAGGCCGGCGAGCTGCCGGTGCTGACCTATCGCAGCGTGGCGACTGCCTATCCGCGCACCTCGCGGCGCTCGCAGGACAACAGCGAGCTGCGGCTGCAAGCGGCGGACCTCGTCCGCGAGACCGATCCCCGGTGCAGCTATGAACGCACGCTGCGCTACAACCCCGCGACGTCGCGCTATGAAATGGACCGGCCGGCGCCCGATTGTTCGGATTATACCACGCCATGACCACGCCGGCTTCCCCGCCTGCCTCTTCGCCCGCGCCGCGCCTGTTGCCGCGCCTGATCCTGCTCGCTGCCGCGGCGCTGATGCTCGCCGCCGTCTGGTGGGCGGTCGCCGCCTGGCGCGACTGGCAGCGCGGCTATGATCCCGAGACCGTCGTCGCTGCGAGCCTGCAGGGGCTGCAGGAACAGAATGTCCTCGTGCCCTTCACCGCGCGCTATGTCGCGGTGGTCACCTCGACGCAGAACCGGCTGGGGCTGAGCGCGCAGAAGACGCTGATCATGCCCGGCACGGTCCGCTACGAACTCGATCTCGGCAAGCTGAAGCAGTCCGACCTCGACTGGGACGCCGCGACCAGCGCGCTCACCGTCACGCTGCCGCCGCTGCGGCTCGCGGGGCCCGAGATTGATATCGACGCGATCAGCGAATATCGCGACGGCGAGATATTGCTGACGCTGACCGACGCCGAAAAGACGCTCGATGCCGCGAACCGCAAGCGCGCGCAGGAAGAGCTGATCAAGCAGGCGAAGGGTGCGACGCCGATGCGGCTGGCGCAGAGCGCTGCGCGCGCCGCGGTCGAACAGAGCTTTGCGATGCCGTTGAAAGCCGCGGGCATCGACGCCAGGGTCACCGCGCGCTTCGCCGCCGACTGACCGCGCGCCGCTCAGCTATAGGGCGGTGCATCCTCGAACTCGGCGAACCAGGGATAGTCGTTCGCGACGCTCGCGGTGAAGTCCGGCGCGCGCTTTTCGAGGAAGCTGGTGACGCCCTCGGCCGCGTCGGGGCTGCGCCCGCGCGAAAAGATCGCGCGGCTGTCCCAGCGATGCGCGCTCATCGGATGCGGCGCGCCCAGCATCCGCCACAGCATGTGGCGCGTCAGCGCGACGGAGACGGGCGCGCTATGCTCGGTCATCTCGCGCGCTCTGGCGATCGCCGCGTCGATCAGCGCGCCCGGCGCGTGGACCGACTGGACAAGGCCCTTTTCCCGGGCTTCCTCGGCCGAGATCAGGCGACCCGAGTAACAAAGGTCGACCGCGTTCGCGATCCCGACGAGCCGCGGCAGGAACCAGCTCGACGCCGCTTCGGGCACGATGCCGCGCCGTGCGAAAACGAAACCGTAGCGCGCGGTGTCGCTCGCGAGCCGCGCGTCCATCGGCAGCGTCATCGTCGCGCCGATGCCGACCGCGGCGCCGTTGATCGCGCCGAGCACCGGCTTCTTCGCCTCGAAGATGCGCAGCGACAGCCGCCCGCCCGAATCGCGGACCAGCGGGTGCGACCAGTCGATGCTGCCATCGTCGCGGATCGGGCTCGCCGACGCGCCGTCGGGCAGGATCGCCTGCTTGTCGGTGCGCTTGTCATAGTCGAAGGTCGATGCGCCCGATCCAAGGTCGGCGCCGGCGCAAAAGGCGCGGTCGCCCGATCCGGTGAAGATCACCGCGCGCACGCCGTCGTCGGCATCGCACTCGTCGAGCGCCGCGACGGCCTCGATCATCATCTCGGTCGTGAAGGCGTTCATGCGGTCGGGCCGGTGCAGCGTCAGCAACGCGATGCCTTCGTGCTTGTCGAGGCGGATCTGGTCGTAGCTCATCTCTCTCTCCTTGGCTTTCCGCCATCGTTGCAACTGCGCCGGGTGAAGGCAAGCTCTAGTTGACGTAAACGTAAAGATCGCCGGGGATGACGCGCCCCTGCTTTGCCGCTATAGGCGCCCCGACCGCCCCGGCGCCGCGCTCGCAGATGAGTCGCTTTGCCGGGGTCATTCATTTGGTTCCGACAGAAAGTTGACCGCCATGGCCCGTCGCCGCCAGATCTACGAAGGCAAAGCCAAGATCCTCTACGAAGGCCCCGAACCGGGCACTTTGATCCAGTATTTCAAGGACGATGCGACCGCGTTCAACGCACAGAAGCGCGGGACGATCAACGGCAAGGGCGTGCTGAACAACCGGATTTCGGAGCATGTCTTCACGCTGCTCGGCAACATCGGCGTGCCGACCCACTTCATCCGCCGCCTCAACATGCGCGAACAGCTGATCCGCCAGGTCGAGATCGTGCCGATCGAGGTGATCGTGCGCAACGTCGCCGCGGGTACGCTGTCGAAGCGCCTCGGGCTCGAGGAAGGGACGCAGCTTCCCCGCACGCTGATCGAATATTGCTACAAGGACGACGCGCTCGGCGATCCGCTCGTCGCCGAGGAGCATATCGCCTGCTTCAACTGGTGCAGCCAGGACGAGCTCCACGACATCCAGGACATGGCGATCCGCATCAACGACTTCATGTCGGGCATGTTCGCCGCGGTCGGCATCCGCCTGATCGACTTCAAGCTCGAGTTCGGTCGCCTCTACGAGGGCGATTTCAGCCGCATCATTCTTGCCGACGAGATCAGCCCCGACGGCTGCCGTCTGTGGGACATGACGACGAACGAAAAGCTCGACAAGGACCGCTTCCGCCGCGACCTCGGCGGCGAGGTCGAAGCCTATCAGGAAGTCGCGCGCCGGCTCGGCCTGCTGCCCGAGGGCAGCGAGAACGCCGTGCTCGACCTCGAAAGCCACCGCAAGAAAAAGGGCAGCTGACGGCGCGTCGCCCCGCCTTCGGGCGGGCGGCGGCCCTGTCCGGCCCTCGATGCGCGCCGGGACGCGGGGAAGCGGCCCGCGCAGGTTAAGATTGCGCAATTACCTGTCGTCCCCCTGGCGCTAGCGTCCTGAAATATCGTCGCTTCGATACTTAACTTTTACTTTACACGCGCTTGTTACCCCCGGCGCATGACGTGGGTTTCGCGCTGGCTGCGGCAACGCTTTTTTCCGCCTGTTCCGGAGGCAATCCGCGACGATGTCGCGCTGCTGCGCGCCGACCGCGTCGAAACATTGACCCCGATGCTCTTCCTGATGCTCGCGGCGACGACACCGACCGCGATCTACGCGGGCGTCGCAACAGTCCACCCGCTGATCCGCATCGGCTTTCCGCTGATCCTCGCGGGGATCGGCGTCTGCGGCTTTCTGTTCCTGATGCACAACCGGGGTCGCCGCATGAGCCCGCGCCGCGCGCGGCGGATCATCGTCGAGGCCAGCTGGCTGTCGGGCGTCACCGGCGCGATGTGCAGCCTGTGGACGGTGACCAACTGGCTTGCGGCGGCGCCCGACACGCACAGCTATTATGCGATGATCATGGCGATGGGGTCGCTCGCGACCGCCTATTGCCTGTCGTCGATCCGTTTCGCGACCTTCCTCAATCTCGGCGTCGGTCTCGCCCCGATCGCGGCGCTGATGTTGACATCGGGCCGTCCGCCCGAAATCGCGGCGGGGACCAGCCTCGTCGTCGCGA
>PNJO01000118.1 GCA_013821905.1 Sphingopyxis sp. | reverse complement strand
AAACCCGCGGCAAAGGCCGCTAGCGCGAAGATGAAGCCGGTGGTTTCGTTGACGCCCGAAAAGAATTGCGCCGAAATGATCGTCGCGAGCAGGCCGTAGAGGTAGAAATCATACCATTCGAACACGGTGCCGAGCGACGAGGCCAGGATGACCTTGCGTTCGCTCTGCCGGGTATCCGCCGGTAGTGTCGCTGCGCCTGCGCCGTCCGTCATCCGCTACCCCTTCGCCCATTATGTCATTGGGCGAAGGGTCTAACGAATGAGCGGGAGGCGTCAACCGACGCGCTTGACCGCGCCCTTGTGTGCACCGACGCTCTTGTTCCGCGGGCGGAAGCGGCGCTTGCGCTGCGGCTGGCCGTCGGTGGCCGGACCATCGCGGCGCGGACCGCGATCGCCGCGCGGCTGGCCACCGTGACGCTGACCCTCGCCGCGGCCGGCGAGCGCTTCCTCACGCTGGCGCTGCGGGTTGCGGCCCTTGCTGCCGGTATCGCGCGGCGGCTGCACCGGCTTCGGCAGGTTGCGCACCAGCTCGCTGAAATTCTCGGGCAGCGGCATCGGTTCGGACTTGGTCCGCGTCACGCGCTCGATATCGCGCATATAGGTGCGCTCGTCGGGGGCGATGAAGCTGATCGCCTTGCCCTCGGCACCGGCGCGCGCGGTGCGGCCGATGCGGTGGACATATTGTTCGGGGACGTTCGGAATCTCGAAGTTGATGACATGGCTGACGCCCGACACGTCGATGCCGCGCGCGGCGATGTCGGTCGCGACGAGCAGCTTGATCTCGCCCGAACGGAACGCCTGCAGTGCCTGGGTGCGCTGCGCCTGGCTCTTGTTGCCGTGGATCGCCATCGCCTTGATCTTCGCGCCCGCGAGGTGGCGCACGACGCGGTCGGCGCCATGTTTGGTGCGGGTGAAGATCAGCGCGCGGTCGATATCCTCGCGGCCGATCACCGCGGTGAGCAGCGCCTGCTTTTCCTTCTGTTCGACGAAGGTCGAGAACTGGCGGATCTTCTCCGCGGTCGTTGCCTGCGGCGTCACCGAGACGGTGACCGGATCGTTGAGGAACTGGTCGGCGAGCCCTGCGATCTCCTTCGGCATCGTTGCCGAGAAGAAGAGATTCTGGCGGCGCGACGGCAGCAGCTTGGCGACGCGGCGCAGCGAGTGGATGAAGCCCATGTCCATCATCTGGTCGGCTTCGTCGAGGACGAAGATTTCGACGTCATCCATACGCAGCGCGCGCTGGTCGATCAGGTCGAGCAGGCGGCCCGGAGTCGCGACGAGGATGTCGACGCCCTGCGCGAGGTCGCGGATCTGCTTGTTGATCGGCACGCCGCCGAACACGGTCGAGACGCGCAGCTTGGTGAAGCGGCCATAGTCGCGGCAGCTCTGCGCGATCTGCGCGGCGAGTTCGCGCGTCGGCGACAGCACGAGCATCCGGCAGCTGCGCGGGTTGGCGGTATGCGGATAGGTCAGGAGGTGGTGGATCGACGGCAGCGAGAAGGCCGCGGTCTTGCCGGTGCCGGTCTGCGCGATGCCGCACAGGTCGCGGCCCTGCTTCAGCACGGGGATCGCCTGCAGCTGGATCGGGGTCGGCTGGGTATAATCCTTGGCGGCAAGCGCGCGATTGATGTCGGCGTGCAGGCCAAAGTCGTTGAAAGTCGTCATATTTTACTCACAATGGGCGACGCGCACAGCGTCCGCTCGCATCGAACGGACGGCGCACGGCCGCGGGTTCGAAACGACCCGCGTGAAAGGGTGCCTCTGGGGACAAAGCGCCGGTCCGGCTCGTCCCGCGCCTGTATCGGGCGAGAAAATCACGCTGCCGGTGGTTGCGGCGGGTGATCCCGCCATGCTGCGCTGCACCATCATATGGCATGGATTGCGCGAAATTGCAAGATTATTGCTTGGCATCCCGTTTCCGTTCGCCCTGAGCTTGTCGAAGGGCCGTTCTTTCTTCATCAAGGAAGTAGCAAAAGCGCGTCGCCCCCGCGAAGGCGGGGGCGACGAAATGAGAAACGGGGTGGGAGGATATGACCGAAAAGATCATCGTCATCGACGAGGGCACCACCTCGACCCGCACGATGCTCTTTGCGGCCGACGGCACGCCGCTCGGCAGCGCGCAGCGCGAGTTTCGCCAGCACTACCCCGGCCCCGGCCTCGTCGAGCATGATGCGGCCGAAATCTGGACCGCGACCCTCGCCTGCACGCGCGAGATGATCGCGCAGGCCGGCGGCGCCGATACCGTCGCCGCGATCGGCATCACCAACCAGCGCGAAACGGTCGTCTTCTGGGACCGCGCCACCGGCGAACCGCTCGCCCCCGCGATCGTCTGGCAGGATCGCCGCTCGGCCGCCGCCTGCGCCGCGCTCAAGGAAGCGGGACACGAACCGATGGCGCAGGCGAAGACCGGCCTGCTGCTCGACCCCTATTTTTCGGGAACCAAGATCGGCTGGGCGCTCGACCATTGGCCGCAACTCCGCGAGGCGGGCGACCGGCTCGCGGTCGGCACGGTCGAATCCTATCTCGTCTATCGCCTGACCGGCGGCGTGCACGTCACCGACGCGAGCAATGCGTCGCGCACGCTGCTGATGGACATCAACGGCAACGGCGGCTGGGATGCGGAGCTTTGCGACCTGCTCGGCGTGCCGATGGGCCTGCTCCCCGAAATCGCCGGCTGCACCACCACGGTCGGCACCACCGATCCGGCGCTGTTCGGCGGATCGATCCCGATCGCGGGCATGGCGGGCGACCAACAGGCCGCGACGATCGGCCAGGCCTGCCTGTCGCCGGGACAGACCAAGGCGACCTTCGGCACCGGCGCCTTCATCCTGTCGGCGAGCGGGCGGGCGCGGCCGCAATCGAACAACCGGCTGCTCGCCACCGTGCTCTTCCAGGAAGGCGACGTCCGTTCCTACGCGCTCGAAGGATCGGTGTTCGTCGCGGGCAGCCTGATCAAATGGCTGCGCGACGGGCTCGGCCTGCTTGCGAGCGCGGGGGAAAGCGAAGGGCTGGCGCGCTCGGTGACCGACAATGGCGGCGTCTATCTGGTCCCCGCCCTCTCGGGTCTCGGCGCGCCGCACTGGCGGCCCGATGCGCTCGCCGCGCTGTCGGGGCTGAGCTTTGCCACCACCAAGGCGCATGTCGCGCGCGCCGCGCTCGAGGCGCAGGCCTATCAGGCGCACGATCTCAAATCGGCCTTCGCCGCCGACGGGGTCGACTGGGCCGAAGTGCGGATCGACGGCGGCATGGCCGCGAACGACTGGATGGCGCAGGACCTCGCCGACATGCTGGGCATCGTGGTCGAGCGTCCCGGCTTCGTCGAGAGCACGGCGCTCGGCGCCGCGATGCTGGCTGCGACCGGCGCAGGGCTTTACCCGAACCTCGCCGGCGCGGCGCAGGCGATGCGCGGCACCGCGACGCGCTTCACGCCCGCACTCGACGACCCGAAACGCAAAACGCGCCTTGCCGGGTGGCAAAGCGCGCTTGCAAAGGTTCTGGGGTAAACCCGAATTAACGCTTGAGGGTGAGACCACCGAAGCGCTTGTTGAACTTCGCGACCTGGCCGCCGGTGTCGAGCATACGGCCGGTGCCGCCGGTCCATGCCGGGTGCGCGGTCGGGTCGATTTCGAGCGTCATCACGTCACCTTCGCTGCCCCAGGTCGAGCGCGTCTGATATTCGGTGCCGTCGGTCATCTTGACCGTGATCATGTGATAGTCGGGGTGAATGTCTTTTTTCATCTTCTGGCTCCTGTGCCACTGGTTTCCGACCAGCGGCTGAGTCTGTGCGTCCAAGGACGCGAAGTGGGGCCCTTAGTGGGCAATGGCTGAAATTGCAACACCCGGATCTGGTGCATCGTCATCCCGGCGAAAGCCGGTATCTCGCCGTCGCGTCCTGATGCCCGGTCGAGATCCCGGCCTTCGCCGGGATGACGACGGGTTGGAATTCAGTCGCTCGGCGGATCGGCGATCATCGCGGTGAACTGGCATTCGGTCGCCAGCTGGCCGTCCAGCATCGCCTTGCCTTCGAACTTGCAGATGTTCCGCTTCGCCTGAAGGATAGTGACGTGGAGGTCGAGCAGCACGCCGGGTTCGACGGGCTTGCGGAACTTCACCCCGTCGATGCCCATGAAATAGACGAGCTTGCCCGAACCGCCGAGACCGAGCGATTCGATCGCCAATATGCCGCCCGCCTGCGCCAGTGCCTCGACGATGAGGACGCCGGGCATGATCGGCCGGCCGGGGAAATGCCCCTGGAAAAAGGGCTCGTTCATCGTCACTGCCTTGACCGCGTGGATCGAGGTGTCCTTCACCATCGAAACCACCCGGTCGACGAGCAGCATCGGATAACGATGCGGCAGCAGCGTCAGGATCCGGCGGATATCCACCGGACCCAGCGCCGCGTCCTGATTTTCCCCGTCCGTCATCGACTTAACGGGTCGTCGGTGCGGTGCCCGTCGGCGCCGGAGCCGGGGTGGCCGGACGCGTGCCCTGCGCGGCGCGCGCGGCGTTCAGCGCCTGCTGGTTCGCCTGTTCGACGAGCTGGCCCGGCTGATAGCCGGCCGGGACCGCGATCGACACGTTCGGCAGGATGCGGTTGAGTTCGGCGACGATCGCGTCGGTGATGTCGGTGCTCTCCTCGCGGCGGATCACCGCGTTGGGCTGCAGCAGCAGGTCGACCTTGCGCGCGGTCATCGCGCCGCGGACGGCTTCCATCATGCGGACGCTGATCTGGTCCTCGACATAGGCGATCGCGAGTTCGACCGGCGCGCCGATCTGCTGCAGTTCGGCCTGCGCCGCGCGCTGCTTGTCCTGGACCGCCTTGCCAGCCGCCTGGAGCGCAGCCTGGTTCTGCGGGGTCTTTTTCGATTCCTCGTTATACTTCGCGATCAGCACGTTGATTTCGGCCTGCAGCGTCTGGCCGCGTGCCTGCTGCTGGTCGATCTGCGCCTTGTAGGTCGTCTCGATCTGCTGCGACGCGACGGTGAAGGCGTTCGAGCGGCCCGCAGCGACGCGGACGTCGGCGACGGCGACGGACTTCGCCTGCGCGAAAGCCGGAACGGTCAGGATCGGCGAAGCCGACAGCGCAGCGACAGCCAGCGCCGAAGCGGTGAAAATTTTCTTCATCAGAATTGGGTTCCTACGTTGAATGAGAAGCGTTTGGTATCGTCACCCTCTTCTTTGCGAAGGGCGTAAGCGAAGTCGATGCGGAACGGACCGAAGGGCGAGTTCCAGTTGACCCCGGCGCCGATCGCGACGCGCGGCATCCAGGTGTCGCCGAAGAAGCGTTCCTCGAACGGGTCGAGCCGGGTGAAGCCGGTCGGACAGGCGGTATATTGCGTGCCGGTCGGCTGGCCGTTGGTATCCACGGGGCGCGTCGCGAACTGCTGCGAACCCGTCGACGCATTGCGGCAGAGCGACTTGGTCAGATTATTGTCGTTCGGGTCCATGAAGCTGGCGAGCGTCGTCAGCTCCGGCCGGCGAACGCTGAACACCGAGCCGACATCGAGGAAGATCGACGGCCGCAGGCCCAGTTCCTTCGCCCCGGTGCCGAGCGGGATGTCGAGTTCGATCCGGCCCTGATAATAGGCACGGCCGCCGAGCGCATCGTCGATCTGGCCGCGATCGGCATTGTCGGTGAGAACGAGCGGATTGGCGGGATCGGTGTTGTCGACGCTGTAGCGGATGACGCGCGGGCCGACGCCGCGGATGTCGAAACCGCGCATCTGCGGTTCGCCGAGGAAGAAGCGGTCGGTCAGGCGGACCTTGTCGCTGGTCGGCGTCGGACGCCCGCCGAACGGGTAGATATAGCCGCCCTCCGCCGAGAAATTGAGGATGAAGCGGCTGCCGAGGTTGAAGTGCTTGCTGCCGGCCAGGCGCGTACGGACATATTTGACGCTGCCGCCGAGGCCCGCGAAATCCTGGCTGAGCGACAACGACTGGCCGCGCGTCGGGCGCAGGCGGTTGTCGCGATCGTCATAGGCCAGCGTATAGCCGACGAGCGAGGTCGTGCGCTTGCCGATCGCGTCGCAGAGATAGCGGCCGGCGACCAGCGGGTCGCACTCGTTGCCGAAATAATAGATGCTGCGGTCGAGCGACACATCGTCATAGTTCAGGCTGTAACGCGCAAACAGCGACAGGAATTCGGTGAGCGGCACGCCGGTGTTGAGCTGGAAGCCCGTGGTGACCTGTTCGAAGGTCGTGCGGCGATCGCTGTCGATGAAGTTGAACGAGTTCAGGTCGCGGCGATAGACGCTGCCGCCGATCGAGATGTTGCGATCGAACAGATAGGGTTCGGTGAAGCCCAGCTCGACCGACTTCGAATAGCTCGAATAATTGACCGACGCCTGCAGCTGCTGGCCGAGGCCGCGGAAGTTGCGCTGACGGATCGAGCCCTGGAGCAGGAAATTCTCGATCGACGAGAAACCGGCCGACAGCGACAGTTCGCCGGTCGGCTTTTCCTCGACATTGGTTTCGAGGATGATGCGGTCGGGGGCGCTGCCTTCCTTGCGCTCGATCTCCAGATTTTCCTGGAAGAAGCCGAGGCTGTTCAGCCGGTTCTCGGTGCGCTTGACACCGAAGCTGTTGAACGCGTCGCCCTCGTTCAGACGGAATTCGCGGCGCACGACCTTGTCGTGGGTCAGCGTGTTGCCGTTGACGTCGATGCGCTCCACGTAAGTACGCGGGCTTTCGGCGACGTTGAAGGTGATCGCCATCGTCCGCGCCTCGGGGTCGCGGCGGAACTCGGGGTTGATGTCGGCAAAGGCGTAGCCGAACAGACCGGCGGTCTCGCTCAGGCTTTCGACCGTGTCCTCGACCATCTTGGCGTCGTACCAGTCGCCGGTCTTCATCGGCAGCAGCGTCTTCAGCGCTTCGGGGCGGAAGTCGCGGATTTCGCTCTTCACGTCGACGTCGCCGAACTTGTAGCGCTCGCCTTCCTCGACGACATAGGTGATGATGAAGTCCTGCTTGTTGCTGGTCAGCTCGGCGACCGCCGAAATGACGCGGAAGTCCGCATAGCCGTTCTGCAGGTAGAAAAGGCGCAGCTTCTGCTGGTCATAGGCCAGGCGGTCGGGGTCGTAGCTGGTGTTCGACGACAGGATGGTCAGCAGACCCGATTCCTTGGTCGCCATTTCGTCCTTGAGATCGCCGTCGCTGAACTTCTCGTTGCCGATGATGTTGATCTGGCGGACCTTCGACTTCGGCCCTTCGTTGATTTCGAACACCACGTCGACGCGGTTCTGGTCGAGCGACACCATCTTGGGCTCGACGGTCGCGGCAAAACGGCCCTGGCGCTTGTAGAGCTCGATGATGCGTGCGACGTCGGCGCGAACCTTCGACCGGGTGAAGATCTGGCGCGGCGAGAGCTTGATCTCGGGCCGGATCTTGTCTTCCTTCAGGCGCTTGTTGCCCTCCAGGATGACACGGTTGATGACCGGGTTCTCGGTCACCTGGATCGTCAGCGCGCCGCCATCGTCGTTGATCTGGAAATCCTTGAACAGCTCGGTCGCGGCAAGGTCTTTCAGCGCCTGGTCGAGCGTCGCGCGATCATAGCTCTGTCCGACGCGCAGGCGCAGATAGGACATGATCGTCTGTGCCTCGAGGCGCTGGTTGCCGACGACGGTGATCGACCGGATGGACGTCGCGGTCGGCGCGGCTTCGGGTGCAGGTGCGGGCACCGGGACGGCCGGCGGTGCGACCTGCTGCGCCATCAGCGCCGCGGGCCACGCCAGCATCGTTCCCGCCATCAGAAACGCCGACAGCTGCGTCCGCGCCGAAATTTTGTGTGAAGCCACGCTGTTCATCCCGAAAAAATAACCCAAAAGCGACGAGCCCGCGCTGTCGCGGGCTCGCGCGCACTCCCTGCCCCAGTCCGCCTATCCAATCAAGCGCGCGATCCTGTCCCACACGCCAATTGAGCCCAAATCATTGAAAGTCACGACCAGCATGAGGGTCACGATCGCCGCGAAGCCGAATCGGAACGCCCATTCCTGCGCTTGCGGAGGCGCGGGGCGGCGCCGGATCGCCTCATAGGCGTAGAAAAGCAAATGGCCACCATCAAGCATCGGCAATGGCAAGAGGTTGATGAACCCCAGATTGATGGAAATCAGCGCCGCAAAGATAATCAGCGACCCGATACCCAGCGTTGCCATCTTGCCCGAATATTCGGCGATCTTCACCGGCCCGTTCATATCCTTGATCGACCGGCGGCCGGTGACGAACTGGCTGAGCACCTCGAACTGCTGGCGCACGATCTGCCAGGTCTGACGCACGCCGACGCCGGGCGCCTCCAACAGCGAAACCGGGCGATACTCGGGCTTGGGCACCGAAATACCGATGATGGCGCGCTCGAAATCCTTGCCGAAGGCGTCCTTCTCCCGAATGAGCCGCGGCGCCAGTTCGACCGAGCGTTCGGCGCCGTCGCGCTCGAAGCGCACCTGCATCGTCTCGCCGGGGCGATGCACCACGGCCATCTGGACATCGTTGAAGGTGGCGATCGCACGGCTATCGATCGAAACGATCCGGTCGCCCGTCTGCAATCCGGCCTCGGCGGCGGCCGACTTGGGCGCGATGCCGCCCGCGACCGGCGGGGTGACCGACTGGCCGCCGATCCACGCGGCGGCGGCGAGGATCAGGATGGCGAAGAGGAAATTGGTCACCGGACCGGCGGCGACGATCAGCGCGCGTTTCCACACCGGCTGGGCCGGAAAGGTGTGCGAGCGTTCGGCGGCGGGCAGATTCTGCCATTCGGCGTCGGGCTGGCTGACCGCATCGCGGTCGCCGGCGAACTGCACATAGCCGCCGAGCGGCAACCAGCCGATCTTCCATTCGGTCCCCCGCTTGTCGGTCCAGCCCAGGATGCGGCGGCCGAAGCCGATGGAGAAAGTATCGGCCTTCACCCCGCACCAGCGACCGACGATATAATGGCCATATTCGTGCACGAAGACGAGCGGCCCGAGCACGAGCAGGAAAGCGAGGATGGTGAACCCGAGACCGGGGGATTCAAGCATGTTCGTACAAATCCACAAAATGCTGTGCGGCCGCGCGTGATGCGGCATCGACGCTGAATATGTCGTGAAGCGAGGCGGGCACCGCCGGCGCCTCGGCATCGATCACCCGGCGCACCGTGTCGACGATCGCGGAGAAGGAAAT
>PNJO01000117.1 GCA_013821905.1 Sphingopyxis sp. | reverse complement strand
TTCCTGCACGCGCTGGATATATTTGATCGCCTGCGCCGGCAGGTCGGCATAGCTGCGTGCGCCCGCGGTCGATTCGTGCCAGCCGTCCATTTCCTCGTAGATCGGCTCGACCTCGGCCTGATCGGCGGCGTGCGCCGGGAAATAGTCGAGGATCTTGCCGCGCAGGCGATAGCCGGTGCAGATGCGCACCTTGTCGAAGCCGTCGAGCACGTCGAGCTTGGTGAGCGCTATACCGGTGACGCCCGACACGGCGCAGCTCTGGCGCACCAGCACCGCGTCGAACCAGCCGCAGCGGCGCTTGCGCCCGGTGACGGTGCCGAATTCATGCCCGCGCTCGCCGAGCCGCTGGCCGATCTCGTCCTCGAGCTCGGTCGGGAAGGGGCCGCTGCCGACACGCGTCGTATAGGCCTTGGCGATGCCGAGCACGAAGCCGACCGCCGAGGGGCCGAGGCCCGAGCCCGATGCGGCGGTGCCGCTGACGGTGTTCGAGCTGGTGACGAAGGGATAGGTGCCGTGATCGACGTCGAGCAGCACGCCCTGCGCGCCCTCGAACAGGATGCGCGCGCCGGCCTTGCGGACTTTCTTCAGGCGCTTCCACACAGGCTGCGCATATTCGAGCACGAAATCGGCGATTTCGGACAGGTCGGCGACGAGCTTTTCGCGGTCGATCGGCGGCTGGCCGAAACCGGCGCGCAGCGCGTCGTGATGCGCGGTCAGGCGGTCGAGCTGGGGTTCGAGCTTGTCGAGATGCGCAAGGTCGCAGACGCGGATCGCGCGGCGGCCGACCTTGTCCTCATAGGCGGGACCGATGCCGCGGCCGGTGGTGCCGATCTTGCCCGCGCCGGCGGCGGTTTCGCGGAGGGCATCGAGATCGCGGTGGAAGGGCAGGATCAGTGCGCAATTGTCGGCGATCGCGAAATTGTCGGCGTTGATCTCGACGCCCTGACCGCGCAGCTTCGCCATTTCGTCGCGCAGCGCCCAGGGATCGAGGACGACGCCGTTGCCGATGATCGACAGCGTGCCGGTGACGATGCCCGAGGGAAGCAGCGACAGCTTGTACACCTGCTCGCCGACGACGAGCGTATGGCCGGCGTTGTGGCCGCCCTGGAAACGGACGACCGCGTCGGCGCGGCTTGCGAGCCAGTCGACGATCTTGCCCTTGCCCTCGTCGCCCCATTGCGACCCGATGACGGTGACATTTGCCATGATGCTGTCCTGCAGAAACGGGCGCGGAAAAGCCCGGCGCGGCCTTAGCGGATTTGGCCGCAGAGGCAAGCCGGAGCGGGATGATTTTGCGACATTTGCAGGCGAGATCGGTGCGGCCGGGATAGTGGAGACGAACGATGACGAAACGGATCTGGATCGGATATGCCGGCGTGGCGGCCTTCGCGGCGGCGAGCCTTGCCGCGCCGGCGCCCTTTGCCGATGCGCGCGAGCGGCTGCGCGACCGGATGATGCAGCGCATGGGGGCCGACGAGGGCCCGAAGGCGCCGGGCAGCGAGACGATCGCCTATGGCCGCGATGCCCTGCAGAATCTGGATGTCTGGCGTGCGAAGGACGCGAAGGGGCCCGCGCCGCTGGTCGTCTTCGTCCACGGCGGCGGCTGGAAGCGCGGCAGCAAGGACAATGCGACGGGGCGGTTCAAACCGGTCCATTATCCCGAACAGGGCTATGCCTTTGCCTCGATCAACTATCGTCTCGTTCCGGGCGCGACGGTCGAGCAGCAGGCGGCCGACGTCGCGAGCGCGGTGAAGGCGCTGGTCGACCGCGCGGCGAGCCTCGGCATCGACCGGCGGCGCGTCGTGCTGATGGGGCATAGCGCGGGTGCGCATCTGGTCGCGCTGGTCGGAACCGACGAGACATATCTGCGCGGCGCGGGGCTGTCTTTTGCGGACATCGCGGGCGTCATCCCGATCGACGGCGCGGCCTATGACGTGCCCGCGCAGATGAAGGACGGTCCGCCGATCATGCAGGCGACCTACAAACAGGCGTTCGGGACCGATCCGGCGCGGCAGCGGGCGCTGTCGCCGACCCTCCAGGCCGGGGCGCCCAACGCGCCGCAATTTCTGCTCCTTTACGTCCAGCGGCCCGACGGGGTGCGGCAGGCCGAAGCGCTCGACAAGGCGTTGACCGGGGGCGGGGCCAAGGTCGAGCGCGGCAGCTTTCCGGGCGAGGGCCTGCAGGGCCATGCCGAGATCAACCGTCGGCTCGGCGATCCCGGCTACGCCCCTACCACGACGGTCGATGCGTGGTTGAAGCGGGTGTTCGGTCGGTAGCGTCTATATTAGCGCGCAGCGCGGACGCTAACGCCCTCTAACAGTTGCCTTTCACGCCATCGGCACAGTCGCCGACGGACCCAACGTCTTTTCCGGCGCCCTCGATCGTGTTGCAGGCAGACAGAATCAACAAGCTGCTGATCGCGAAAATTTTCAGAAGATTTTTCATTTTCTCTCTCCGACGACGAAGGCGACCCACCCGCCATTTTAGTTTCTATGTTCTGGCAACAGCCGTTCGCACCAATGGTTCCTTTCATCGGCGTCGGGCTGGCCGAAGCGTTCAAAATGATCGCCAAGCCGGGAGGAGAATGCCGGGCTTGCCCGGCACCCCTCTTTTCCTTCAAGGGAGGGCGACACCAGTTGGAAAGCGATGTCTGTATGACGAACCCCGATGCCCCCTATCATGCGCATATCTATTGCGACCCCGCCGAGCGGCCCGCCGCGGTGGCGCTCCGCGACGCTTTCGAGGCCGATCCGGCGATCCTGTTCGTCGGCGTGCTGACCGACGGTCCGGCGGGTCCGCACCCGATCCCGCAATATGAGGTGCATTTCCTGGCCAGCCATCGGCCGGCGGTCGTCGCGGCGATCGAGGCGACGGGATTGCGGGCGCTTATCCACCCGCTGACCGACGATGATCTTGCCGATCATACCAGCCTCGCCGAGTGGATCGGCGAGCCGGTCGAGCTCGATGTGACGGTGCTCGACCCGCCGGGGGTGAACCAGGGGATTCCGCGGTTCGGAATTTCCGACTTTTAGCCAAATTTGTCATCCCGGCGAAGGCCGGGATCTCACCCTATCGCTATGCCGCCCCGGCGAGATCCCGGCCTTCGCCGGGATGACAGCAGGGAGCGTCAGGCTTCGACCGGTCCGTCGGCGCCGAGGATGAAGCCGCAGCCGAGGCGGGTCGCATCCTCGCTGTCGGTCAGCGCCGCGACCGTCTGCCACCCGTCGGCGCGCAGGCTTGCGGCGAGTGCCGGATCATGGCCGGGCGGCAGGAAGATGCGGCGTTCGGCGACGTCCTCGGCGCCGAGGCCGTCGTCGATCAGCGGGTCGGGATAGAGCGAGAAGCCGACTGCGGGCTCTTCCTGTTCCTCGCCGAGCGGGATTGCATAGCCGCCGCCGCGGCCGATCGCGTCGCCCTGGCCGGGGACGAAAATCTGGAAGCCGAACCAGCTCTGATAGGCGAAGCCGTGGCGCTCGGTCGGGTCGAGCGTCAGCGACACGCGGTCGCGGATCGGCGCGGCGATTTCCTCGAGCGCGTCGATGCGCGTCGCCAGCACGCCGGTGGTGTCGAACGCGCGCAGGTCGGCGATGGCGCGGTCGAACGGGCCGGTCGCGCGGAGCAGCGGCAGATAGGCTTCGGCGCCGATACGCGCCAGCGCGCCGGCATCCTTGGCGTCGAGTTCGTCGCGCAATGCCTCGCGCTCGCACGCGACGGGCAGCGGGCCGCCGGCGAGCAGGTCGACCGCGTCGGGCAGGGTGAAGTCGATCGTGACGGGGCCGATGCCGGCGGCCTCCAGCGCCTCGATCGCGACGGTGACGATCTCGCGCGCCGCCGCGACGCTGTCGCTGCCGATCAGTTCGGCGCCGACCTGCAGCATCTCGCGCGCGGGACGAAGCTGGCTCGCGCGCAGCTTGACCACCTGTCCGGCGTAGCAAAGCCGTAATGGACGCGGCGCCTTGGCGAGCAGCGAGGTCGCGATGCGGCCGACCTGGCGCGTGATGTCGGGGCGCAGCGCGAGCGTGCGCTGCGACACCGGATCGGTGAAGCGAAGGAGGTCGCGCGACGAGCGCTCGTCATCGCCGCCCAGCGTTTCGCGAAATTCGGCGAGGGGAGGCGAGACGCGGCCATAACCGTGCGCGCGCATCGCATCGACAAGCGCGCGGGTGACGCGCGATGCGGCCTCCGCCTGCGCGGGCAGGCGATCGCGGAGGCCTTCGGGCAGCAGGGCAGGGGCCTTGGTCATGGGGGTGGCCTTAGGATGGTCGGTGCGGGAGTCAACCATAA
This sequence comes from Sphingopyxis sp., assembly GCA_013821905.1. GTDB lineage: Bacteria > Pseudomonadota > Alphaproteobacteria > Sphingomonadales > Sphingomonadaceae > Sphingopyxis. The sequence goes on along the minus strand of PNJO01000117.1, from coordinate 5,113 downwards.
CTCCCCTCCCGCTTGCGGGAGGGGTTGGGGGTGGGCCAGCAGCGGAGCGAATGCTCACCCCGCTGCGACTAGCGAACAAGTTCGCAAGTCTCGCTGCCCTCCCGCAAGCGGGAGGGGGGCTTGGCGTCAGAACTTCAGACCCTTCACCGTCTTCACGCCGGGAAGCTGGCAGATCTGCCACAGCAGCGGCTCGGGTAGCGGCGAGTCGAGGCTGAGCAGCAGCACCGCTTCGCCGCCCGCGGCGCGGCGGCCGAGGTGGAAGGTGCCGATGTTGAGGCCCGCTTCGCCGAGCGCGGTGCCGATGCGGCCGATGAAGCCCGGCGCGTCTTCGTTGACGATGTAGAGCATGTGGCCGTCGAGATCGGCCTCGACCTTGATCCCGAACATCTCGACCAGGCGCGGTTCGTTGTTGCCGAACAGCGTGCCCGCGACCGAACGATCGCCCGCTTCGGTCGCCACCGTGACGCGGACGAGCGTGTGATAGTCGCCGTCGCGGTCGTGGCGCACTTCGCGCACGTCGAGGCCCCTTTCCCGAGCCAAGTGCGGCGCGTTGACCATATTCACGCTGTCCGAATAGCGGCGCATCAGGCCGGTCAGCACCGCGGCGGTGATCGGCTTCAGGTTCAGCTCGGCGGCGGCACCCTCGACCTCGATCGAAATATGCGTGAGATTGTCGTGCGCGAGCTGGCCGACAAGGCTGCCGAGCTTTTCGGCGAGGCTCATATAGGGGCGCAGCTTCGGTGCTTCCTCGGCCGACAGGCTGGGGACGTTGAGTGCGTTGGTGATCCCGCCGGTGAGCAGATAGTCCGACAGCTGCTCGGCCACCTGGATCGCGACATTGACCTGCGCCTCGTCGGTCGAAGCGCCGAGGTGCGGCGTGCAGATGAAGTTCGGCGTGCCGAACAGCGGGTGGTCGGCCGCCGGCGGCTCGGTCTGGAACACGTCGAGCGCCGCGCCCGCGACATGGCCGCTGTCGAGCGCCTCCTTGAGCGCCGCCTCGTCGATCAGGCCGCCGCGCGCGCAGTTGATGATGCGCACGCCCTTCTTGGCCTTCGCGATATTCTCCTTCGACAGGATGTTGCGCGTCTGGTCGGTCAGCGGCGTGTGCAGCGTGATGAAGTCGGCCTTGGCGAGCAGAGTGTCGAGATCGGCCTTTTCGACGCCGAGTTCGATCGCGCGCTCGGGGGTCAGGAAGGGGTCGAAGGCGACGACCTTCATGCGGAGGCCGAGGGCGCGTTCGGCGACGATGCTGCCGATATTGCCGCACCCGATCAGGCCGAGCGTCTTCGAGGTCAGCTCGACGCCCATGAAGTCGTTCTTCGGCCATTTGCCCGCCTGCGTCAGCGCATTGGCTTCGGGAATCTGGCGCGCGAGCGCGAACATCATCGCGATGGCATGTTCGGCGGTGGTGATGCTGTTGCCGAAGGGCGTGTTCATCACGATGACGCCTTGTTTCGACGCCGACGGGATGTCGACATTGTCGACGCCGATCCCGGCGCGGCCGACGACCTTCAGGTTCGTCGCGGCGGCGAGGACGTCGGCGGTGACCTTGGTGGCCGAGCGGATCGCGAGCCCGTCATAGGCGCCGATCATCGCGATCAGCTCGTCCTTGGTCTTGCCGGTGATGACATCGACGTCGATGCCGCGTTCGGCGAAGATTGCGGCGGCCTTGGGGTCCATTTTGTCGCTGATGAGGACTTTGGGTGTGGTCATTGGTTTTCTCCGTCATCCCAGCGAAAGCTGGGATCGTTGGGAATGAATATGATCGATAGCGGTCCCAGCTTTCGCTGGGACGACGTCAGGCGTTGAGCGAGGCGTAGGCCCAGTCGAGCCACGGGCCGAGCGCTTCGATGTCGACGGTGTCGACTGTCGCGCCGCACCAGATGCGAAGGCCCGGAGGCGCGTCGCGGTAGCCCGCGATGTCATAGGCCGCGCCTTCGGCTTCGAGCAGCCCCGCGAACTTCTTGATGAAGCCCTCGTCGGCGCCCGCGACCGACAGGCAGACCGAGGTCTTCGAGCGGCTGGCGGCGTCGGCGGCGAGATGGCTCAGCCAGTCGCGTTCCTCGACGATCTTGTCGAGCGCGGCGGCGTTTGCATCGCTGCGCGCCTTGAGGCCGTCGAGGCCGCCCAAGGATTTCGCCCATTCGAGCGCGAAGATCGCGTCCTCGACCGCGAGCATCGACGGGGTGTTGATCGTCTCGCCCTTGAACACGCCTTCGGCAAGCGCGCCCTTGCTGACGAGGCGGAACACTTTCGGCAGCGGCCAGGCGGGAGTGTAGGTTTCGAGCCGTTCGACCGCACGCGGGCCGAGGATCAGCACGCCGTGCCCGCCTTCGCCGCCGAGCACTTTCTGCCAGCTGAAGGTCGCGACGTCGATCTTGTCCCACGGCAGGTCGTAGGCGAACACCGCCGAGGTCGCGTCGGCGAAGCTCAGACCTTCGCGGTCGGCGGCGATCCAGTCGCCGTCGGGCACGCGGACGCCGCTGGTCGTGCCGTTCCAGGTGAAGAGCACGTCGCTCGCCCAGTCGACCTGGCCGAGGTCGGGAAGCTGGCCGTAATCGGCACGGATGACCGTCGGATCGAGTTTCAACTGCTTGGCGGCATCGGTGACCCAACCTTCACCGAAGCTTTCCCAAGCGAGCGTCGTGACCGGGCGGGCGCCCAGCATCGTCCACATCGCCATTTCGAACGCGCCGGTGTCCGACCCGGGAACGATGCCGATGCGGTGCGTGTCGGGAAGCTGCAGCAGCTCGCGCATCAGGTCGATGCAGTAAGCGAGGCGCGTCTTGCCGATCCTCGCGCGATGCGAGCGGCCGAGCGATTCGGTGGCGAGTTTGTCGGGGGACCAGACCGGCGGCTTGGCGCACGGACCGGAGGAAAAGAAAGGACGCGCAGGCTTTGCCTGCGGTTTACGCACGTCAGTCATGTCATACTCTCCTTACAGAGAGCTCGCGCGGCGTTGGGACCGCGTGGCCCGGCGCCGCGTTTAGGGCCCGGCGCGCAACTGTCAAACAAATTGCGCGGTCCGCGCGAAATTTCGGACGAGTGGAGCCCAAGGGTTAGCCACTTGTTAACCATATCGTCGATAAATTGACGCCATGGGATTTCCGTCCGCCCTGAAGCCCCGGATGCTGATCGCCGCCGCCGCGGCGCTGGCGCTGGCGGGGTGTTTCGGCAGCCCCGACGTGATGAAACGGGCCGACGGCAAGAAGCCCGTCGCGACCGCGGGAAAACGACCGCAGGTCGTCGGCACACCCTCCTTCACCAGCCCCGAGGCGCAGCAATGCGCGTTCGATCTCAAGCAGGCCGGCGTGCGGTTCACGCCGCTGCCGAACCAGGATCATGGCGGCGGGTGCAGTTCGATCGATTCGGTGAAGCTGCTCGACGTCGGCACACCGGTGTCGGGGCTCGGCGCGATGACCTGTCCGCTGGCGAAGAATTTCGCGGCCTGGGCGCAATATGCGGTGAAGCCTGCGGCGCGCCAGTATTTCGGGACCGAGGTCGTGAAGATCGAGACCTATGGCACCTACAGCTGCCGCAACATCTATGGCGGCCGGTCGGGCCGCCTTTCGCAGCACGCCTATTCGAACGCGATCGATGTCGCGGGTTTCGTGCTTGCCGACGGGCGGCGCATCATGCTCGACGGCGGGTGGAAGGGCGACAGCGCGTCGCAGGACTTTCTGCGCGCGCTGCACAAATCGGCGTGCCGCCGCTTCGGCACCGTGCTCGGGCCCGACTATAACGCCGCGCACTATAATCATTTTCACATGGACATGAGCGGCAACGGATATTGCCGCTGACGCGCGGCCGACTTGGCAAAGTCACGCGAAGCGGCTAGCCGTCCGCCAATGGCAGAAGACAAACAACCCCATCGTTCGCGTTTCCACAAGGCCAAGGACGACGCGCAGTTCGCCAAACAGGCGACCACCACCCCGCAGACGGCGGACCCCGCCTACAAGCTGGCGTTCCAGGACAATGATTTCCTGCTGCGCGAGGACCTGCGCCCCGTCCGCTTCCAGCTCGAACTGCTCAAGCCCGAACTGCTGCTCGACGAAGCCGGCATCGAGTCGACGCTGGTCATCTATGGCTCGGCGCGCATTCCCGAACCGTCGCAGGCCGATACGCTCGAGGCAGCGGCGACCGACGACGAGCAGCGCAACATCGCGCGGCGCCTGAAGGCGAAGGCGAAATATTATGACGAGGCGCGCGCGCTGGCGCGGCTCGCGAGCCAATATCCGTGCGACGACAAGGGCTGCCGCCATTTCGTCGTCTGCTCGGGCGGCGGGCCGTCGATCATGGAGGCCGCGAACCGCGGCGCCGACGACGAGGGCCGCGAGTCGATCGGCCTCAATATCGTGCTGCCGCACGAACAGGCGCCGAACCGCTTCGTCACGCCGTCGCTGAGCTTCCAGTTCCACTATTTCGCGCTCAGGAAGATGCACTTCCTGCTCCGCGCGCGCGCCGTCGCGGTCTTCCCCGGCGGCTTCGGCACCTTCGACGAGATGTTCGAGCTGCTGACGCTGATCCAGACGGGCAAGATCAAGCCGATCCCGATCGTGCTGTTCGGCAAGGAATTCTGGCACCGCGTCGTCAATTTCGAGGCGCTGGTCGAGGAGGGCGTGGTCAGCGCGCGCGACCTCAACCTGTTCAAGTTCGTCGAAACGGCGGACGAAGCCTGGGCGATCATCCAGGATTTCTACGCCGGCATCGAACATCATTGAGCCGCCCGTCGTCCCCGCGCAGGCGGGGGCGACGCGATGCTATTTCGACTGGCTTTCCAGATACAGGATCAGCGCCTTGCGATCGGCGGGGTCGTTAACGCCCGCAAATGCCATGCGCGTGCCGGGGGCGTATTTCATCGGACTTTCGAGGAAATGGTCGAGGTGCGCAGCATCCCAGCTGCCGCCCTTCGCCTTCAGCGCCGACGAATAGGAAAAGCCCGCATGCGCCGCGACCGGCGCGCCGACGACGCCGTGGAGGTTGGGGCCGATCCCGTTCGATCCGCCCTTGTCGATCGTGTGGCACGCGACGCAGCGCTTGAAGACCTGTTCGCCCATCGCGGCGGTCGGCTCGATCGCCGGCGCGGTTTCGGCAGGCGCTTCGCCGGAAGCCG
>PNJO01000116.1 GCA_013821905.1 Sphingopyxis sp. | reverse complement strand
CCGGCCTGACGTCGGGGTGGCACTCCTTGGCGTAGGCGCGCCACGCCTTTTTCGTCGCGTCGAAATCGGCGTCGGGGTCGAGCCCGAGCAGTTCGAGCGCGCGCATTTCGTCGGCGCTGCGGCTGCCGTCGCCCGAGCCGCCCCAGGCATAATGCTGTGCGCGGGCATAGCTGCGCGCGCCCTGCGCCTCCTCGGCGGCGCGTGCCGCGGCGTCCTCGGCGGAAAGGCCAGCGAAATAGTCCCAGCCGCGATTATATTCGGCGGCGTGCGTTTCGCAGAAATACCAGCGCTCGGGGCTGTTCGGCGACTTGGGCGCGGGGCAATTGCCCGGTTCGGCGCAACCGTGGCGGTCGCACAGGCGCACCTTCTGCGCCTCGCGCGACGAGCCATAGGCGCGCCAGCGGGGAAAACCCCAGTCGTCGGATCTCTTGGCGCGGCTCATCGGCCATATGTAGCGGCTGGGGCGCCGGATTACTAGCCGAGCCGCCCGAAAATCCTAGCCTTTGGGCTTGTAACCGAAGGCCTTCGCGGCCAGCTTGGCGACCGCGGGGTCAAGATCGGGCGGCGTCATCGGCACCGCCGCCTCCAGCGCCTCGGCCACATGCGTGAGTGCCGCGATGCGCGCTGCCTTCTTGTTGTTGCCGTCGATCACCTTCCACGGCGCCCAGCGCGTGTCGGTCTGCGCGAACATCTCGTCCATCGCGGCCAGATAGGCCTTGCGCTTCGAACGGTTGCGATAGTCCTCGGTGCCGGTCTTCCAGCGTTTCCACGGATCGTCGAGCCGCTCGGCAAAGCGCTCGTCCTGTTCCTGCTGGGTCAGGTGGACGAAAATCTTGACGAGATTGGTGTGAGAGCCGGTGAGTTGCGCCTCGAATTCGTTGATCTCGTCATAGCCCTTGCGCCAGTCGGCCTCGCTGGCAAAGCCTTCGACGCGCTCGACGAGCACGCGGCCATACCAGCTGCGGTCGAAGATCGAGATTTCGCGGTTACCGGGCAGCCGCTTCCAAAAACGCCAAAGGAAGTGGCGCGCCTTTTCCTCGTCGGTCGGCGCGCCGATCGGCCACACTTCGAAATAGCGGGGGTCGAGCGACGCGGTCAGCCGCTTGATGATGCCGCCCTTGCCCGCCGCATCCCAGCCCTCGAACATGATGATGCTGCGCTGACCGTGCGCGATATGCGCGGCCTGGATGCGTTCGAGCCGCTCCTGCAGCGCGACGATGTCTTCGTCATATTTGCCGTCATATTTGGCGCCGGACTCATAGTCGGAAAGGGAAATGCTCATGCAGCGACCCTAGCCAATCGCGTCCCGCATACCAAGCGCGATGCGGCGCTGTCGGTTTTTGGCACAGCCGGCGCGCCGCGCGTCAAAGATGCTCCGCCAACAGGGCCGCGACGCGCGCGGGCGCCTCCATCGGAATGAAATGGCTGTGTTCGGCCCATAGCTCGTCGCGCACCGCCCCGATCGCCGGACCCAGCCCGGTCCAGGTCGGGCTCGTCGAAAAATCGAGCGGGCCGCCGCGCTCGCCGGTGGGCGCACGGACGAGGGTCGACGGCACATCGAGATAATGCAGCCATTCGTGCGGGCTGGTGCGCAGCGCATTCTGATAGACCGACGCCTCGAGCACCGGCGGACAGGCGAGTTCGAGCCCCTCGCCGGTCGCGGCGGGGAGCAGGCCATAGGTGCAATAATCGGCAAGCACCTCTGGATCCCAGCGCGCATAGGGCGGCCGGTCGGCGAAGCGCGCGCGCATTTCTTCGGCGCTGGCCCAGGCGTTGCGGCGCCGCGCGACAGGATGGTCGGCGGGATCGGGGATCGGTCCGGCCTCGCCATCGTAGAAAGCGGGGTCCATGATCACGGGGTCGATCAGCACGAGATGGCGGAAGGCCGCAGGCCGCTGCGACGCGAGCCGCGTCAGCACATAGGCGCCCATGCTGTGACCGCAGCCGACGAGCGGGTGCCCGCCGAGCCCGTCGAGCAGCGGCAACAACGCATCGGAAGTCGCGGCCCAATTGGCGAGCGTCGCGGGACGATGGCTGCGCCCGTGGCCGCGATGGTCGGGCGCGATCACGTGGGTGCCGGGCGGCAGCGCCGCGACGACCCGGTCCCAGAGCCGCGCGTGAAAGCCGGTGGCGTGCAGCAGCAGCAGCGACGCGCCTTCGCCGCGCTCGCCCCATTCGAACCAGCAGATATCGCCTTCCGGCGTTTCCTGCAGGTGCTCCCGGGGTTCGCTCATTTAAATCGTCATCCCGGCGAAGGCCGGGATTTCGACCTCGCGTTCCGCCGCCACGGCGAGATCCGGGCCTTCGCCGGGATGACGAGGAGATATGGAGCGCGCTTTACCCACGAGGGTCGTCAGCTCTTGGGGCCGTCGACGAGGCGGATGCTGAGTTCCTTGAGCTGCTTTTCGCTGACCGGCGCGGGCGCGCCCATCATCAGATCCTCGGCCTTCTGGTTCATCGGGAAGACGACGACCTCGCGAATGTTCGGCTCGTCGGCGAGCAGCATCACGATGCGATCGACGCCCGGCGCCGAACCACCGTGCGGCGGCGCGCCGAACTTGAAGGCGTTGATCATGCCGCTGAAGTTCGCATCGACGTCGGCCTGCGAATAGCCCGCGATCTCGAACGCCTTGTACATGATGTCGGGGCGATGGTTCCGGATCGCGCCCGACGACAATTCGACGCCGTTGCAGACGATGTCATACTGCCACGCGAGGATATCGAGCGGGTCCTTGGTTTCCAGCGCCTCCAGCTCGCCCTGCGGCATCGAGAAGGGGTTGTGGCTGAAGTCGATCTTGCCGGTTTCCTCGTCGGCCTCGAACATCGGGAAGTCGACGATCCAGCACATTTCGAACTTGTTCGCGTCGATCAGGTCGAGCTGTTCGGCGACGCGAGTGCGCGCGAAGCCCGCAAGCTTCGCAGCGACCGCTTCCTTGCCCGCGGCGAAGAAGAGGCCGTCGTCGGGACCGAGGCCGAGTTCGGCGGCGAGCGCGTCCATCTTGTCGGTGCCGTGGTTCTTGGCGATCGGGCCGCCCCATTCGCCGCCCTTGCGCGTCGCATAGCCGAGGCCCGCGAAGCCCTCGCCCTGCGCCCAGCTGTTCATGTCGTCGAAGAATTTACGGCTCTTCTCGGCGGTGCCCGGCGCAGGGATCGCGCGCACAACATCGCCCGCCGCAACGATGTCGGCGAAGCGGCCGAAACCCGAGCCGGTGAAGTGCGACGAGACGTCGGTGATGATCAACGGGTTGCGAAGATCGGGCTTGTCGTTGCCGTACTTCAGCATCGACTCACGGTACGGAATGCGCGGGAAGGAACCGGCGGGCGTCACCGACTTGCCGTTCGCGAATTCCTCGAACACGCCCGCGAGCACGGGTTCGATCGCGTTGAAGACGTCGTCCTGCGTGACGAAGCTCATCTCGAAATCGAGCTGGTAGAATTCGCCGGGCGAACGATCGGCGCGCGCGTCCTCGTCGCGGAAGCAGGGCGCGATCTGGAAATAGCGGTCGAAACCCGCGACCATCAGCAGCTGCTTGAACATCTGCGGCGCCTGCGGCAGCGCGTAGAATTTGCCGGGATGGACGCGGCTCGGCACCAGATAGTCGCGCGCGCCTTCGGGCGACGAGGCGGTCAGGATCGGCGTCTGATATTCGGTGAAGCCCTGCCCCACCATGCGGCGGCGCAGCGACGCGATGACGTTCGAGCGCAGCAGGATGTTCGCGTGCAGGCGTTCGCGGCGCAGGTCGAGGAAGCGGTATTTGAGGCGGATATCCTCGGGATATTCCTGATCGCCCGCGACCGGCATCGGCAGTTCGATCGCCGCCGACTGCACCGCGACCTCGCGCGCGCGGACCTCGATCGCGCCGGTCGGCAGGTTCGCGTTGACCGTCTCGGCCGAGCGCGCGACGACGTCGCCGGTGATCGTCACGACGCTTTCGGCGCGAAGCCCGTCGAGCGTCGCGAAGGCGGCGTCGCTCGAGTCCGCGACGATCTGCGTCAGACCATAATGGTCGCGCAGGTCCACGAAGAGCAGCCCGCCATGATCGCGCTTGCGGTGCACCCAGCCCGACAGGCGGACATTCTGGCCGACGTCCTCGGCGCGAAGCTGGCCGCAAGTGTGGGTGCGATAGGCGTGCATTTTATCGTCTTTCGATGAATGGGAATATCAACAAAAAAGTTGCTGTTTACGGCCGCGCCTAAGGCAGCGCGGCGCGCCATTTGTCAAGGGTTAAGGGCCGATCTGGCGCGCGACGGGCGCCTGTAATTTTTCCTGCCCGTGCCGCGCGAGTCGCTGTATAGGCCGGTCATGCAAATCCATCCGCTCATCGAAACCAGCGCCGCGCTCGCCGAATTCATAGACCTGATCAAGAACAGCGATTTCATCGCGGTCGACACCGAATTCATGCGTGAAAACACCTTCTGGCCCGAACTCTGCCTGATCCAGGTCGCCGACAGCGAACATGCCGCGGCGATCGATCCGATGGCGAGCGGCATCGACCTCAAGCCGCTGCTCGACCTGCTCGTCGACAATGAGGATGTGCTGAAGGTCTTTCATGCGGGCGGACAGGATGTCGAAATCATCTTCAACCTGACCGGCAAGACGCCGCACCCGATCTTCGACACGCAGATCGGTCAGATGGCGCTCGGCCAGGCCGAACAGGTCGGCTATTCGAACCTCGTCGAGGCGTGGCTGGGCATCCAGCTCGACAAGGGCGCGCGCTTCACCGACTGGAGCCGCCGCCCGCTCGACAAGCGCCAGATCGACTATGCGATCGGCGACGTCACCCACCTCGCGAAAATCTTTCCGATGATGCTGAACAAGCTGGTCAAGACCGGCCGCGGGCACTGGCTCGACGAGGAGATGGAAAAGCTCGCCGACCCCGCCAACTACAGCGTCGATCCCGACAAGGCGTGGCAGCGGATCAAGATTCCGACGCGCAAGCCCGAGGTGCTCGGCCGCCTGCAGGCGCTCGCCGCGTGGCGCGAGCGCGAGGCGCGGAACAAGAATCTGCCGCGCGGGCGCATCGTCAAGGACGAGACGCTCGCCGACCTCGCCGCGCATCCGCCGAAGGACCAGGACGGGCTCGGGCGCGTGCGCGGGCTGTCCGCGACCTGGCGCACCAACGATATCGGCGGCCGGCTGATCGACGCAATCGCGGGCGCCAAGCCGATGTCGAAAGAGGATATGCCCGACCGCGCGCCGCGCGGACCGGGGCTCGGCAAGGAAGGTACGCTCGTCGCCGATCTGCTCAAGCTGCTGCTCAAGATCCGGGCGCGCGAGCTGAATGTCGCGGCGCGGCTGATCGCGCGAAGCGACGATCTGGAGGCGCTCGCCGCCGGATCGCGGAGCGACGGCCTCCAGATGATGCAGGGCTGGCGCTACGACGTGTTCGGCCACGCCGCGCTCGACCTGGTCGAGGGGCGCATGGGTTTTGCGGTCAAGAACGGCAAGCTGGTGATGAGCGAGATCGACGCAGCGGCGACAAGCGAGGTCTAAGCCTTCGTCGCCCGCGACGGCGGGGCGACGCGCCTAAAGCAGCACCAGCTCCGGCTTCGCATCGAGCGCCTGCGCGAGCACGCGCAGGCGGCGCTCGACCGACTCACCACGCAGATGGTGCCAGCCCGCGTCGAGACACAGGCGCAGCTTTCCGTCGACGAGCGCGATCCCGCTTGCCTTCAGCGGCGCCTCGACCCCGCCGGTCAGGCGCTGCGCCAGCCGGATGGCGAGCCCCCATTGCCGCGCCCGGGCAAGCCGTTCGGCGGACACGAGATCGCCCATCGCGGGAAATTCGGCGTCGACCCCGCCGAAGCCGGCATAGAGAGCACGCGCGAGCAGGATGCGGCCGGGAATATCGATGCTGCGCCAGTTGCCGTGCAGGCCGATTTCGGTCCCGCGTTCGGCACGGAAATCGGGGTTAGCCGACCAGGCGACGTCGCTGAGCAGGCTGGCGGCGAGGCGGACGCGGCTGTCGGCGGGCGTTTCGTCCTGAAAGAGCGGCGCGATCCAGTCGGCGATCGCGCGGCCGTGGGGGGCAAAGCGCGCAAGGCGGCGCCCCTCGAACTCGGCGGCGACGATCAGCGGGTCCTGCGCGCGCGTTTCGGCATCGAGCGCCTGATAGAGCAGCCCTTCGCGAAGGCCCGACGACGACACCGTCATCTCCGGCACGTCGAGGATATTGACCAGCGCGGCCAGCAGCGCCGCCGCGTCGGGCAGCGCCGCGGCGCGGTTCGACGCCATGCCCGGAATCGCGCGCAGCTCCTCGAAGCTCAAACGCTTGGTCGCGCGGAGCAGGCGGCGGAGCGCGGTGCGCGGTAGCGTGTGCTGGTCGAGAACCGCGAGCGGGTCCTTGGTGAGTTCGAGGTCGAGGCGCGACAGCGCGCGCCACGAGCCGCCGACGAGATAGAGCGGCAGGCCCGAAAGCCCCTCGCCCGGCCAGCCCGCGGTGCGGAGCATCTTGCGGATCGCGCGCTCGAATGCCTGGTCGCCGTCCTTGCGCAGCGCCGGCAGGCGCAGCACGCCGAGCGGAAAGGAGGCGCGGCGTCCGACCGCGCCATCCACCACCTCGGCCAGTTCGAGGCTGCCGCCGCCGAGGTCGACCGCGATGCCATGCGCGTCGGGGATCGCGGCGATCACGCCATAAGCCGCCGCCTCGGCTTCCTCCTCGCCCGACAGCAGGCGAATATCGAGCCCCGCTTCGGCCGCGGCGGCGATGAATTCGGGGCCGTTCGCGGCGTCGCGGACCGCAGCGGTCGCAACGCACTGGATGTCGCGGACCTCCATATGCCTGGCGAGCAAGGCGTAGCGACGGAGTGCGATCAGGCCGCGCTCGGCATCCTCGACCGCGATGCGGCCGTCGGCGGCAAGCCCGCGGCCGAGGCCGGCCGCGACCTTTTCGTTGAAGATCACCGCGGGCGCCCGCGCCGGACCTTCATAGACGACGATGCGAACCGAGTTCGAGCCGATGTCGATGACGGCGGATCGTTTGACCGCCTGTTTGGAGGTTCGCAAAAAGCTCAATCTCTTCTCAATCTTCGCGCACGTTGAAGGCGAGCGTGGGGACGTCCTGGCGCTTGTGCAGCGCCGTGCCGCGGCCCGAGAGCGACGGGTTCGTCATGAAATAATGGTGCAGGTTGAACGGCTTGTCTCCCGGAACCACGCGCACATAAGTGCCATCGGGTTGCAGGATCCAGCTCTGTTCATTGTCGATGAGATTGGCGACGAGCACCTGGTCCAATATCTGGTCGTGCACCGTCGGATTTTCGATCGGGATCATATATTCGACGCGGCGGTCGAAGTTGCGCGGCATCCAGTCGGCGCTGCTGATATAGAGTTTGGCGCCGCGATGCGGCAGCGCGGCGCCGTTCGCAAAAGCCCAGATGCGGCTATGCTCCAGAAAGCGGCCGACGACCGATTTGACGCGGATCGTTTCGGAGAGGCCGGGCACGCCCGGACGCAGGCAGCAGATGCCGCGCACGATCAGTTCGATCGGCACCCCCGCCGCGCTCGCCTCGTAGAGCTTATCGATGATGCCCGGATCGACGAGGCTGTTCATCTTGGCCCAGAGACCCGACGGCTGCCCCGCCCTCGCCGATGCAATCTCGGCGTTGATGAGTTCGCTGAGGTGCGCGCGCATGTTGAGCGGCGACATGGTGACCATCTCCAGCCGCTCGGGCTCGACATAGCCGGTGATGTAATTGAACAGCTGCGCCGCATCGCGTCCGGCACGCGGGTCGGCGGTGAAGAAGCTCAGATCGGTGTAGATGCGCGCGGTGACCGGGTGATAATTGCCGGTGCCGAAGTGGCAATAGGTGCGATAGCCCTGCCCTTCACGCCGCACGACCATCGAAATCTTGGCGTGCGTCTTCCACTCGATGAAGCCGTAAACGACCTGCACACCCGCGCGTTCGAGCTGGTTCGCCCAGAGCAGATTCTGTTCCTCGTCGAAGCGCGCCTTGAGTTCGACGACCGCGGTCACCGACTTGCCCGCTTCGGCCGCCTCGATCAGCGCGCGGATCACCGGCGACTGGTTGCCGGCGCGATAGAGCGTCTGCTTGATCGCGACGACGTCGGGATCGGCCGCGGCCTGCCGCAGGAAGGAGAGCACGACGTCGAAGCTCTCATAGGGATGATGGACGACGATGTCCTTCGAGCGGATCGCCGCGAAACAGTCGCCGCCATGTTCGCGGATACGCTCGGGAAAACGGGCCGAATAGGCAGGGAATTTGAGGTCGGGCCGGTCGACATCGACGAGCGCGGACAGCGCCGCGAGGCCGATGAACCCGCCGATCTTGGCGACGATCGCCTCGTGCCCCTGAATATCGGCGTTGAGCACCGCGGCGATCTCGCCCGGCATGTCGGCTTCGAGTTCGAGCAGGATCACGCGGCCGCGGCGGCGGCGGCGGATCGCGGTGCGGAACAGGCGCACGAGATCCTCGGCCTCTTCCTCGAGCTCGATGTCGCTGTCGCGAATGATGCGGAAGACGCCGAGCGAGCGGATCGTGAAGCCGGGGAAGAGCAGGTCGCCGAAAATCTCGATCAGATATTCGATCGGCACGAAATGCCCCGCCTGCCCCGGCACCGGCACGAAGCGCGCGAGCGATGCCGGAATCATCACCAGCTCGCGGATCGTGTCACCGCTCGTCCGGTGCTGCAGGTCGAAAATGACGCCGAGCCCGCGGTTCGGAATGAAGGGAAAGGGATGCGCCGGATCGAGCACCTGCGGGGTCAGGATCGGAAAGATCTGGTCGATGAAATATTGGCGGAGCGCGGTGCGCAGCGCCTCGCGGTCCGATCCGGTGCCGTGGACGACGATGCCCTGTTCGGCCAGCAGTTTGTGGAGCCGTTGCCACTCGCTCTGCTGCTGGTCGACGAGGCGGTTCACCTCGGCCTCGATCTCGGCGAGCTGCTGCCCCGGCGAGCGACCGTCGGCCGACGGATCGTCGATGCCCTGCAGCTGCTGGCCCTTCAGCCCCGCGACGCGGACCATGAAGAATTCGTCGAGGTTGCTGCCCGAGATCGACAGGAAGCGAAGCCTCTCGAGCAGGGGATGCGCGGGATTGCGCGCCTCCTCCATCACCCGCCGGTTGAAGGCGAGCCAGGACAGTTCGCGGTTGAAGAAGCGTTCGGGGCCGAAAGGAATTTGCGACGCGCCGTCGGCGTCATTGTCGGCACGAAGGGGCTGTCCGGTTAGCGACATGTATCGGCATCCTGTCGTTCGAGGAGATCGGGATCGATCAGCCCCTGTGACAGTAATGTTTCACGGGTAAGACGAACGCTGATGCCGCGCGCTTTTTCGAGCGACGCCGCATCGAGCGCCGCGACAATGCGGTGTATCATCGCATAGCTGCGTTCCATCCGCGGCACGATATAGGAGGCAACGCCCGGCGCCAATGCCATACCGCGCCGCGCGAACAGCGCCTCGATCAGGTCGCGGGCGAGGCAATCGTCGGGCTCGGCGATCGTCAGCACGGGAACCGCCGCGAGCCGCGATGCGAGATCCGGCAGCGCGACCCGCCACGCCGCCGGCGGCGCGTCGGCGATGACCAGCAGCGGCTTGCCGCTCGACTGGGCCG
>PNJO01000115.1 GCA_013821905.1 Sphingopyxis sp. | reverse complement strand
CCCCGCGCGCGACCGCCACCTTGCCGAGATAGGTGCCCGTGGCAGTGCCGCCGAGCACCGAACGCACCATCTGCCGCGACGTCGCACCGGGCTCGGCATGGGTGACCGTGGTGACGATCTCCAGATTCTGTTCGCCGCTGCCGATCTGCGCGGCGCCGAGGGTGAAGTCGGCGCCTTCGTGGAGCGTCACCGCGAGTTCGATGCGGCCATAGGCACCGCCGATGTTGAGGATATGCAGCGATGCGGTCGCGCCCTTGCCGATGCTCATCTCGATCTGATGGATGGCGCCCTCATCCTGCACGATGGCGCGTTTGTAGTCGCCGCCCGCAGGCACGACGATGCTCTCGGGCGCGGGCAGCGGCCACGCTGCGGTCACCGCGTCGATGTCGCTATAGCGCCACGCTTCGTCGCGCCGCGAGGGGAGGGAGGCGGTATTCACGCCGCTGCCTCCCACACTTCGTCACCCCGGACCTGATCCGGGGTCTGCCTTGTCTTGAAGGAAAAGGCGGATCCCGGGTCAAGCCCGGGATGACGAGGAACGAGAAGGAGCGCGAAATCACTCACGCCGCGATCTCCGCATAGCCTTCGCGTTCGAGTTCGAGCGCGAGTTCGGGGCCGCCCGACTTGACGATGCGGCCGGCCGCGAGGACGTGGACGAAATCGGGCTGCACATAGTCGAGCAGGCGCTGGTAATGGGTGATGAGCAGTACCGCCTTGTCGGGACGCCGCATGATCGCATTGATCCCGTCGCCGACGATGCGCAGCGCGTCGATGTCGAGGCCGCTGTCGGTTTCGTCGAGGATCGCGAGCTTGGGGTCGAGGATGCCCATCTGCACCATCTCGTTGCGCTTCTTCTCGCCGCCCGAGAAGCCGACATTCACCGGACGCTTGAGCATGTCCATGTCGAGCTTGAGCAGCCCCGCCTTCTCGCGCGCGAGCTTCAGGAAATCGCCGCCCGACAGCGGTTCTTCGCCGCGCGCCTTGCGCTGGGCGTTGAGGCTCTCGCGGAGGAACTGGACGTTCGACACGCCGGGGATTTCGACCGGATATTGGAAGCCGAGGAACAGGCCCGCCGCGGCGCGCTCGTGGGGATCCATGTCGAGCAGGTCCGCGCCGTCGAAGGTCGCCGAACCGTCGGTAACCTCATAGCCGGGCCGTCCGCCGAGGACATAGGAGAGCGTCGACTTGCCCGCGCCGTTGGGCCCCATGATCGCATGGATCTCGCCCGCGTTGATGGCGAGCGACAGGCCCTTCAGGATCGGCTTGTCGGCGACGGTGGCGTGGAGGTTCTCGATCTTGAGCATGTCAGACTTTCAGGCAGGATGGGCCGCGCGGCGAAGCGGCGAGCCAGAGGCTGCACGCCGCGCCGCGGCTGCTTGCGCCAACGCCGGCGCAACTAAATGATGCGAAAAATCGCGCGGGGAGCGAGGAAGGAGCGCGCCTATTCGGCGGCGAAGATTTCCACCAACTCGGAATTGGCGACGGTCTCGACGCCGATCACGCTCGTGTTCTGCAGATGCTGCAGCCGCTCGACGAGCATCGAGACGGCATGGTGCGGGATCATGATGACCTCGTCGCGGTCCCCGCGTTCCAGGCCTTTCTGCTGCCGGATCACGACGCCCTGCTGCGTCGGATAGGCGGCGACCGCCTGCACCGGATGGACCACCAGATCGGCTTCGGACCAGTCGAATTCCAGACCCCGCGCCATCGCTTTCCCTCCAGACCGAATCGGACCGGAAAGGAGAATATGACAAAGCCGTGATTTGCCATGTCCCCGGATGCGGACTGGCGGAAATTATAGTTAATTCATCCCGGCTCCCGGCAACGATATCGGCAGTCACACGGCCGATTGTCCCGATTTGGGGCGTCGCGATTTGGCGGCGAGCACGGCCATCGCGCGCGATTCCCATGCGTGCAGCGTTCGCGGGATGGGCGCCAGCGGGCATCAGCCGACGCTTC
The DNA here is from genome assembly GCA_013821905.1 of Sphingopyxis sp. Classification (GTDB taxonomy): domain Bacteria; phylum Pseudomonadota; class Alphaproteobacteria; order Sphingomonadales; family Sphingomonadaceae; genus Sphingopyxis. The sequence goes on along the minus strand of PNJO01000115.1, from coordinate 7,743 downwards.
CCTCGAGCGAAATTCCGAGCAATTTCTGCGCCTCGACCGCAAATTCCATCGGCAGCTGCTGCAGCACTTCCTTCGCGAAGCCGTTGACGATCAGCGCCACCGCCTCTTCCTGCCCCAGCCCGCGCTGCATCGCATAGAAAAGCTGGTCGTCGCTGATCTTGCTCGTCGTTGCTTCATGCTCGACGGTCGCGCTCGGGTTGCGGACTTCGATATAAGGCACGGTATGAGCGCCGCACCGGTCGCCGAGCAGCAGGCTGTCGCACTGGGTGAAGTTGCGCACGCCCTCGGCATTGGGCGCGACGCGGACGAGGCCGCGGTAGGTGCCGTTCGACTTGCCCGCGCTGATCCCCTTCGAAACGATGGTCGAGCGCGTGCGCTTGCCGTTGTGGATCATCTTGGTGCCGGTGTCGGCCTGCTGGTAATTGTTGGTGACCGCAACCGAATAGAATTCGCCGACGCTGTCGTCGCCGTTGAGTACGCAGCTCGGATATTTCCAGGTGATGGCAGAGCCGGTCTCGACCTGCGTCCACGACACCTTGCTGCGCTTGCCCTGGCAGAGCGCGCGCTTGGTCACGAAATTATAGATGCCGCCCTTGCCCTCGGCATCGCCGGGGTACCAGTTCTGGACGGTGCTGTACTTGATCTCGGCATCGTCGAGCGCGACCAGTTCGACCACCGCGGCGTGGAGCTGGTTCTCGTCGCGCATCGGCGCGGTGCAGCCTTCGAGATAGGAGACGTAGGCGCCCTTGTCGGCGACGATCAGGGTGCGCTCGAACTGCCCGGTATTCTCGGCATTGATGCGGAAATAGGTGCTGAGCTCCATCGGGCAGCGCACGCCCTCGGGCACATAGACAAAGGTGCCGTCGGAGAAGACCGCGCAGTTGAGCGTGGCGAAATAATTGTCGTGCATCGGCACGACCTTGCCGAGCCACTTCTTCACCAGCTCGGGATATTCGCGGATCGCTTCGGAGATCGAGAGGAAGATCACGCCGGCGCGCTTCAGCTCCTCGCGGAAGGTCGTCGCGACGCTGACGCTGTCGAACACCGCGTCGACCGCGACCTTGCGTGCGCCCTCGACCCCCGCGAGCACCTTCTGCTCCTCGATCGGGATGCCGAGCTTTTTATAGACCTCGAGAATCTCGGGATCGACCTCGTCGAGGCTCGAAAGCTTCGGCTTCGCCTTGGGCGCCGCGTAATAGTACGCGTCCTGGTAATCGATCGGCGGGACGTTGAGCTTCGCCCAGTCGGGCGTCTCCATCGTCTGCCAGTGGCGGAACGCCTTCAGCCGCCAGTCGAGCATCCATTCGGGCTCGTTCTTCTTCGCCGAGATGAAGCGGACCGTATCCTCGGTCAGCCCCTTGGGCGCGAACTCCTGTTCGATGTCGGCCGACCAGCCATGCTCGTAATCGGCGACCTTCGCCGCGGCGTCGTGCGCGGCCTGATCCTTGATGCGGGTTTCGGTGCTGTCGGTCATGGCTCTAACTCGTCGCCCCCGCGAAGGCGGGGGCCGTTGTCGTTTTATCCAGCGGCGTCGGAGTAAGGCCTCCAGCGGCCGCGTCGGGAGGCACGTGACTCCCGACGCCCTTCGCGGGGGCGACGGTGAGACTCGCCAGGCTGATCCCCGCCAGCGCACCGCGCACCGCGCCGTTCACGACGCCCCAATGCGGCTGCACCTTGCAGCTTCCTTCGAGCGAACAGTCGTGGCGTCCTTCGGCGACACAGGCGGTCAGCGCGATCGGGCCTTCGACGGCTTCGATGATCTCGGCAACGTCGATCGCCGCCGCGGGACGCGCGAGGCGGATGCCGCCGCCGCTGCCGCGCGAGGCAACGAGCAGGCCGGCGCGGGCGAGGCTGCTCACCAGTTTCTGCGCGGTCGGTCCCGGAATCCCCGTCTGTTCGGCAAGCATGCCGGCGCTGAGCGCGACCGACCCGCACTGGCGGGCGGCGGCACTCATCAGCACCACGGCATAATCGGCAAGGTTCGACAGGCGCATGTTCTTTTCCGTCGCAATTGCGAACGATTCTTAAGTGGAGTAAATCGTTCCACTTACTTAGGCGATCGGTCCCGGCGGCGCAAGTCCGGCGCCTTCGCATAGCTTTGCGGGCCAAAAAAAGGCACCCATTCGGCCGAAGCCAAATGAGTGCCAAGATGAAGGTCTCGGTCCTCGTCAGAGGATGAGCTCTTCTGGGTCGCAAGGGGGAATTATGCTCGCGCGTTGATTCGCGATTGGACGAAAACGCCAAATCGACACGCGCCGGAATTTTTGAAGGTTAACGGGGGCTCAGGTGTCCGAAACGATCGGGCTGACCTTGCCGCTGAGCTGCTTGCGGCCCTTGACCGTCGCCTGGGTGTAGAGCGACGGATTGCCGAGCTGGCCCGGCGTCGCACCCGCAAAGCGCTTGATCTCGCGGATCAGGTGCGACTGGTCGTAAAAGGCGTCGCCGAGTTCGGCCGCTTCCAGCTTTTCGCCGCGCGCCAGCGCCGACGCGGCGCGCACCGCACGATATTTGCGTGCGAGCATCCGCGGCGACAGCCCGTAATAATGTTTCGTCATCCGCTCGACCGAGCGGATCGACATGCCCGTCGCCTCGACCAGTTCGGGCACCTGCGGCGAGGGCGATTCGGTCAGCCACTGGTCGACGGTGCGGATGAACCACAGCGGCGCGGTGTCGCCCCGCGTCAGAATCTCGCGTGCGAAATTGTTGCCGATGACCAGCCGTTCCTCCATCGCCGTAGCCTTTTCCAGCGCCGCGGCGACCTCGTCCATCCACGGGCCGAACATGTCGGCGGCGTCGATCGCGCGGTCGGTCAGCTTTTCGGCGTCGCTGCCCATCAAGGCCGCCCAGCCGGCGGGGAGCAGGCCGAACCCGAACATCTGCGTCGGGCAATGGCTGATCGCGCGCACATGGCCGCTGGTCGGGCCGACGATATTGGCCTTGCAAACGGGAAAGCGGTGGCCGTCGGAGAAGACATATTCGCCGTCGGCGTCGGTGACGAAACGGAACTGCGGACGGTCGGCGCGCTCATATTCGTCGAATTTCGGCATGTTGATGCGCGCGAAATAGAAGCTCGACACCATGTCCGCCAGATCGGGATCGGGCGGGAAATAGTGCAGTTCGAACGGCGCGCTGCCGTCCACGCCACCCGGCGAGGAAGGTATATCCGACATGAGACCCAGACCCCGGCAGCCTTTTCCGCAGCTGCCATGTTTATCTGGAACAAGTCATTTGCGTTTCAGGCGCGCGCGTCAAGCGACAATTGCCGCTCCGGTCAACTCTTCTGCGCGGCGATCCAGCCGTCGACGCGCCGTTCCAGGACATCGAGCGGCACCGGTCCCGATTCGAGCACGACCTGGTGGAATGTGCGATAATCGAACCGGTCGCCGAGCGCCGCCTGCGCGCGGCCGCGCAGTTCCATGATCTTGAGCTTGCCGATCAGATAGGCGGTCGCCTGCCCCGGATAAACGATATAGCGCTCGATCGCCTTTTCGATGTCGCCGTCGGGGTTGGGCGTATTGTCCTTGAGATAGCGGATCGCCTGTTCGCGGCTCCAGCGCTTGTCGTGGATGCCGGTGTCGACGACGAGCCGGCACGCGCGCCACAGTTCCATGCCGAGGCGGCCGAAATCGCTGTAGGGATCGGTGTAGAAACCCATGTCCTTTGCGAGCTCTTCCGAATAGAGGCCCCAGCCTTCGGTATAGGCGGTGAAGCCGCCGAAGCGGCGGAAGGGCGGCAGGCCGGTGAGTTCGGTCTGCACCGCGCGCTGGAGGTGATGGCCGGGGACGCCCTCGTGATAGGCGAGCGCCTCGAGCTCGGTCTTCGACATGTCCTTGAGGTCGTAGAGGTTCACATAATAGGTGCCGGGCCGCGACCCGTCGGGCGAGGGCGACGAATAAAAGGCCTTGCCCGCCGATTTTTCGCGGAACGCCTCGACCGCCTTCACGACGAGCGGCGCCTTGGGCAGCGTGTTGAAGAAGACGGGAAGCCGCGCCTCCATGGCCTTGGTCCGCGCATCGACCTCGGCGAGATAGGCCTCGCGCGTCGTGTGGAAATATTGCGGACCGGTGCGCAGATGCGCAAAAAACTGCTGCAGCGTCCCCTTGAAGCTGACCTTTGCCATGATCGACTTCATCTCGCCGTGGATGCGCGCGACCTCGGCGAGGCCGAGGTCGTGGATCTGGGCGGCGGTCATGTCGGTCGTGGTGTAGCTGGCGAGCAGGGCTTCATAATAGGCCTTGCCGTCGGGCATCCGCCACACGCCGTCCTGCGTCGGCGCCACCGCCTGCTGGCGCTTCATTTCGGCGAGCAGGCGGTCATAGGCGGGCCCCGCGCTCTCGGCCCATGCCGCCTTGGCCGACGCGACCAGTTCGGCTTTCTTCGCGGCGTCGATGCCGAGCTTGCCGACCTTGGCGCCGATGTCCTCGATCACCGCATTGTCGGGTTTGCGCAGATTCTCGATATCCGAAATGACATAGGTATAGACCCACTTCGGCGGCGCATAGCCCTTCGCGGCACGGTCGGCGGCCTCGGCCGAGAGCGCGTCGAGCAGCGGGCCGAGGCCGCGGATACGCTCGATATAGGCGGCCGCCTGCGCCTCGTCGGCGACGCTGTGGATGTTGATCAGGAAGGCGGGCATTTGGCTCTGCGCGCCGTTCATCTGGTCGAAGATATAACCGTGCTCGCGGAACGGAAAGAGGCGCGCCGAACGCGCGGCCTGCGCGTTGAACAGCTCGAACGACAGCGCCTCGTCGGCCGAAAGCTTCGCGGGGTCATAGCTCGACCGCATCGCCTCCGCCGTCGCCTGCTGCAGCTTCTGGCTCGCGATCTCGGCCTCGTCGCCGACGTCGTTCCAGCGGCCATAGTCGGCGTCGCGGATGCCGCGATAGGCCTTGCCCTGCGGCGAGAGCGAGAGCTGCGCATCGTCATATTTCCGGAAGAAATCGGCGAGGTCGGCGCCGGCCGGCGATTCCGCGGCTGCTGCGGCGGGCGGCGCAACGGTGGCGGGCGCCGCCGCGTCGGGCGCCGCGGCGCAGCCGGCGACGGCCAGCATCAGCAAGCTGGTGGACATTGCGAGGGCAGGGCGGCGATGCGACACGTATTTCTCCCGGTTTTTCCGATGCGTTCCGATGGTCTGCGCGGGGGGTTGCCATAGGCTCCCGCGCAGCGCAATGGCAGGCGCCATGTCGCTCTTCGCCTCCGCCGCCGATGCCGCCTATGCGCTCGTCCGTCCGCTCGTCCACGCCACCGACGGCGAGGCCGCGCACAATCTGACACTGAACGCGCTGCAGCCGCTGCCGCGCGCGCGGCACGCGTTGACGAGCCCGGCGCTGGCGACCGTGTTCGCGGGATTGTCATTCCCCAATCCGGTCGGCCTGGCGCCCGGGTTCGACAAGGATGCGCGCGTCGCCCACGCGATGCCGCATTTCGGTTTCGGCTTCGTCGAGGTCGGCACGCTGACGCCGCTGCCGCAGGAGGGCAATCCGCGCCCGCGCCTGTTCCGCCTCGTCGAGGACGAAGCGGTGATCAACCGCATGGGGTTCAACAATGGCGGGCAGGAAAAGGCGGCCGAGCGGATCGCCTGCCTGCGCCGTCACGGGCTGCCGGTGCCGCTCGGCATCAATATCGGCGCGAACAAGGACAGCGCCGACCGCATTGCCGATTATGCGAAGGGCACGGCGGCGATGGCGCCGCTCGCCGATTATCTGACGGTCAATATCAGTTCGCCCAATACGCCGGGACTGCGCGCGCTGCAGGACAGGGGCGCGCTCGAAGCGCTGCTCGACGGCGTCGCGGCGGCGCAGCCGGCGGGTGCGGCGAAGCCCGTCTTTCTGAAGGTCGCGCCCGATCTCGAGCCTGCCGACATCGACGATATCGTCGCGGTGGCGATGGACAAGGGGCTCGCCGCCGTCATCGTGTCGAACACGACGATCGGGCGCCCCGCGCTGATGTCGCGCCACGCGGACGAGGCGGGCGGGCTGTCGGGCGCGCCGCTTGCCGGACTGGCGCTCCGGCGGGTCCGGGATTTCCACGCCGCGAGCGGCGGCAAGCTGCCGCTCGTCGCGGCCGGCGGCATTGCGTCGGCGGAACAGGCGTGGGAGCGTATTCGCGCCGGCGCCGGGCTGGTCCAGATCTATTCGGCGATGGTCTATGCGGGGCCGGGGCTGGCGGCGAAGATCGCCCGCGGCCTCGAAAGTCTCGCCGCGCGCGACGGCTTTGCGCGCGTGTCGGATGCGGTGGGCACCGGACACTGACGGGGTTGCGTTGGGTCGAGGCGCGCGCCAATGTCGCGCCCATGCTGAAACACCTTCTACCGCTCGCCGCCCTCCTGTCCGTCACCGTCTCCTCGCCCGCGCTTGCGCAGGGCGTGACCTCGTCCGCCGATCCGCGCGCGACCGAGGCGGGGCGCGAAATCCTGCACCAGGGTGGCACCGCCGCCGACGCGGCGGTCGCGATGGTCGCGGTGCTGACGCTCGTCGAGCCGCAATCGAGCGGGATCGGCGGCGGCGGTTTCATGGTCCACCACAATGCCGCGGACGGCAGCATTTCGACGATCGACGGCCGCGAAAAGGCGCCGGCTGCGGCCAAGCCCGACCGCTTCCTCGGCCCCGACGGCAAGCCGCGCGGTTATATGGACGTCATTCCCGGCGGGCTGTCGGTCGGCGTGCCGGGCAACATGCGCCTGATGGAAATGGCGCACAGGAAATGGGGCAAGCTCGAATGGAAGGCGCTGTTCCAGCCTGCGATCAAGCTTGCCGAAGAGGGGTTCGTCGTCACCCCGGCGCTCTATAACTTCCTCGTCCAATATGAGCCGCTGTGGAAGGAGTTCCCGGAAGCGCGCGCGATCTATTACATCGACGGCAAGCCGGCGCCGGTCGGCACGCGGCTGAAGAATCCCGCCTATGCCGCGACCCTGCGCGATATCGCGGCGCGCGGCCCCGACGCCTTTTATTCGGGCCGCAATGCGAAGGCGATCAGCGACGCGGTCGCGAAGGCGCCGCGCAACGCGACCCAGCTCACGGTTAAGGACATCGCCGCCTATCAGGCGAAGGAGCGCCCGGCGGTTTGCACCACCTATCGCATCTACAAGGTGTGCGGCATGGGCCCGCCCTCGTCGGGCGCGACGACGGTCTTCGGCATCCTCGGCATGCTCGAGGGCTGGGACATGAAGGCGATGGGCAAGGACAATCCGATGAGCTGGCACCTGCTCGCCGAGGCGATGCAGCTCGCCTATGCCGACCGCTCGGCCTATCTCGGCGACGGCGATTTCGTCGACGTTCCGGTCAAGGGGCTGCTCGACAAGACCTATCTTGCCGAACGCCGCCAGCTCATCTCGCCCTTCGGGGCTGCGGGAAGCTACCGGCCCGGCACCCCGCCGGGAGCCAAGCCGCGCGCCGCCGCGCCGCCGGTGCAGGAGCAGGGGACGACGCATTTCGTGACCGCCGACGCCGCGGGCAATCTGGTGTCGATGACCTCGACGATCGAGAGCATCTTCGGCAGCCACCTGGTCGCCAACGGCTATTTCCTGAACAACGAGCTGACCGACTTCGACCTCGCGCCGACCGAAAACGGCGTGCCGACCGCGAACCGCGTCGAAGCGGGCAAGCGGCCGCTGTCCTCGATGTCGCCGACGATCGTCTATGGCCCCGACGGCAAGGTCGTGCTCGCGGTCGGCTCGGCGGGCGGCAAGCGCATCATCATGCACGTCACCAAGGTGCTGGTCGGCGTCCTCGACTGGGGGCTCGA
>PNJO01000114.1 GCA_013821905.1 Sphingopyxis sp. | reverse complement strand
CGGTCGACGAAATCTGCACTTCGCCGCCCGACTGGCGGCAGAAGGCGAAGACCTGGCTCATGCCGAGGCCGGTGCCCTGACCCGCGGGCTTGGTCGTGTAGAAGGGGTCGAACACGCGTTCGAGCACCTCGGGCGACATGCCGCAGCCGGTGTCGATGACCTGCACCGCCAGCGCCGCGGCTTCGGCCTGGTCGTCGCGCAGCGTGCGGATCGTCAGTGCTCCGTGGCCGTCCATCGCGTCGCGTGCGTTGACCGCGAGATTGAGCAGCGCATTTTCGAACTGCCGCCGGTCGAGCCAGCAGGCGAGCCCGTCGGCGTTCAGGTCGAGGGTCAGGCCGATGCGGTCGCCGATCGTGCGTTCGATCAGCTCGGAGAAGCTCGCGATGCACTCGTCGACCACCGCCATCTCGGGCCGTGCCGGCTCCGATCGGGCAAAGGTCAGCAGGCGCCGCGTCAGGTCGGCGGCGCGATTGGCGCCGTCGAGCGCGTTGGCGAGGTGGCGCGTCGCCTTTTCGGGCTGGCCGGGCAGCCAGCGCTGCGCGAGCTCGAGCCCGCCGACGACGACCGCGAGCATATTGTTGAAGTCGTGGGCGATGCCGCCGGTGAGCTGGCCGACGGCCTCCATCTTCTGCGCCTGGCGCAGCTGCGCTTCGGCGGATTCGCGTTCGGCCATCTCGCCGCGCAGTGCGACGTTCGCCTGTTCGAGTTCGACCGTGCGCGCCTCGACCGCAGCTTCGAGCTGCATCGCGCGGTCGCTTTCGGCTGCCTGTTCGCGCCGCGCCAGCCGGCGTTCGCCGTCGGCGCGGATCAGCGAGAAGGTCGCGCCGATGGCGAGGACGGCGGCGAGTGCGCCGAGCAGCGAAAAGAGCAGCATCGCCTGGTTGAGGCTCGCGCGGTCGGCGGCGGCGATCCGGTTACGTTCGCGCAGCAGCGCGCGCTCGTTGGTGATGATCTGCGTCAGCAGCTTGTCGATCTTGCCGAGCTGGACGCCCTGGCCCGCGGCATAATATTTGGAGATCGCCGCGACCGTCTGGTTGTAATTGGCGCTGAGCGCGGCATCGCCGAGCTGGGCGCCGCGGCTGTCCATCTCCTGCGTCAGCTGTTCGACGAGGGCGCTTTGGGCCTGGTTGTCGCGCACATTGCGTTCGAGCTGGGTCAGGAACTGGCGCGCGCGGGCCCACTGATATTCGTAGATGCGCCCGTCTTCCTTTTGCAGGCCGACGGCGAAGCGCCCCAGCGCTGCCTCGGCGCGCGCGAGCGCCGCGTCGACCGAGCGCGTCTGCGCGATGACCTCGAGGCTCTGCGCCTGCCAGCCGAGCGAGCGGTCGTAATTGTTGTTCGCGCGCGCGAGCAGCAGCACGAGCGCCGCGACGACCCCCGCCAGGATGGTCGCCACACCGATCGTCAGCCAGAAGCGTATCCGCTCCTGCCGTCCTTCGGTTTCGCTGTCATTATCCCGCTCGAACACCGGCTTGTCTTACCGGACAAGCGCCCTGCCGCAAAGCGGCGAAGGCGCCGCCGTCCGGCCGTGCGCTCGTTTCGCCCCGAAAAAGAATCCGCTGGTCGGCGGATCCGCCGGGTTCAGCCGATGATGCCGACGCGCTTGCCGGCGCGCTCGAAGCGGCCGAGGATTTCGCCGACCTGCTCGCCCGAATGTTCGGCGCACAGCGAACAGCGCAGCAGGGTCATGCCCGCGGGGGTCGCCGGCGGGCGCGCGAGGTTGACGTAGAGACCCTCTTCCAGCAGCGCCTCCCACATCATCGCGCCCTTTTCGAGGTCGGGCATGATGACGGCGATGATCGCCGACTGCGGCTCTTCGGTGCCGAGCGTGAAGCCCAGATCGCGCAGCCCCTTGTGCAGCGTCTTCGAATTTTCCCACAGGTGCGCGCGCTTGTTCGAGCCGTGCATCAGCTTGCGGATGCTCGTCGCGGCGGTGGCGACGACGCTCGGCGGCAGCGAGGCGGTGAACACATAGGGGCGACAGACGAGCCGCAGGATCTCGAACTTCGGATGGTTCGACACGCAGAAGCCGCCGACGGTGCCGACGCTCTTGCTGAACGTGCCGATGATGAAGTCGACATCGTCGATCACGCCCTGCGCCTCGGCGACGCCGCGGCCATGTTCGCCGATGAAGCCCATCGAATGCGCTTCGTCGACGAGCACCATCGCGCCATTTTCCTTGGAAATGCGGACCATCTCTTTCAGCGGCGCGACGTCGCCGAGCATCGAATAGACGCCTTCGAGCACGACCAGCTTGCCCGCTTCGGGGGGCAGGCGCTTCAACCTTTTTTCGAGCGCCTCGATGTCGTTGTGACGGAAGGCGACGATTTCGGCGTCGCCCATCTTGCACCCGTCATAGATCGACGCATGGCTGTCGATGTCGAGGATGACATAGTCGCCCTTGCCCGCAATCGTCGAAATGATGCCGAGGTTCGCCTGGTATCCGGTCGAGAACACCATGGCATGGTCCATGGCGTAAAATTCCTTGAGCGCGTCCTCGCACTCCCTGTGGCCCTGATAGGTGCCGTTGAGCACGCGGCTGCCGGTGGTGCCGCTGCCGAACTTGTCGAGCGCATCCTTGCCCGCGGCGATGACGTCCGCGTCGAAAGTCATGCCCATATAATTATAGGTGCCGAGCAGGATCGTCTCGCGCCCGTTGCAGATCGCGACGGTGGGGGAGAGCACTTTCTCCATCACCAGACTGAACGGATCGGTGACCCCGGTCGCGAGCAAGGCCTCGCGCTGCTGGATCAGCGGGTCGAATTTCGAAAAAAGATCGGTCATCTCGGTTCTTTCGTGCCCCGGCGAAAGCCGGGGTCCAGATGGTTTGCGCGGCGTCGCGTGGACCCCGGCCATTGCCGGGGAACGGCTCAGCCCTGCAGCTTTTCGACGGCCGCAACCAGCTGGCCGACATTTTCGATCTCGGCCTGCTGGTTCATGCTGATGATGATGTCGAACGTGTCCTCGACCTCGGCGACGAAGTCCATCACGGTCAGACTGTCCCATTCAAGGTCGCCGGCAAAGGTCGTGGTGTCGGTCAGTTCGACGCCCTTCTTGTTGAACGGCGCGATCAGGCCGTAAATCTGGTCGTTGAGAGCGGTGCTCATATGGTGCGTCCCGTCATGGAATAAGAATGCGCGCGGACATGCCGCGATGGGTCCCGATTGGCAAGCGAATGCGGCGGGAATCGGGCGACATCTTGCCGCTTGCGGTGCTTCGTGCCATCCCTTGTGCGGGTCGCTGGCAGGGACGGGGCGATATGGACAGCGAAAAATCGACGGCATCGCCGGTCACCCCGGCCGGTTCCTTCCCGCCCAACGCCGCGCATCTCGTCCGCACGACGCAGCAGATCACGATGCAATTGTCGCAGATGGCCGACCAGAAGGCGTCGATCCTGATGGGCGCGACCTTCGTCGTCTTCACCCTCGCGGTCGGACAGGCGCGCGCGGGCAGCGGCGCGCTTGCGATGCCGCTCACTATCCTCGCGACCTTTTCCTTCCTGTCGGCGCTGCTCGCGGTGTCGGCGGTGCTGCCGCGCGTCGGGAAGGCGCCGCCGGTCGTCTATCGCGACGGCAAGGATCACAGCAACATCCTCTTCTTCGGCCGCTTCGCGCAGATGGACGAGGATGAATTCATCGCCGCGGTGAAGGCGCGCCTCCACGACGAGGAGGATATGTACGAGGCGATGCTGCGCGACACCTATCAGAACGGCATCGTGCTGGCGCGGCGGAAATACCGGTTTCTGGCCTATGCCTACCGGCTGTTCGTGGTCGGGCTGACGGCGACTTTCGTCGCGTTCGCGGTCGAGATGGTGATGCTGTGGGCCAAATGATCCTCCCTGCGGCGGAGCCGCGGGGAGGGGGGCCATGCGAAGCATGGTGGAGGGGCTGCAACGTTGCGTCGTCGCCCCTCCGTCAACGCTTCGCGCTGCCACCTCCCCATCGCTGCGCGACAGGGAGGATCGGTGGTCCATCCTGTTGCCTTTCGGTCACCCGCCCGAACAAATAGGCCCGCCCACACCCCACCACACTTGAACCCCCAAGCCGTCGCGCCTATCCGGGCCGGCTATGCTTCAGCAGGCCACCCCCCTGACCGCGGATCGTCCGCAGTCCTTCGGCGCCGAATTTCGCGCGACGCTGGCGCTCGCCGTGCCGCTGGCGGCGGCGAACCTGCTGCAGATGATGGTCCATGCGATCGACGTCATCTTCGTGGCCCGGCTCGGCGACACCGATCTCGCCGCTTCGTCGCTCGGCGTCTCGATCTTCGGCCTGCTGCTGTGGACCGGCACCGGCCTCGTCAGCGCCGCCGCGCCGCTGATCGCCGCCGAACTCGGCCGCCGCAAGCACAGCGTGCGCGAGGTGCGCCGCACCGTGCGCATGGCATTGTGGCTGAGCGCGCTCGTCTCGCTCGTCTTCATGGGCGTCTGCGCGGCCGGAGGCCCGATCATGCGCGCGACCGGCCAGCCCGAGGAGCTCGCCGCCCGCGCCGCGAGCTTCCTCCTCATCCTGATGCTCGGCATGTTTCCGATGATCGCGGCGGCGGTGCTGCGCATCTTCGTCTCGGCGCTCGGCCGCCCGACGATCGCGACGATGATCACCTTCGGCGCGCTGTTCGTCAATGCGCTCGGCAACTGGGCGCTGGTCTTCGGCCACCTCGGCATGCCCGCGCTCGGCCTCCACGGCTCGGCGCTGTCGAGCATCATCACGAGCACGCTCATCCTGCTCGCCTATGTCGTCGTCATCCAGAGCGACCGGCGCCTGCGCCGCTACCGCCTGTTCGGCAACTGGTGGCGCAGCGAATGGAGCCGCTTTTTCGAGATGCTGCGCATCGGCACCCCGATCAGCCTCACCATCCTCGCCGAGGCGGGGCTGTTCACCGGCGCCGCCTTCCTGATGGGCCGGATCGGCGAGGCGCAGCTCGCCGGGCACACGATCGCGCTGCAGGTCGCGGCGCTCGCCTTCCAGATCCCCTTCGGGGTCGCGCAGGCGGCGACGATCCGCGTCGGGCTCGCCTATGGCGCGCGCGACCATCGCGCCATCGGCCTCGCGGGCCATGCCTCGCTCCTGCTCGGCATCGGCTTCATGGGCTTCACGGCGACGCTGATGTGGCTGTTCCCGTCGCTTGTCCTGTCGATCTATGTCGATGTCGACGCGGCGCGCAACGCCGCGCTTGTCGGCTTCGCGATGCAATTTCTCGTCGTCGCCGCCGCTTTCCAGCTCTTCGACGGCGCACAGGCGGTCGCGGCGGGCGTGCTGCGCGGGCTGCAGGACACGCGCGTCCCGATGATCATCGCGGTCTGCGGCTACTGGATCGCGGGATACGGCACCGCCATCTACCTCGGCTTCTGGACCCCGCTGCAAGGCGTCGGGGTATGGATCGGGCTCGCGGTCGGCCTGATCGTGGTGTCGGCGGTGCTGCTTATGCGCTGGCAGATCAGGGCGCGGCTGGGGTTGCTTCCTTAAGCTGTTGGTGGCTGAACTGGCTGGAGAGTTGCTTCGCTTCTCGAACCATGTCCTTCATTTCCTCGACCGTTACAATTCGCAGTTTCTTGTCTGTGTGGCATGCATTCTGGAAGCCGAACCAGTTTTCGATGGCTTTGCTGCCGTCATATCGCACGATCACGGTCAATACGGCATGGACGAGATCAGTTCGCTTGTCGTTGAGAAGTGTGATCGCCTTGATTCGCTCTTCGAGTTTTTTTGGATGGACGAAGCGGTCTTTCGCTCCTGAAAGACGGGTCAGCTTCTGGGTGAGGGGAATGCCGGGTGCGGCTTTCAATTCGAGCCTGACGATATAATCCATCACGGCGGTTTCGAGCTTGGCAAAAGCGTCCAGAAACTCCCCGCGCAGCAGTTGTCCGCGCTCGCGCAAGGCGCGCAGATCGACCGCCTCCACCTCCTTGATGACTGGAACTTCGCACCCCATCCGGGCGCCTTAGCCGAGCAGTCGTAAAATTTTCGTTGGACTCCGCTTGACGCCTCTGGGGATGGGACCCATATGCCCGCCTGTTAGCACTCTCCCAGGGCGAGTGCTAAGTACGACATTCATTGCAATTCTGGAGGGATATCCATGCAATTTCGTCCGCTGCACGACCGCGTGCTCGTCCGCCGTATCGAAGCCGAAGAAAAAACGGCCGGCGGCATCATCATCCCCGACACCGCCAAGGAAAAGCCGCAGGAAGGCGAAGTCGTCGCCGTCGGCACCGGTACCAAGGCCGAAGACGGCAAGGTCACGCCGCTCGACGTCAAGTCGGGCGACCGCATCCTGTTCGGCAAATGGTCGGGCACCGAAGTCAAGGTCGACGGCGAAGAGCTGCTGATCATGAAGGAATCGGACATCCTCGGCGTCATCGCCTGAGCGAACCCCTAATCACGAGTGAAGTTGCGCAGTTTTCTGCGCCTTTGAAAGGAATGAGCCAATGGCTGCCAAGGACGTTAAATTTTCGCGCGACGCGCGCGAGCGCATCCTGAAGGGCGTCGACATCCTCGCCGATGCCGTCAAGGTCACCCTCGGCCCCAAGGGCCGCAACGTCGTGATCGACAAGAGCTTCGGCGCGCCCCGCATCACCAAGGACGGCGTCAGCGTCGCCAAGGAAATCGAACTCAAGGACAAGTTCGAGAATATGGGCGCGCAGATGCTGCGCGAAGTCGCCAGCAAGGCGAACGACAAGGCCGGCGACGGCACCACCACCGCGACCGTTCTCGCCCAGGCGATCGTTCGCGAAGGCATGAAGTCGGTTGCGGCCGGCATGAACCCGATGGACCTGAAGCGCGGCATCGACCTCGCGGTCGGCAAGGTCGTCGAAGACCTCAAGGGCCGTTCGACCCCGGTCGCCGGCACCTCGGAAATCGCGCAGGTCGGCATCATCTCGGCCAACGGCGACACCGAAGTCGGCGAGAAGATCGCCGAAGCGATGGAAAAGGTCGGCAAGGAAGGCGTGATCACCGTCGAGGAAGCCAAGGGCCTCGAGTTCGAACTCGATGTCGTCGAAGGCATGCAGTTCGACCGCGGCTACCTGAGCCCATACTTCATCACCAACCCCGAAAAGATGATCGTCGAACTCGCCGATCCGTACATCCTGATCTTCGAAAAGAAGCTGTCGAACCTCCAGTCGATGCTTCCGATCCTCGAAGCGGTTGTGCAGTCGGGCCGTCCGCTCCTCATCATCGCCGAGGACATCGAAGGCGAAGCGCTCGCGACCCTCGTCGTGAACCGTCTGCGCGGCGGCCTGAAGGTCGCGGCCGTCAAGGCGCCGGGCTTCGGCGATCGCCGCAAGGCGATGCTGCAGGACATCGCGATCCTGACCGCCGGCGAAATGATCAGCGAAGACCTGGGCATCAAGCTCGAGTCGGTCACGCTGAACATGCTCGGCCAGGCGAAGCGCGTCACGATCGACAAGGACAACACCACCATCGTCGATGGGGCTGGCGACCATGAAGCGATCAAGGGCCGCGTCGAACAGATCCGCGCGCAGATCGAAACCACGACCAGCGACTATGACCGCGAAAAGCTGCAGGAACGTCTGGCGAAGCTCGCCGGCGGTGTTGCCGTGATCAAGGTCGGCGGCGCGACCGAAGTCGAGGTGAAGGAACGCAAGGACCGCGTCGACGACGCGCTGCACGCGACCCGCGCTGCCGTCGAAGAAGGCATCGTCCCCGGCGGCGGTACGGCTCTGCTGTACGCGACCAAGGCTCTCGAAGGCCTGAAGGGCGCCAACGACGACCAGACCCGCGGCATCGACATCGTCCGCAAGGCGATCGAAGCGCCGCTGCGCCAGATCGCGGCCAACGCCGGCCACGACGGTGCGGTTGTCGCCGGCAACCTGCTGCGCGAAAACAACCAGGAGCAGGGCTTCAACGCCGCGACCGACGTTTACGAAAACCTGAAGGCCGCCGGCGTCATCGACCCGACCAAGGTCGTGCGCACCGCGCTTCAGGACGCCGCGTCGGTGTCGGGCCTGCTGATCACCACCGAAGCCGCGGTCAGCGAGCTGCCGGAAGACAAGCCGGCGATGCCGATGGGCGGCGGCGGCATGGGTGGCATGGGCGGCATGGACTTCTAAGTCCTTACCGTTCGGCGCTCAGTCGAATGAAAAGAGGGCCGGGGCAGCGATGCTCCGGCCCTTTCTCTTTGCGTCCCATCCCCAATCGTCACCCCGGACTTGATCCGGGGTGACGATTGGGGGATGACGAAATTGGATGGACGGGACATTGCCAGTTCGCCTTGGGCGGCATAGCTAGACGCCATGATCCTGTTCCTCGCCCTTGCTGCCGCCGCCGCCGATCCCGCGCCGATCGAACGCTGCGGCTACCGCATCGTCCAGAGCTATCCGCACGATGCGACCAGCTTCACCCAGGGTCTCTTCTGGGACGACGGGCATTTGTACGAAGCCACGGGGCAGTACGGCCAGTCGCGCGTCGCGCGGCTCGATCTCAAGACCGGCCGCGCACTGATCCAGACGAAGCTGCCGTCCGACCAGTTCGGTGAGGGCATCACCCGCTGGGGCGACCAGATCATCGGGGTGACCTGGCAGAATGGCGAGGGCAATCGCTGGTCGATCAAGGATCTGAAGCGCGTCGGGACCTTCAAATATGACGGCGAAGGCTGGGGTGTCACGATGGTCGGCGACAGTCTCGTTCTCAGCGACGGGTCGTCCGACCTGAAATTCTTCGACCCCGCGACGATGAAGGAACAGAAACGCGTCACCGTCCGTTTCGGCGGCCGCCCGCTGGCGATGCTCAACGAGCTTGAGACGATCGACGGTCAGGTGTGGGCCAACGTCTGGATGACCGATTTCATCGTCCGCATCGATCCGGCGAACGGTGACATCGTTTCGCTGCTCGATCTGTCGGGGCTCAAGGCCGACGCCGGCGCGAAAGGCACCGACAGCGTCCTCAACGGCATCGCTTGGGATGCGAAGAAGAAGCGCCTGTTCGTCACCGGCAAATATTGGCCCAAACTTTACGAGATCGCGCTCGCCGACTGCCGCTAGGCTTTGAGCGCGGCCTCCATCCGTGCGGCCGCCGCGTCATAGACGCGGGCTTTCAGACCCTCGGTGATCGCTTGCGGCGTTCGGTCGGGATGGCCGCCCGCAAAGGGCGGGGCCGGGTCATATTCGATCGCCAGCTGGATCGCCTGCGCCACCGCATCGCCCTTGATCCGCGCGATCAGGGACAGCGCGAAATCGAGTCCCGAGGTCACCCCGCCGCTGGTCACGACTTGGCCATCCTCGACGATCCGCGCCGCTTCGTAGGTCGCGCCTACGAGCGGCAGCAGATGGGTGTAACCCCAGTGCGTTGTAGCACGCTTGCCGTCGAGCAGTCCGGCACGGCCGAGCAGGAAGGCGCCGGTGCACACGCTCGTCACCCACTCGGCGCCCGCTGCCTGCCGCGCGATGAAATCGATCGTCGCGGTATCGCCCAGCGCGTCGGTCACGCCGTGCCCGCCGGGAATACAGAGGATGTCGGCTTGCGGCGCGCTCGCGAAATCATGCGTCGGCAGGATCGAGAAGCCGCTGTCGGTCGCGATCGGATCGAGGCTCGCCGCCGCGCCGGCGAGCACCGCGCCGGGCATCCGGCAAAGCGCCTGTGCGGGGGCGGTGAAGTCGAGCTGGGTGATGCCCGGAAAGAGCAGGAAGACGATGGTGGTGGCAGGCGTCCCGGTCATGCGGAGGTCCTTCGCTGGCGGTGGAACACCCAGGCGCGCGGCTGGCATCGGCCCCGCTTCCCGATGGGTCTCCATCTTCAGCG
>PNJO01000113.1 GCA_013821905.1 Sphingopyxis sp. | reverse complement strand
TCCGGCCGCCGCCGATGCGCAGGCACCGACGGCAATCGCGTCGGTCGTCGCCGGGGCGATCGAAGGGCCCGAAGTCGATCTCGACGCGCTGCTCGGCCCGGCTGCGGGACCGAACCAGCCCGACGCGCCGCTCCTGCTGCTCGCGGCCGCCACCGGCGGCCCGCTGATCGAGCCGGTCGGGCCGGTGGGCCATTCGTTCATGGCGGGGTTCGCCGACCAGCATGTCGCGGCGCAGCTCGAACAGGCCGCCGCCGGCCACGGCTGAACAGGATGATGAAGGGCGCAATCGGAAAACCTTAGCAAAGCCAGCAAGCCGACATCCGACTTGGGCCGATTGCAAAGCAGGGGACGAGAAATGCCGAGAATCCGCACTGCAACCTTGTTGCTCACCGCAACCGCGCTCGTGGTCTTCGCGCGGCCTGCCGCGGCGCAGCGGCTCGAGCTGAAATCGGCCGTCGAGACGGCAATGCAGACCAATCCCGAAATCAACCAGGCGGTCGAGAACCGGACCGCGATCGAGTTCGAGCGCGAGCAGGCACAGCGCCTGTTCCTGCCGCGCGTGTCGGTCGAGGGGTCGGTCGGCGTAAGGCGGCTCGAAAATGCGACGCGGCGCGGGCTCGGCATCGCCAATGACGAACTTTATCCGATGGAGGCCGGCCTGCGGCTCGAGCAGACGCTGTTCGACGGCGGGGTCAAGAGCAACGAGCTCAAACGCCAGGCAGCGCGCACCGACGGCGCGGCCTTCCGCGTCGAGGAGCGCTCGCAGTTCGTCGCGCTCCAGGTCACGCGCAACTATCTCGACTATCTGCTGCAACAGCGGATCGTCGCGGCGTCCGAGGACAATATCGATTTCCACAGCAAGCTGGTGACCGACCTGCGCGAAGGCGTGAGCAAGGGGTCGCTGAGCATCGCGGATCAGCAACAGGCCGAGGAACGCAACCAGTCGGCGCGCGCGCGGCTGACCGAGGCGAACCTCGATCTTGTCAACACCGCCGCCTCGTTCCGCACGCTGACCGGGCTCGAGCTCGTCGACGGCGCCTCGCTGCCGCCCTCGCTCGCGAACAGCATTCCCGGGACCCTCGAGGAGGCGCTGGCCGTCGCACGCGACCGCAATCCCCGCGTCCGCGAGGCCAATGCCGATCTCGACGCCGCGCACGCGATGGTGCGCAAGGCGAAGGCGGAGCAGATGCCGACGCTGTCGCTCGAGGGCAATGCCCGGATCGGCGACGACATCGACGGTTTCCGCGGCGAAACCAACGACCTCCAGGCCGGCGTGGTGCTGCGCTGGGATATCTTCAATGGCGGCGCAAAGCGGTCGAAGGTGCAGGAAATGTACCGCCGCGAACGCGAGGCGCGCTTCCGGCTCGACCAGATGGTGCGCGAGGCGGAAGAGGACGTGCGCGTCGCCTGGAATACGTGGGACGCGCAGGGCCGGCTGGTGAAGGAGCTCGAAGAACAGAGCCGCGTGTCCGACGAGCTGCTGCGTTCCTACCGCGCGCAGTTCAACGTCGGACGCCGTTCACTGCTCGACGTGCTCGATGCGCAGAACACCCGCTATAACGTCCAGGTCCGCACCGAAACCGCGAAATTCGCGCAATTTTATGCCGAATTCAAATTGCTCGCCGCGCTCAACAATCTGCTCGCGGCGATGGAGGTGACTCCGCCGAAGGCCGCGACCGCCAATGCACGCGAGCGCTTCAAGGTCAAGCCGGCGCCCGCGACGAGCCCCGAATCGATGCGGGATCCCACATGACCTATCCCGGCAATGCCCCGGGTGCGCGCCGGTCGCGCCAGCTTCCCCCCGCGGCAGCTTTCGAGGCATGGCGGCGCAATCCGGCGCAGGGCGACGAGCTTCTCGATACCGTCGCGGCGCTCGCCGCGATGTTCGAGCGTCCCCATTCGGACGCGCGCGCGCGGAAGGATCTCGCGCTCGACGAAGAGGGGCTGCTGCCGCTCGACCAGATCGACGATGCGCTGGCGGCGGCCGGCCTGCGCTGCCAGTTGCAGCGCCGCCCGCTCGTCGGGTGGAATGCCGAAGACGTGCCCGCGATCCTGCTGCTCGACGGCGAGCGGCCCACGATCCTGACCGCGATCGACGGCCGCAATTTCCATATCCGCCTGCCGGGCTCCGGCGCCGACATCGAAATCGACCGCGTGGTGATCGAGGCCGCCTATTCGGGGCAGGGCGTGATCGTCCGCCACGATCCGGCGAGCGAGCAGGCGCGCGAGCGCCCGTGGGACGCACCGGCGAAACAGCACTGGTTCTGGAGCGAAGTTCGCAAGGAACGCGAGCAATATGCCTATGTGATGCTCGCCTCGCTGCTCATCAATCTGCTCGCCTTCGCGATGCCGCTGTTCACGATGAACGTCTATGACCGGATCATCCCGAACAAGGCGGCGTCGAGCCTGTGGGTGCTCGCGCTTGGCGCGCTGTTCGCGATCGCGGTCGAATATTCGCTGCGCCTCGCGCGCACGGGGCTGATCGACGAGGTCGGGCGCGGCATCGACGCCCGGCTGTCGCAGCGCCTCCTCGACAAGGTGCTCAACCTGCCGCTGGCGACGCAGCGCGGCAGCACCGGGGCGCTGGCGCGCCGCGTGACCGAATATGAACAGGTCCGCGACTTCTTCGCCTCGACGACCGTCGTGCTGGTCACCGACATATTATTCCTGTTCGTCTTCGTCGCGCTGATCGCGGTGCTCGGCGGCTGGCTGGCGGTCATACCGGTCGTCGCAATGGCCGCGATGCTCGTCATGGGCTGGGTTCTCCAGCGCCGGATGAGCGACGTCGTCGCCGACGCGCAGATCGACGCAAGCCTGCTCCAGACGACGTTGGTCGAAGCGATCGGCAGTCTCGAAACGGTGAAGGCGTGCCGCGCCGAAGGGCGGATGCTCGGCAAATGGCGCCGGCTGTCGGCGTCGAACGCCTATACCCAGGAGGAGATGCGCAAGCTGACCGCGACCGCGGTGAACCTCGCAACGCTCTGCCAGCAGGGCACGAGCATCGCGCTGGTCATCGGCGGCTTCTACCTCTTCAACGCCGGCATCATCTCGATGGGCGCGATCATCGCGATCGTGATGCTCGCCAGCCGGTCGCTCGCCCCCGTCGGCCAGCTGGCCTTTCTGATGACGCGCGGGCGGCAGGCGTTCGTCACGCTGAACAGCCTTCAGCTGCTGATGGACCAGCCGGACGAGCGCGAAAAGGGCAGCCGCGCGATCGCCCCCGAAATCCGCGAGGGCCGGCTTCAGCTCGACCATGTCGGTTTCCGCTACCCCGAGGTCGAGCGCGAATCGCTCGCCGACATCAGCCTCGCGATCGAACCCGGCGAACGCATCGGGTTGATCGGCCGCGTGGCGTCGGGCAAGTCGACACTCGGACGCCTGCTTTGCGGCCTCTATGACCCCTGCGCGGGCAGCTATCGCATCGACGGGCTCGAAGGCCGCCAATATGATCCGCACGACCTGCGGCAGACGCTGCGTTTCGTCGGCCAGGATGCCGAGCTGTTCAGCGGCACGGTACGCGAAAATCTGCTCGTCGGCGCTGCCGATGCGACCGACGCGCAGATCATCGAGGCGGTGCAGAGGTCGGGCGCCGACGCCTTTCTCGGCCGCGACGCGACCGGCTTCGATTTCCAGATCGGCGAGCGCGGATCGCGTCTGTCGGGGGGGCAGCGCAGCTTCCTTGTCCTCGCGCGCGCGCTGATGGCGCCCTCGCACCTGCTGTTCCTCGACGAGCCGACCGGCGCGATGGACAGCCAGACCGAACAGCTGTTCGTCGAGCGGTTGCGGACCGCGATCCCCGCCGGACAGACGTTGATCGTCGCCACCCACCGGATGGCGGTGCTGGGGCTGGTCGACCGGATCATCGTGATGGACAATGGCCGGATCGTCGCCGACGGCGCGCGCGACGAGATCCTTTCGCATCGGGTCATGTCGTGACCGCCGCCGCCGCCCGGCGCTACGGAACGGCCGCGCGCGACGACGATCGTCGCACGGTGATCTGGCTGATCGGAATCGCGCTGCTCGTCACCCTGCTTACCAACGAAAGCCTGTGGGGCCGCATCTTCGACTTTTTCGGCGCCGAGGATCATGGCTATGCCCGGTCGGACGCAGAGGCACCGCCGCCCGTCGTCGACCGCGAAATCGCGCAGATCATCAAGCTGACCGAAGACCCCGCAGCGACGCCGCTCTATACGCCCGAAAAGGCGATCACGCTCAACGCGGCGATCCCTTTCGCGCGCGGGCCGGTCACGATCGCCAGGCCCTTTCAACCCGCAGCGGTCGATCCGGCGGCCCGGCTGACCGCGCTCAAATGCCTGACGCAGGCGGTATATTATGAGGCTGCCTATGAGCCGATCGCGGGGCGGCGCGCGGTCGCGCAGGTCGTGCTCAACCGCGCCGCGCACCCCGCCTTTCCCAAATCGGTGTGCGGCGTCGTCTATCAGGGCGTGAACCGGCCCGTGTGCCAGTTCAGCTTCACCTGCGACGGCTCGCTGAACCGACGCCCCAATCCGGCCAAATGGAAAGAGGCGGAAGAGGTCGCAGTCGCCGCGCTGGGCGGCTATGTCGAACCGAGCGTCGGCCACTCGACCCATTATCACGCCAATTATGTCTCGCCCTATTGGGCGCCGAAGCTGGTCAAGATTTCGCAGATCGGCGCGCATATCTTCTATCGCTGGCCCGGGCGCTGGGGGATGCCGGGCGCCTTTTCGGGACGGTACAGCGGTCTCGAGGCGATCCCCGCGATCCTGCCGCGCAGCGCGGTCGTCCGATCGAAGGACGCGACGGTCGGCGGCGACGGGCTGATCCGCACCGCGGCCGAAAGCGAGCTGATCGCGCTGCAGGACCGGCGCGCCGACAATGACGACGGCGGCCGGCTCGACCCGTCCAAGGGGTGGGAGCTCGCCATCCCCGCGCCCGAAGAAACGAGCCGCGCGTCGCGGATGATGGCGCTTCAGCAGGCCGGCGAATTCGAGCTCGGCAGGAAGGACAATGGTTCATGATCCGATCGCGTCCCTATGTCGGCACCCGGCGCGTCATCCTGGCGACGGGCGTCGGCCTTTTCGCCTTCGTCAGCTGGGCCAGCTTCGCCAAGGTCGACGAGGTGACGCGGGGACAGGGCCGCGTGATCCCGTCGAGCAAGGCGCAGATCGTCCAGTCGGCCGAACCCGCGACGATCCTCAACATCGTCGTCCGCCCGGGGCAGGCGGTCCGCAAGGGACAGTTGCTCGTCCGGCTCGACGACACCGAATCCTCGTCGCAGCTCGGCCAGATCGAAGCCGAGAACCGCTCACTCGCCGCGCGCGCCGAGCGGCTGGGGCGCGAGGGCGGAAATGGCGCCAACTATGATTGCGACACCACGGGCGGCAAGTCGCTCGCCGAATGCGCGCAGGAAGCCGCCTTGCAATCGGCGCGCGCCGCGACGCTGCGCAGCCGCAAGATGGCGCTCGGCGCCGCAGTCGAACAGCGCCGCCGCGATTATGACGAGGCGCAGGCGACGATCGCATCGCTGAAGTCGAGCCTCTCGCTCGCCGAGAACCAGGTCGAGCTGCTCGAGCCGCTCGCCGCCAAGTCGATCGTCCCGCAAACCGAGCTGCTCAATGCGCGGCGCGAGGCGACCGAAGTCCGCGGCAAGCTGGCGGCGGCGCAGCAGGCGGCGTCGCGCGCCTCGGCCGCGATCAGCGAGGCGCAGGCACAGGTCGCCGAGGCCGGGCTGCAGTTCCGGCAGGAGGCGCTCGACGAACGCAACCAGCTGATCGCCAAGATGGCGGTGAATTCGGAATCGCTGCGCGGCGCCGCGGGGCGCCGGCAGCGGAGCGAGATCCGCTCGCCCGCCAATGGCATCGTCAACGATGTCCAGGTGACGACCGAGGGCGGCTTCGTCCAGGCGGGGCAAAAGATCATGCAGGTCGTGCCGGTCGGCGACAAGCTGCTCGTCGAAGCGCGCGTCGCGCCGCGCGACATCGCCTTCATCAAGGTGAACGACCGCGCCAATGTGAAGGTCACCGCCTACGACTTCGCGATCTACGGCGGCCTGTCGGGGCGTGTCGTCCAGATTTCGCCCGACAGCATCTATGACGAGGCGACCAAGGAGGCCTATTTCACCGTCGTCGTCGAAACCGACATGGCCTTCCTTCAGAACGGCCGGCGGCGCCTTCCCATCACCCCGGGGATGATCTGCGACGTCGAGGTCGTGACGGGGAAGAAGAGCATATTGAGCTATTTGTTCAAGCCCTTCCTCCGCGCCCGGTCGGAGGCGTTCACCGAACGCTGATCGCCGGGGTTGTCTGCGCGGTTTTCAAATCATGGAAAAGGATCGCGCCCGCGCGGCGAACCGACCGGCTTGACCCGATCTTTCCGGGATTTTTGCCGGGTCCGGTCCGAAGCGACCGGGGCCTCGTGGTGCCGCGAGGCGACAGGGCCATCCGGCCCTATCGCTTTCGCCGCCGACTCAGGCGGCCCGCCCCGAGATCGGCGTCATTTTTGGGATGACACGCGCGGGCCTCAGCTCCCGCAGGTTCAGCTGCACCGGTTCGGCCAGGCCGTTCTTGACGCCCCATGTCGCCGCCTGGGTGCGGTTCTCGACCCCCAGCTTGCGCAGGATCGCCTTCACATGGACCTTCACCGTCGCCTCGCAAATGCCGAACTGGCGGGCGATCACCTTGTTCGCCATGCCCGCCATGATGCTTTCGAGGATTTCGATCTCGCGATCCGACAGCCCGACCGACGCGGCGCTGTTCTTCCAGTCGCCCGCGACCGCCGCCGGCATCCAGCTGGTCAGGTTGGTGACGAGCTGCGACGGAAAGACCTTTTCGCCCATCGCGACGAGCCGGATCGATTCGGTCAGCGGCGCGCACGATATTTCCTTGATGATGACGCCGTCGGCGCCGATCTGGAACGCCTCGACGACCTCCTCGAACGCATATTGATCAAGCAGCAGGGCAAGCCGTGCCTGCGTCCGTTGCGCCACAAGCCTGCGGCATGTGTCGAGGCCGAACTGGCTTCCGCCGTCGATGACGATCACATGGTCCGGATCGTCCCGTTCGATACGCCCCTGCGGATCGAGAAGCCCCGACACGTCCGAAACCGAAGCCCCGATCTGGAAGCTTTCGCCCGAAAGTATCTTAACCAGCCCCTCTCTCGCGATCTCGTTTTTCGCCAACAGCGAAATAACCACCTTCTGCGACATCAAACCGCCTCCCTGAATTTTCAGTCAGGCAACCCATCCCTGAAGTTTGATCGACCGCGACCCTTCGCCGATCCTCCTTTCTCGTTGTTAACTTTCGTTAAGATTTCCGTATCTTGAACTCACTACAACAAATATGGTTATACACTTTGTTTACGGAATCTGCGAGGATTCTCGCGCCTACCCACTAAGAGGTAGCGGTCGATCCGGTCCCTGGGGCGACGATTTCTCCCGATCCGCGACGGCACTGATTTAATCGCATTAAACGCAATATGTTACATGCCCCCTTGGGGGGATAGGGGCGAAAAATGATCATCCTTCCGGCTGAGCGCGCCCAACAGGAAAACTGGCATAAATGCGTCAGAAATGCTTAATATTTGGGATTAACTTTAACGGGCGGGCCTGAAAGCCCGATTCGAACACCTGACGCCGCATCCCGAGTCGCGGCGTTCAGTTACAGCCCGAATGGCAACGCGGACGACGCCCGGTGGACCGGCCGATATTGCACCATCGACAGGCGGATCGAACGAAAGCCCGGTTCCACCAGCCCGCGCGAACCGGCCCGGAAGGACGGAATCGCCGGGACACCGCCGCCTTGTCCGGCGGGCGGCGTTGCGGCCACCAGCACGGGCCTCGCGTCGAGGTAACCATGCACCCACCGGCGCGCCCCGCTGAACGACAGGATCGGGCGCACGTCGTTCGCGCGGCTGCCGTCGTAGAGCTGGTCGGTCATATTATCGAGCACCAGCCTCCCCTGCGCCGATTGGACGAGCAGAAAGGCGTGGTCGGCGTTGAGCGCGAGGTCGCGCAGCAGCACCAGCTTCACGCGGTCGCGGTCGATACCCGCCGCCGCGAGCATCTGCATTTTCAGGATCGCGAAATCCTCGCAGTCGCCTCGGCCGCGCGCGATCGTTTGCTCGGCGGTGGCCCAAAAGTCGCTCTGGCCGTAATTCCGGTCGTCGTCGACATAGGCGATCCGGCGATTGACCCATTGGTTGACACGCCGGAGAATCTCCGCATCGCCAAGGTCGCGCGTCACCCCGGCGCGCCGGAGTGCGGACCGCATCAACGACGCCGCCGGCGCACGGCGCACCCGGTCCCAGCGATCGTCGAAGCGCGTGCGATCGATCGGGATCGCCAATGTTCCCAGTTCGGAATCGCTATGGCTGTCGGCGCCGGCCGCCGGCGGATAGGCCGGTTCGAGGCGCGCGCGCCGCGGCACGGCGCAGATATCTGCCGACGGTCGCGGCGACGCCTCGGGCCGGACATCGCGCGCCGGCTCGGCCGGCAAGCCGCCCTGCTGAAGCAGGCGCATCCGCTCGAGCGCGCTCGGCGCCTCGCGCGCGGCCGGCAGCGGAAGGTCGGGGCCGAGCGCCGCCTGCACGAAACCGCCTGCCCCGCGGCAGTCGTCGCCGGCGGCCGGACCCGCCACGGCGGTCGAGGCGCCGGCGGCCACAGGCAACAGCGCGGCGGCAGCGATCGCAAGCCGCCAGAAGCGGGCACCGGTCCGGAACAGATAGTGGGCCATGCCGCGAAGCATGAACAAACAAGATGAGGATTCGCCTGATTGCGATGGTTAACGGCGCGCTAAGCTTTTCGCGCCGGGAGCCTGCTGCTTCGAGCAAGCGCCCGTGGCGACGCGAGCCGGTATCATCGGCAGACCGGGAAATGGCGCACCCGAAGGGATTCGAACCCCTGGCCTCTGCCTTCGGAGGGCAGCGCTCTATCCAGCTGAGCTACGGGTGCCGGTAGAGCGCGGCCTCTAGCAAGAGCCGCGGCGGGCAGCAATGGCCTATCGACCGCGCCGCGCCGATGTGCGAAGCGGCGCCATCAACAAGGGGGATGCGGCGTGACGCCATCCGAACAAAGCTGGCCGATGGCCGCCGACCTGTATGGCGAGATGCAACTCGAGGCGCATCCGCCCGCGACGCGGCGCTGGCGCGACTATGCGCCGGGCGTACTCGTCACCGCCATCGCAGCGCTCGCCGCCGCCTGGCTCGCCGACCATTATGCCGCGCCGATCGTGCTGATGGGGCTCCTCATCGGCCTCTCCCTCTCTTTCCTGTCGCAGGACAGGCGCACCCATGCCGGGCTCGACCTGATGTCGCAGACCGCGCTGCGTATTGGCATCGTGCTCGTCGGCGCGCGGATCACCGCCGCGCAGCTCGCCGAGCTAGGCCCGCTGCCTTTCGCGCTGCTGCTGCTCATCATGCTCGCGGTGATCGTCGTGACCGTCGCGAGCGCGCGGCTGTTCCGGCAGGACAGCCACGCCGCGCTGCTCGCGGGCGGCGCGACCGCGATCTGCGGCGCCTCGGCGGCGCTCGCACTCTGGTCGCTGATCGGCGACAAGCGCGTCGACCAGGCGCGCTTCACGCTGACCCTCGTCGGCATCACCGTCGCGAGCGCGCTCGCGATGACGCTTTATCCGGTGCTCGCCGCGCAGCTCGGCCTGTCGGACATGCAGGCGGGTTTCCTGATCGGCGCGTCGATCCATGACGTCGCGCAGGCGATCGGCGGCGGCTTTTCCTATTCGCCCGCGGCGGGCGAGGTCGCGACGATCGTCAAGCTGACGCGCGTCGCGCTGCTCGCGCCGATGCTGATCCTCGTCGCGATGTGGCTCGCGCGCA
>PNJO01000112.1 GCA_013821905.1 Sphingopyxis sp. | reverse complement strand
CGCCGCACTGTTCGAAAGCGGCCGCGTCCTGTTGAACCGCGAAATCCGCCCCTGGCAAGAGCGCCCCGCGAACGAGCGCACGATGGTCGCGGCGGTCGAGATCAATTATCTCGCGGAAGGCAATTTCCCCGATCCGGTGCTGATCGCGACCGGCATCGGCCGGCTCGGAACGTCGAGCTGGACGATCGTGCAGGCGATGTTCCAGAACGGCGGCTGCATCGCGACCTGTGACACCGTGGTCGTGTGCCGGACCGACGGGCAAGCCAAACCGCTGCGCGCCGAGATTGTCGCCGAGCTGGAAACGAAGCTGGCGACGCCAGCCTAGAGTTTCTTGTCCGCGTCCGGGACCGACCGGATCAGGTCGCGCGCAAAGCCGATCAGCCCGATCTGGCGGCGGCGCTTGAGCCGCTCGGCGCGCAGGATCGCGCGGACCTCGTCGAAACAGCTTTCGACATGGTCGTTGATCAGCACATAGTCGTAACCGTCCCAGTGGCTGATCTCGTTCGCGGCGCGTTCCATGCGCGCGTTGATCACCTCGTCGCTGTCGGTGCCGCGCGACCGCAGCCGGCGTTCGAGCTCTTCCATCGTCGGCGGCAGCACGAAAACGCGCACGACGTCGGGACCCGCCTCCTGATAGAGCTGCTGCGCGCCCTGCCAGTCGATGTCGAACAGCACGTCCTTGCCCGCCGCGAGCAGGCGTTCGACCGGCGCGCGCGGGGTGCCATAGCGGTGCCCGAAGACATGCGCCCATTCGAGGAATTCGCCATCGGCCGCCATCTTCTTGAAGGTGTCGGTATCGACGAAATGATAATGGACGCCATCGACCTCGCCGGGCCGCGGCGGGCGCGTGGTCGCGGAGATCGAGAGCGCGATATCCTTGTCGGCTTCGAGCATCATGCGCGAGATGGTGGTCTTGCCCGCGCCCGAGGGCGAGGAGAGGACGAACAACACGCCGCGGCGGTTCAGATGGACGCTTTCGGTCATGCGCGCTATTCGCGCGGGTGAGGGCAGCGGTCAAGGGGGAGACGAATGGCGGGGATGTCGCGAACGGGCTGGCTGGTCGCTGCGGGGCTGCTCGCGCTGCTTGCCGCGATCCTCTTCACCATGGGGCGTCCGCCGATCTGCCCATGCGGTACGGTCAGCCTGTGGCACGGGATCGTGCAATCGAACCAGAACAGCCAGCAGATTTCGGACTGGTACAGCTTCAGCCATGTGATCCACGGCTTCATCTTCTTCGGGGTATCGCGCTGGCTGATGCCGTCGCGGCCCTTGTGGGTCGCACTGGCGCTCGCGATCGGGATCGAGGGCGCGTGGGAGATATTGGAGAACTCGCCGATCATCATCGACCGCTATCGCGAGGTGACGATGGCCTATGGCTATTCGGGCGATTCGATCCTCAATTCGGTGAGCGACACCGCCTTCATGGTGCTGGGCTTCCTCGCCGCGAGCCGGATGCGCTGGTGGGTCACCGTGCTGCTCGCGATCGCCTTCGAGCTTTTCACGCTCTGGACGATCCGCGACAATCTCACCCTCAACGTCCTCATGCTGGTCTCGCCCGTCGAGGCGATCAAGGAGTGGCAGGCGGGCGGTTAGTGGATCGCCGCATGCCCGTTCGCATCGATGGGAATTTCGGGCGGCAGCGCGTCGCCGAGCATTTCGCCGTCGGTCGGAGCATCGCCGTCACCGGCCAGCTTTGCGGTCGCGGCTTCGATGTCCGCGGCGGCCTGACGCGCTTCGGCGCGGTCGGCCCATTTCTTGGTGAGATAAGCCGCCGCCGCGGTTGCGGCGAGCAGGGCGTAACGCTGGGGGAACAGGCGCCGCGCCGCGAACAGCGTACCCGCGCCGATCACCGCGCCGGCGATGGGGTGGTTGTTCTTCTGGCGTCCGACCGCGCTGCCGAGCACGCCGCCGATGATCCGTCCCATCATCTTTTCTCTCCTTCCCTTCGATAAATCCCCCGAGGCCGCTCAGGGTTCCGGTCCCAGCATCGTGCGCGGATCGACGACGCGGTCGAAGGTCTCGCGATCGACATAGCCGAGTTCGAGCGCCGCGTCGCGCAGCGTCGATCCGGTTTCATGCGCGTGCTTGGCGATCTTGGCGGCCTTGTCATAGCCGATCTCGGGGGCGAGCGCGGTCACCAGCATCAGCGAGCGGTTCATCAGTTCGTCGATGCGCGCGCGATTGGGTTCGATTCCGACGACGCAATGCTCGGTAAAGCCCGCCATGCCGACGGCGAGGAGCTCGATCGAGCGCAGTACGTTCGACCCGATCAGCGGCTTGAACACGTTGAGCTCCAGATGCCCCTGCAGCCCGCCGACGGTCACCGCCTGATGGTTGCCGATCACCTGCGCCGCGACCATCGTCAGCATTTCGCACTGCGTCGGATTGACCTTGCCCGGCATGATCGAACTGCCGGGCTCGTTCGCGGGCAGGTCGAGCTCGCCGAAACCTGCGCGAGGACCCGAGCCGAGCAGGCGGATGTCGTTGGCGATCTTGGTCAGCGCGACCGCGAGCGTGTTCAGCGCGCCCGAGAAGAAGACGAGACCGTCGTTCGACGCCAGCGCCTCGAATTTGTTGCGCGCGGGCTCGAAGGCGATTCCGGCGCTGCGGCTCAGCTCGTCGGCCATCGCCTTATCGAAGCCGGCGGGCGCGTTGAGGCCGGTGCCGACCGCGGTGCCGCCTTGCGCGAGCTTGCAGATATTATGCGCCAGCGCGCCCTCGATCCGCGCGCGCGCGGCGACAAGCTGTGCGACATAGCCCGAAAATTCCTGGCCCAGCGTCAGCGGGGTTGCATCCTGCAAATGAGTGCGGCCGATCTTGACGATATCGTGCCAGACGCTGGCTTTCGCGGCGAGCGCGTCGGTGATCTCGGTCAGCGCGGGGAGCAGGCGCACGGTCGTTTCGACCGCGACCGCGACGTGCAGCGCGGTGGGGAAGCTGTCATTCGACGACTGGCCCATGTTGACATGGTCGTTGGGGTGGACGGGCACCTTGCCGCCGCGCTTGCCCGCGAGCCTCTCGTTTGCGATTCCCGCGATCACCTCGTTCGCGTTCATGTTCGACTGGGTGCCGCTGCCCGTCTGCCAGATCGCAAGCGGGAACTGGTCGTCATATTCGCCCGCGACGACCGCATCGGCGGCGGCGGCGATCGCGTCGGCGAGCCCGGCGTCGAGGCCGTGGTTCCGGTTCACCCGCGCCGCGGCGCCCTTGATCCGCGCGAGCGCGTGGACGATCGGCAGCGGCATGCGCTCGTGCGCCGGGAAGGCGAAATTGTGCCGGCTACGTTCGGTTTGCGCGCCCCAATAGGCGTCGGCGGGAACCTCGATCTCGCCGATGCTGTCGCTCTCGATCCGCGTGCTCATGTCACCAGCATCCTTGTTACCAGCGCGGACCCCGCCCAGATCATCGCGACGAGGCCCAGCAGCTGCCAATATCCCGTTTCGCCGACCCGGCGGCGCAACCAGGCGGCGATCAGCCAGGTCAGGACCAGCGCCGGGGTCAGCACCAGCAAGCTGAAGCGGAGCAGGCCATCGGCGATCTGTCCGCGCGAAAAATTGCTTTGCGCCAGCGCATAGCCTTCGACGCTCCACCAGAAGGCGGCGGTCAGCACCAGCATCCCGGCGAGCGCCCAATATTGCCAGAAACGGCTCGGGGGCCAGAGCGGGCCGCCCACGGCGCTAGCGCTTCTTGCCGAAGTCCACCGTCACGACGTTCGACCCGTCTTCGCTCGTCGCCTCGGGCCGGTCGTTTTCGGCTTCGTCATGCGGTTCGGGTTGTGCTTCGTCATCGTCGCTGACCTGGAACTGCAGGCCGAAATCGACCGACGGATCGACGAAGGCGGTGATCGACGCATAGGGAATGACGAGGATGGAAGGCGTCTGGTTGAACGACAGGCCGACGCTGAAATGATCGTCCTCGACCTTCAGGTCCCAGAAGCGGTTCTGGAGCACGATCGTCATCTCGTCGGGGAATTTGGCGACCAGATGCGACGGGATCGTCACGCCGGGCGCCTGCGTCTTGAAGGTGATATAGAAATGATGTTCGCCGGGCAGGCTGTCGAAGCCCTCGATCTGGCTCAGCACGCGGCCGACCACGGCGCGCAGGGCATCCTGCACGATTTCGTCATAGGGAATCAGGCTGTCGCGAACGTCATCACTCATGAGGCGAGGGGATGAACGCGCACCGCACGCCGGTCAAGGGGGGAGAATCGCCTTGCAACGCGAAACAGACGCTCTAAGGCGTGCGCCATGCGAACCGCCACCGTCCAGCGCACGACCAAGGAAACGGATATCGCGATCACCGTCAATCTCGACGGAACCGGCGATTATTCGGTGTCCACCGGCATCGGTTTTCTCGACCATATGGTCGAGCAATTGTCGCGCCATTCGCTGATCGACATTTCCATGGCTGTGAAGGGCGACCTGCATATCGACCAGCACCACACGGTCGAGGATTCGGCGCTCGCATTGGGCGAAGCGGTGGCGAAGGCGCTGGGCGACAAGCGCGGCATCGCACGCTATGGCGAGGCACACGCGCCGATGGACGAGACGCTGACGCGCTGCGTGATCGATATCTCGGGGCGCCCCTATTGCGTCTGGAAATCGGGCTTTTCGCAGCCTCGCCTCGGCGAGATGGATACCGAGCTGTTTCCGCACTGGTTCGCGAGCTTTGCGCAGACCGCGGGGATCACGCTGCATCTCGAGACACTCTATGGCGAGAACAACCACCATATCGCCGAAAGCAGCTACAAGGCGCTCGCACGCGCATTGCGGCAGGCGGTCGAGATCGACCCGCGCAAGGGCGATGCCATCCCCAGTACGAAGGGTGTGCTATGAGCCCTCCCCTCCCGCAAGCGGGAGGGACAGCGAGACTTGCGAACTTGTTCGCTAGTCGCAGCGGGGTGGGCAAATGACCCCACCGCTGCTGCCCACCCCACTGCGGCTAGCCAGCAAGCTGGCAAGCCTCGTTGCCCCTCCCGCAGGCGGGAGGGGGACTAAGTGACCATTGCCCTGATCGATTATGGCGCGGGCAATCTTCGCTCGGTGCATAATGCGCTCGTCGCGGCGGGCGCCGACAATGTTGCCGTGACCGCCGATCCCGATGTCGTGGCCAGGGCCGACCGCATCGTGCTGCCCGGCGTCGGGGCGTTCGCCGCCTGCATGAACGGGCTGTCGGCGATAAACGGGCTGGTCGAGGCGATGGAGCGGCGGGTGCGCGGCGAAGGCGCGCCCTTCCTCGGCATCTGCGTCGGCATGCAATTGCTCGCCGACGCGGGCGAGGAGCATGGACGCCATGCGGGGCTTGGCTGGATCGGCGGCACCGTGCGCGCGTTCGATCCGCTGCCGGGGCTGCGCATCCCGCATATGGGCTGGAACGATGTCGCGCCGAGCTTCGCGCATCCGGTGATCGCGGCGGGCGAGGCCTATTATCTGCACAGCTATCATTTCGCCGGCGCCGTCGATGTTGCGGCAACGAGCAGCCACGGCACGACCTTCACCGCCGCGGTGGCGAAGGACAATATCGTCGGCGTCCAGTATCACCCCGAAAAAAGCCAGGCCTATGGCCTCGCGACGCTCGAAAGGTTCCTGAAGTGGCGTCCGTAGATTCTGGCCTGACCATCTTCCCCGCGATCGACCTCAAGGGCGGGCAGGTGGTGCGGCTCGCTGAGGGCGATATGGCGCGCGCGACCGTCTATGGCGACGATCCGGCGGCGCAGGCGCGGCTGTTCGCCGGGGCGGGCGCCTCGCACCTGCATGTTGTCGATCTCGACGGGGCCTTTGCGGGCGCGAGCGTCAATGGGGCAGCGGTCGAGAGCATCATCGCGGCCTTTCCGGGCAAGGTGCAGGTTGGCGGCGGTATTCGCGACCGCGCCGGGGTCGATCGCTGGCTCGCGCTCGGCGTCAGCCGCGTCATCATCGGCACGGCCGCGCTGAAGGATCCCGAATTCGTCAAATCGGCCGCACGCGACCTGCCCGGTCGCATCGTCGTCGGCGTCGATGCGCGCGATGGCATGGTCGCGACCGAGGGCTGGGCCGATGTGTCCGACGTGCGCGTCGAAGACCTTGCGCGGCGGTTCGAGGACGCGGGCGTCGCGGCGCTGCTGTTCACCGACGTCGGCCGCGACGGGCTGCTCAAGGGTTGTAATGTCGAGGCGACGGTGGCGCTGGCGCAGGCGGTCGCCATTCCGGTGATCGCGAGCGGGGGTGTTGCCGATATTGGCGACATTCTTGCGCTCCGCCCGCATGTCGCGAACGGCATCGAGGGCGTCATCACCGGCCGCGCGCTCTATGACGGCCGGCTCGACCTCGCCGAAGCGATCAGGGCGGGGGCGGCGTGACCGTCCGCGTCCGCGTCATCCCCTGCCTCGACGTCGCCGACGGGCGCGTCGTCAAGGGCGTGAACTTTGTCGACCTGCGCGACGCAGGCGATCCGGTCGAGGCGGCGCGTGCCTATGACGCCGCGGGCGCCGACGAGCTTTGCTTCCTCGATATCAGCGCCAGCCATCAGGGTCGCGGCACGCTGCTCGACATGGTCAGCCGCACCGCCGAAGTCTGTTTCATGCCGCTCACCGTCGGCGGCGGGGTCCGCAGCGCCGACGATGCGCGGGCGCTGCTGCTCGCGGGCGCCGACAAGGTCGCGGTCAACAGCGCCGCCGTTGCGCGGCCCGAACTCGTTGCCGACATCGCCGACCGCTTCGGCAGCCAGTGCGCGGTCGGCAGCATCGACGCGCGGCGCGTCGACGCCAAAGGAGATGGGGGTGGGCGTTGGGAGATTTTCACCCACGGCGGGCGCCAACCGACGGGGATCGATGCGCTGGAACATGCGGTGCGTCTGGCCGAACTCGGTGCGGGTGAACTGCTCGTGACCAGCATGGACCGCGACGGCACGAAGGACGGCTATGACCTCACGCTCACCCGCGCGGTTGCGGATGCGGTGAGCGTGCCGGTGATTGCGAGCGGGGGCGTCGGCAATCTCGATCATCTGGTCGCGGGCGTGATCGAGGGCGGTGCGAGCGCGGTACTCGCCGCCAGCATCTTCCACTTCGGCGAAGCGACGATCGCCGAGGCGCACGCCCGGCTTGCCGCGGCGGGATTGCCCGTCCGCGCACATTAATTACGCCATCGGGGTAGTCATGCCGGGAGGGGACTGCGATAGCGGTTCGATGACCTCCAAGATCCGCCTCGCCGACCGCACCAACGACATCTTCCCGATCCTCGGTTTCGTTGCCGCGCTCGCCGGCTTGGCAATGCCGCTCAACCCCTGGCTGGTCGGCGCGATCCTGGCGGGTGCCGTCGTCGCGGCGGTCCATCATGCCGAGGTCATTGCGCACCGCGTCGGCGAGCCCTTCGGCACGCTGATCCTCGCGCTCGCCGTGACGGTGATCGAGGTCGGGCTGATCCTGACGCTGATGCAGGCCGAGCCCGAAAAGGCGCAGACACTGGCGCGCGATACCGTCTTTGCAGCGGTGATGGTGATCCTCAACCTGCTGATGGGCCTCTGCCTGCTGAGCGGCGCGATCCGTCACCACGAGCAGCGGTTTCAGCGCACAGGCATCGGCGCCGCGCTCGCGACATTGACCGTGCTCACCGTCGTGACGCTGGTGCTCCCCAATTTTACGTCGAGCGTGCCGGGGCCTTTCTATTCGCCGACCCAGCTCGGCTTCGTCGCGGCGATCTCGCTGATCCTCTACGCGACCTTCGCGCTGGTGCAGACGGTGCGGCACCGCGACTATTTCCTGCCCGAGGGCGACGCGCACGACGAGCCCGACGCGCACGCCGCGCCGCCGAGCGTCCAGCGCACCGCCATTTCGGGCACGCTGCTGCTCGCCAGCCTGTTCGCGGTCGTGCTGCTCGCCAAGGCCTTGTCGCCGACGATCGGCGCGCTGCTCGCCGACTGGGGTGCGCCGCCCGCGGTGCTCGGCGTGCTGATCGCGGCGCTGATCCTCGCGCCCGAAGGTCTTGCGGCGGTGCGTGCGGCGAAGGCCGACCGATTGCAGACGAGCCTAAACCTCGCATTGGGTTCGGCACTGGCGACGATCGGGCTCACCATCCCCGCGGTCGCGATCCTGTCGATCATCACCGACATGCCGATCAGCCTCGGCCTCGACGCCAAGTCGACCGTGCTCTTGTTCCTGTCGCTCATCGTCGCGTCGCAGACGCTCGCGAACGGACGGACGACGGTCCTGCAAGGCGCGATCCACCTGATGCTGTTCGCGGTTTATCTGTTCACGACCTTCGTGCCCTAGCGCCAACCTCTGTCGTCTCGTCGTTGCGAGCGGAGCGAAGCAATCCAGAGCGGTTTACGCTACCCTGGATTGCCACGTCGCCTTCGGCTCCTCGCAATGACGAAGGAAATTTGGCGATCTCAGGTCTTGCGGACGAACACGGTCCCGGCGGAGTAGCCCGCGCCGAACGAACAGATCAGCCCGGTGTCGCCCGCCTGCAAATCCTCGTGGTTGAGGTGGAAGGCGATGATTGATCCCGCGCTCGACGTGTTGCCATAGGTGTCGAGGACCGTCGGGCTTTCGTCCGCGCTTGCTTCGTGGCCGAGGACGCGCTGTGCGATCAGGCGATTCATGTTGGTGTTCGCCTGATGGAGCCACAGCCGGCGCATGTCGGTACCCTCGAGGCCCAGCACCTCCATCTGTTCGACGATCAGGTTCGCGACCCACGGCACGACGTCCTTGAACACCTTGCGGCCCTCCTGAACGAACAATTTGTCGCTCTTCGGCCCCGACTGGTCGATCCCGCCGTGGCCGCGGTTGAGGAAGCCGAAATTGTTGCGGATATTGTTGCTGAACTGCGTTTTGAGCCTGGTGCCGAGAATGTCCCAGTGCCCCGCAGGAGCGATATCCTTGTCCTCGACGAGGATCGCGGTCGCGACGTCGCCGAAGATGAAATGGCTGTCGCGGTCGCGCCAGTTGAGGTGCCCCGAACAGATTTCGGGGTTCACGACGAGCACGCTCTTCGCATGGCCCGCGCGGATATAGTCGGCTGCGGTCTGGATGCCGAAGGTCGCCGAAGAGCAGGCGACGTTCATGTCGAAGCCGAAACCGTCGATGCCGAGCGCGTCCTGGATCTCGACTGCCATCGCCGGATAAGGCCGCTGCATGTTCGACGCGGCGCAAAGCACGGCATCGACCTCGCCCGCGTCGCGGCCGGCGCGGACGAGCGCATCCTTCGCGGCGGCGACGCCGATTTCGGCGAGGATCGACAGTTCGTCGTTGCCGCGCTCGGCGATGCGCGGCGCCATGTGGTGCGGGTCGAGGATGCCCGCCTTGTCGACGACATATCGCGACCCGATTCCGCTGGCCTTCTCGATGAATTCGACGCTCGATTCAGTCAGTTCGGCGACATCGCCCGCCGCGATCGCATCCGCATTTTCCCTATTGTGCAGTGCAACATACTGGTTAAAACTGGCGACAAGTTCTTCGTTGGAGATTGCTTCGGCGGGGGTGAAAAGGCCGGTCGATGAAAT
Source organism: Sphingopyxis sp. (assembly GCA_013821905.1). Lineage (GTDB taxonomy): Bacteria > Pseudomonadota > Alphaproteobacteria > Sphingomonadales > Sphingomonadaceae > Sphingopyxis. Next base: position 355 of record PNJO01000112.1, on the reverse strand, counting down.
GACCGGCTGCGGTGTGTGCGGCATGGTGCGTCCTGCGTGTCTTGTTCTTGTCTCGACACGCTGATTAGGCCCGGTCGCAAGCGCGCGCAACGCCCCACGCGATGCTGAACGATCGCCGACGTCATGGTTAACCTGCCACTAACCCTTTTCGTGGCAGATTGTCGGATGCAGGCCTCCGGGGGGATGGCTCCCCGGGCGCCGTGCGGGAGCATGACCATGGCGACGCGTTCAGGACCGGCCGCAGGCGACCTGTCCATTGCTGAAATCAAGGAATTCGCAGGCTTCCCCGCCGCGACGCAGCGGTACATCCGCCGCTCGCTCGATATCGGGCTCGAACGCGACGACGCGATCGCCC
>PNJO01000111.1 GCA_013821905.1 Sphingopyxis sp. | reverse complement strand
CGAACTCGGTCGCCACTTGCAGATAGGGCGCAAGCGTCTTTTCGGAGATCCGCCGGTCGGTATTGAAGACCGCGAGGCAGGTGCCCGGCTGCGCCCGGCCCGTCGCCGGATTGCTGCACACCTGGTACAGCTGCTCGTTCAGGTCGGCCAGCCGCTCGAAATCGAAGGTGTAGAAGCTCTGGATCATGCCCGACTGGGCAAGGCCCGGGAATTTGTCGGGCAGGGTCACGAGCGTGAAGACGTCATCGGGAATTCCCGACGCCGGACCCGCGCCGCCCCAGGTATCGTCGTTCTGGATCGTGCCGAAGGCCGAACGCACCTTGCTGTCGACATAGGAAACGCCGAAGTCGATGCTGTCGAGGAAACCGCCGTCATGGTCATAATGACCGCGCAGCTGCACCTGATCGATCCGGTTGCGGAAATAGGCGTTGCGGAAGGCATTGCCCGTCGAGGCGATCAGCGCCGGATTCAGCGGGTCGATTCCCGGGAACATGTTGTAGGAAATGACCGGCAGGTCGTTTTCGAAGTTGATCGACTGGTTCGCGACGCCAAAGACGGCATTGCCCAGCGACATGCTCGACCCGAAGCGGTTGACCGGATTCACCTGCGCCGTCGAATGATGCGCGTCGAGCTCGAAGGTGACGCCGCCCGGACCGTCCCATTCGAGATTCAGGCCGAAGGATTCATTCTCGGCCCGGTTTTCGATCAGCGCGCCGCTGTACGACAGGTCCTTGCCGCCATAGAGGGCGTTCGGGCCGGGCGTACCGGTGGGTGCCGCAAAACGTTCGGTATAGAAGATCGGGCCGGCGATCGGACCGTCGGTCCACGCGCTCGACGTGTCTTCATGGTTGAACCAGACGCCGACGTTGCTGTTGCGCGTCTCGACCGTGTTGCGCGAATAGATATAGTCGATCGTCGCGGTGAAATTGTCGCTCGGACGGAATTGCAACACCGCCTGGCCGTTGATGCGCTCGCGGTTGATGTCGTTCAGGTCATAGGACGCATTCTGCGGCACCTGGTAAACATCGGTCGGATCGGGCCGGTTGGTGATGTTCGCCGCGCGCGGCGTGCCCGGCTGCGCCAGCGAGCCCCAGTTGTTCTCGCTGCCCAGATAGCCGTCGCGCCAGCCGACATTGGCGGTGTTCGTGCTCGACTTGCGCTTCTGGTACGAACCGACAAGCGTGATGCCGATCGTGTCGTCGGCGAAGGTGCTGCTGAAGATGCCCGAGATTTCGGGCGTGATCGGGTCGCCTTCGTTGCGCGAGGTGTCGTACACGCCCTTGACCGACAGGCTGCCGTGCATGCCCGGCTTGTCGAGCGGGCGCGGCGTGCGGATGTTGATCGTCGAACCGATGCCGCCCGATTCCACGGTGGCGCGGCCGCTCTTGTAAACCTCGACCGCGGCGATGCCTTCTGAAGCGAGGTTGGCGAAGTCGAACGAACGCGACGAAGGCGCGCTGCCGCCGTCACCGATCAGCGCGGTCGGCATCTGGCGGCCGTTGAGCGTCACGAGGTTGAATTCGGGGCCGAAGCCGCGGACGGTAATCAGCGAGCCTTCCCCGTTCTGGCGGTCGATCGACACGCCGGTGATGCGCTGCAGCGACTCGGCAAGGTTGGTGTCGGGGAACTTGCCGATATCCTCGGCGGAAATCGCATCGACGACGCCCTGCGCCTCGCGCTTGATGTCGGCCGACGCGGCAAGGCTGGCACGGATGCCGGTGACGACGATTTCGCCCTCGCCGGCCACATCGGCCGGCGCTTCCTGCGCCATGGCGGTTTGAGCCGCGCCCATCAGCGAAATCGCCGAGGTACCGACCAGAAATTTGGCAAGCCACTGCTTTTGAGACGCCCGCATCCCTTTTCCTCCCAGATCAACCGCTCTTTCGTTGGCGGCATTCGTCCAATGTGAACGTTATCTAAATGGGAACGTTCTCATTGTCAACGCAAAGCCTGTCGCATTTCGGTCATCATGCTGCGGTTTTTTGTGCCGCAAACGTATGCAACAAAATGCAGCGCAGGAAAATGGGTCAGCGACTCCAGCGCGCAAAAATCGCGGTCGGCAACAGCAGCCCCCGCGCCTCCTCGCGCACCGCGAGCTCGCCGCACTCGACCGTCCCGGGCAGGTCGGCGAACAGTTGCGCCAGCAGCTCGCCGATCGCGAGCGCCGACATGCGCACGGCATAGACGGTCAGGAACAGCGCGCGGCTGTCGGCGTCGAGCAACTGGCGGCAATCGGCGAGCAGCGGCGCCAGCCCCTCCTCGATCTGCCAGCGTTCATTGTTCGGCCCGCGCCCGAACTTGGGCGGATCGAGCAGGATCGCGTCATAGCGCCGCCCGCGCCGCACCTCGCGCGCGGTGAACTTGCTGGCATCGTCGACGATCCAGCGCACCGGTTTGTCGGCCATCCCCGCCAGCGCGGCATTCTCGCGCGCCTGCGCGACCGATTTCTTCGACGCATCGACATGGGTGACCGACGCCCCCGCCGCGGCGAGCGCCTGGCTGCCGACGCCGGTATAGCCGAAGAGGTTGAGGAAGGCGGGGTCGGATTTGTCCGCGAGCTTTCCGAGCAGCCAGTCCCACACCGGCGCCATATCGGGAAAGAAGCCGAGGTGGCGGAACGGCGTGCACTGCGCAGTGAAGCGCGTTTCGCGCCACGCGAGCGGCCAGCCCTCGGCCGGAACGGGCTTGTTGTAATACCAGCGCCCGCCGCCATCGTCGTCGGACGCCGGGATGAACTCGCCGTCGGCCCGTTCCCATTCGCTGTCCGGCAGCGCGGGTGCCCACATCGCCTGCGGTTCGGGGCGGATGAAGCGATAGCGGCCATAGCGCTCGAGCTTGCGCCCGCCGCCGCTGTCGACCAGCCCGTAATCGTCCCACGCCTCGCCGATCAGCGTGACCAGCGGCGCGAGATCAGCCACGGGCGGCTTCCGCGAGGATATGCGCCTTCACCGCGCCATAGTCGCCGGGCAGCGTCACATAACGCTCCTCGCGCTCGAACAGATTGCCGAGCCGCGCGGGAAGCGCCGGACGAACGCCGGTCGCGCGCTCGACAGCGTCGCGGAACTTCGCGGGATGCGCGGTGGCGAGCGTCACGACGGGAATATCGGCATCGAGCGCGGCGGCGCGCGCCGCGGCCAGGCCGACGGCGCTGTGCGGGTCGATGATCTGCCCGCTGCGCTCCTGCGCCCAGCGCATCGCCAGCGCCATCGTGTCGCCGTCGATCCGCGCACTCGCGAACAGGGCGCGCGCGCCGGCGAGCATGTCGGCGGGGATCGTCATCGCGCGGCGCGCGTCGAATTCGCCCATCATGCCGGCGATCGCGCCGCCATCGCGGCCCGCAAGGTCGAAGAGCAGCCGTTCGAAATTGCTGCTCACCTGGATATCCATGCTCGGCGTCGCGGTCGGGGTGACGGTGCCCGCGCTATAGTCGCCGCTGGTCAGCGCGCGGTGGAGGATGTCGTTGACGTTCGTCGCGACGATCAACCGCGCGACCGGCAGCCCCATGCGCGCGGCGACATAGCCCGCGAACACGTCGCCGAAATTGCCGGTCGGCACGCTGAAGGCCACGGCGCGGTCGGGCGCGCCGAGCCGCACCGCGGCATAGAAATAATAGACGACCTGCGCCATCAGCCGCGCCCAGTTGATGCTATTCACCGCCGACAGCGTGACCTGTTCGCGCGCCTCTGCGTCGCCGAACAGCCGCTTCACCATCGCCTGCGCGTCGTCGAAGCTGCCGTCGATCGCGATATTGTGGACGTTGGGCGCGAGCACCGTGGTCATCTGGCGCCGCTGGACGTCGCTGACGCGTCCTTCGGGATGGAGCATGAAGATCCGGATATGGTCGCGGCCCGCGACCGCCTCGATCGCCGCCGAGCCGGTGTCGCCCGACGTTGCGCCGACGATCGTGATGTCGGTGTCGCCGCCGCTCAGGAATTTCTCGAACAGCTGGCCGAGCAGTTGCAGCGCGACGTCCTTGAACGCCAGCGTCGGGCCGTGAAAAAGCTCGAGCAGCCAGTGGCGATGGTCGAGCTGGACCAGCGGCGTCACCGCGTCGTGGCTGAAGCGGCCATAGGCGGCCTTGCACAGCGCGCGCAGTTCGTCCTCGCCCAGCGCCCCGGCGACGAACGGCCGCATCACGCGCACCGCCGTCTCGACATAGTCGAGCCCCGCCAGCGCGCGAATATCCGCCTCGGTCATCTGCGGCCATTGCGCCGGGACATAAAGGCCGCCGTCGCCGGCAAGCCCGGCAAGCGTCGCGGCACGAAAGTCGAGGGTCGGCGCGGAGCCGCGGGTGCTGATATAGTCCATGACGCCAATGCGCCTAATGCGGTTTCATGCGAAATGGAACATTCCGCGGCCGGGAAATCGCGGAAAAACTTCGGCGGCTGCTCAAGGCCGCAAGCGGCGGCGCACGGCAAGGATATAGATGACGAGCGCCGCAGCCGCGAACAGGAACCATTGCACTGCATAGGCGAGATGGTTGTTCGGCGTATCCTCGGCCGAGGGGACGCCGCTCGGGCGCAATCCCGCGACCGGCGCATCGGCGACGAGCATCGCGCGCGCCGGCACCGCCCTGCCCGCGATCCGTTCGATCAGGGTCGCCTGCTCGGGGCCCGGGACGATCGTCCCCCGCACCGTCCCGCCGCTCCATTTCGGCGGCGCGAAATCGTCGCCGATGCCGACGTCGACGAGCACGCCCGGTCCCTCGGCGCCGGTACGGCAATCGGCGATCATGCGGATGCCCGTCTTGCCCGACCGGTCGCTGCCGCTGCGCGGGTCCCAGCGCACGGGCGACAGGCAGACGACGCTGCTTTTGCGATAGAGGGCGGTATCGGGAACCGGCGGCAGCGCAGGATAAGCGATCGTCGCCGACATCGCGCTGTTGCGCTGGTAGAGCGCGATCAGCGCTTCTTTCTCGGCCTTGCGCTGCAATTGCCAAACGCCGAGCGCGATCATCGCCGCAACCGCGGCCAGCACGAGGATCGTCGGGATCAGCGGCCAGCGCCGCGCCGGCGCGTCAGTCATGCTCGTCCTCCGCACGCCGTCCCTCGGCCGCGCGGCGCTGATGCTCGCTGGCGAGCAGCGCGCCCTTGGCGAGCCGCAGCCCGTAAACGACCGCTGCGACGGTCAGCGGCACCCACAGCAGGATATGCACCCACAGCGGCGGGTTCAGCGCGAAGTCGAGCGTCAGCGCGAGCGCGATGAGCAGCGCGCCGATGATCAGCGTCAGGAAGGCCGCGGGCCCGTCGCCGACATTGTAGCGGCCATAGTCGAGCCCGCAGGTATCGCATTTCGCGCGAAACCGGACCGGCCCCTCGAACAGGGTCGGTGCACCGCATTCGGGGCAGAGGCCAAAAAGGGCAGCGCGCCAGACCGGCGGCTGCCCTTCCTGTTTCGGATTGTCGCCGGGCAATTTAGTGCGCAGCGACCGGCGCGCCCCAGCCGCCCCAGACATAGACGATGATGAAGAGGAACAGCCAGACGACGTCGACGAAGTGCCAGTACCAGGCCGCCGCCTCGAAGCCGAAATGCTGCTTCGGCGTGAAATGGCCCTTGTAGGTACGGACGAGGCAGACGATCAGGAAGATCGTGCCGACGAGCACGTGGAACCCGTGAAAGCCGGTCGCCATGTAGAAGGCCGAGCTATAGTTGCTGCCGCCGAAGCCGAAGGGCGCGTGGGCATATTCATAAGCCTGGATCGACGAGAAGACGAGACCGAGGATGATCGTCGCCCACAGGCCCTTCTTGAGCCCGTCGCGATCGCCGTGGATCAGCGCGTGGTGCGCCCAGGTGATCGTGGTGCCCGAGCAGAGCAGGATCAGCGTGTTGAGCAGCGGCAGCGAGAAGGCGTCGATGACGTGGATGCCCTTCGGCGGCCACTGGGTGATCGCGAGCGCGCCGTCCTGCCCGAACAGCGAGGTGACCGCGCCGTCGGCGGCCGAATATTCGATCGGCACCGGGAAGAGCGAGAAATCGAACCAGGCCCAGAACCAGCCGACGAAGAACATGACCTCCGACGCGATGAACAGGATCATGCCGTAACGCAGATGCAGCTGGACGACCGGGGTGTGGTCGCCGGCATGGGCTTCGTTGATGACGTCCGACCACCAGCTGAAGAAGGTGGCGATCACGCCGACGAAGCCGAGGCCGAGCACCCATTTGCCGACGCCGCCGAAATAGTCGGCGTGCATGGACATCACGAGGCCGAAGAACATCACCAGCGCCGAGACCGAACCGATCAGCGGCCAGACGCTCGGGTTTACCAGGTGATAGTCATGATGTTTGGCACCGGACATTGCGTGTTTCCCGTTTTTTGCAGCCCCAGCATCGCGATTCCCCATCGCCCGCCGGTCCTTGATAAGACTCTTGTTCGCGGCCTTAGCTCGCCTTTTTGGCCCCGTCTACAGGGTGGAAGGTGTAGCTGAGGGTGATTTCCTGAATGTCGCGCGCGTCGGGGTCGTCCATGATCTTGGGGTCGACGAAGAAGAGCACCGGCATGCGCACCTGCTGCCCCGGCTCCAGCCGTTGTTCGGTGAAGCAGAAACACTGGATCTTGGTGAAATATTTGCCCGCGGCGTCGGGGGTGACGTTGAAGCTCGCGGTCCCGGACACCGGTTGTCCCGACTGGTTCTCGGCGATGAAGATCGCCATGTCGCGCGCACCGATGCTGACCGTGTCGGTCGGGTGCTCGGGATAGAATTTCCACGGCAGTTTCGGCGACACATTGGCGTCGAAACGCACCGAGATCGTTTGCGCGAGCACCTGCGGCGTCGCGGCCGCGGCGACCGGATCGAAGCGTTGCGTTGTCCCGCCGAAACCCGTGACGCGGCAGAAGAGATCATAGAGCGGCACCGCCGCAAAGCCCAGGCCGACCATAGCAAGCGCCAGCAGCGCCGCGAGGCTCGCCGTCTTTGCGTTGGGCGACAGGCGGGCGATCATGCGAAAATCTGCATCTTGGCGATCGTGATGAGGAAGAAGAGGATCGCGAGCCCGCCGAGCATCCATGCCATCAGATTGGCGCGGCTGCGCTGGCGGCGGCGATATTCAGCCTCGTCGAACGGCTCTTGCGTGGGGTCTTCGGTCATAGCGGCCACCAATGGTCGACGACAACCGCGCCGAACAGGATGAAGAGATAGGCGATCGAGAAAGCGAACAGGCGCTTTTCGGGCTGCATCAGGTCGCCCTCGCCCGTCGTGCGCGTGCCGACCTGGATCGAGAGCAGAACGAAGATCGCCGACAGGACCACGGCCGTCCAGCCGTACAGCGCACCGGTATAGCCGAGCGGCCAAGGCGCGACTGCGCCGATCGCCATGATAACGGCATAGAACAGGATCTGGCGGCGCGTCGATTTCTCGCCCGCAACGACGGGCATCATCGGAATGCCGGCGGCGGCATAGTCCGAGCGCACGAACAGCGCGAGCGCCCAGAAATGCGGCGGCGTCCACAGGAAGATGAGCAGGAAGAGCAGCACCGGCAGCGGCGCGATGCTCCCCGTCGCCGCGACCCAGCCGATCAGCGGCGGGAATGCCCCAGCCGCGCCGCCGATAACGATATTCTGCGGCGTCCGCGGCTTCAGCCACATCGTATAGACGAAGACGTAAAAGAGGATCGAGGCGAGCAGCATCAGCGTCGCCTGCCAGTTCGACGCGAACAGCATCAGGAACAGCGAAAAGGCCGCGAGCCCGACGCCGAACTGCAAGGCCGTCTGCGGATCGAGGCGCCCCGCGGGAAGCGGCCGCCCCGCAGTCCGCTTCATCTTGGCGTCGATCCCCGCCTCATACCATTGATTGAGCGCGCCCGACGCCCCTGCCCCCAGCGCGATCGCGAGGATCGACGAAAAGGCGAGAACCGGGTGCACCGAGCCCGGCGCCGCGAGCAGGCCGCAGAGCGCCGTGAACACGACCAGTGACATCACGCGCGGCTTGGTCAGCGCGAACAGGTCGCGCCAATCGGCGGGAAGCGCCGTCTCGTCATGGGTCAGGCTCTGCGCCATGCTTGCTCCGGCCATCAGGGAAACGCCCCCTGCCGTGATTTGGCAGGGGGCGGAACCGGTCAGGCGATAAACGTCACGCGATCCGCGGCAGTTCGTTGAACTGGTGGAACGGCGGCGGGCTCGACAGCGTCCATTCGAGCGTCGTCGCGCCTTCGCCCCACGGGTTGTCGGCGGCCTTCTTGCCGGCCACCAGCGACCACAGGATGTTCACGAAGAAGATCAGCACGCCGACAGCCATGATGACATAGCCATAGGACGAGATCAGGTGCCAATAGGCATAGGCTTCCGCATAATCGGGATAACGGCGCGGCATGCCCTGCTGGCCCAGGAAGTGCTGGGGGAAGAACAGGACGTTCACGCCGATGAAGAAGATCCAGAAGTGCAACTGGCCGAGCGCCTCGTTGTACATCCGGCCCGACATCTTCGGGAACCAGTAATAGAAGCCGGCAAAGAGCGAGAAGACCGCACCCAGCGACAGCACATAGTGGAAGTGCGCGACGACATAATAGGTGTCGTGCAGGTTGGTATCGACCCCGCCGTTCGCGAGCACGACGCCGGTGACGCCGCCCACGGTGAACATGAAGATGAAGCCGAGCGCCCAGACCATCGGGGTCTTGAAGCTCATCGAACCGCCCCACATCGTCGCGATCCAGCTGAAGATCTTGATGCCCGTCGGGACCGCGATCACCATCGTCGCGGCGGTGAAGTACATCTTCAGGTTCACGCTCATGCCGACGGTGAACATGTGGTGCGCCCACACGATGAAGCCGACGACGCCGATCGCGACCATCGCATAGGCCATGCCGAGATAGCCGAACACCGGCTTGCGGCTGAAGGTCGAGATGATCTGGCTGACGATGCCGAAGCCCGGCAGGATCATGATATAGACTTCGGGATGGCCGAAGAACCAGAAGAGATGCTGGTAGAGCACCGGATCGCCGCCGCCCGTCGCATCATAGAAGGTGGTGCCGAAGTTGCGGTCGGTGAGCAGCATGGTGATCGCGGCGGCCAGAACCGGCAGTGCGAGCAGCAGCAGGAAGGCGGTGACCAGCACCGACCACACGAACAGCGGCATCTTGTGCAGGGTCATGCCCGGCGCGCGCATGTTGAAGATGGTGGTGATGAAGTTGATCGCGCCAAGGATCGACGCCGCACCGGCAAGGTGGAGCGAGAAGATCGCCATGTCGACCGCCGGCCCTGCCGAACCGCTGGTCGAGAGCGGTGCATAGACCGTCCAGCCGGTTCCGGCGCCAAGGCCGCTGCCACCAGGAACGAACATTGAGCCGACGAGCATGACGAACGCGACCGCGGTCAGCCAGAAGGAAACGTTGTTCATGCGCGGGAACGCCATGTCGGGCGCGCCGATCATCAGCGGCACGAACCAGTTGCCGAAACCGCCGATCATCGCGGGCATGACCATGAAGAACACCATGATCAGCCCGTGCGCGGTGATCATGACGTTCCAGAAATGCTTGCCCTGTACCTCGCCCGCCGACGCGTCAAAGAACTGCGCCCAGCCGGTCAGATACTGGATACCGGGGTGCGCAAGTTCGAGGCGCATCATGCCCGAAATCACGCCGCCGACGATGCCGGCGATGATCGCGAAGATCAGATAGAGGGTGCCGATGTCCTTGTGGTTCGTGGACATGAACCAGCGGACGAAAAAGCCCGGCGTGTCGTGATCATGGTCATGATCGTGCGCATGATCGTGGCCATGCGCGGGTGCAGTCGCTGCAATATCGGTCATCTGTCGGACCCCTTATTATTTCTTGGCGGCCGGAGCAGCGGCGGGAGCCGCAGCCGGCGCTGCTTCGGGTGCTGTTTCGGTCGCGGCGGCGGCGACCGGCGCGGCGGCCGGGGCTGCAGCGGGCGCGGCCGGAGCGGCGGCGGGTGCCGCGGCGGCGGCGGGCTGACCCGACGGGTTGCCGCCCTTCGAGCGGACCCACGCTTCCCACTTGTCGACGGGCAGCACTTCGACCGCGATCGGCATATAGCCGTGGTCGACGCCGCAC
>PNJO01000110.1 GCA_013821905.1 Sphingopyxis sp. | reverse complement strand
CCCGCCCCGCCGCGCCACGATAGCGCCCGCGAACAGGGGAGATATCATGCGCAAATCGGGAATGGTCGCGGCCGCGACGCTGGCGCTGCTCGGCACCGCCGCTCACGCGAAAACCACCGTCATCTATGCCGGGCGCGTCATCACCGACGCGGCCAGGCCCGCGCAGGGCCCCTCGACCGTGATCGTCACCGACGACCGCATCGCATCGATCAGCGACGGCCGCACACCCGCGCCCGCGGGGGCCGAGATCGTCGACCTCGGCGACAAGACGCTGCTGCCCGGTCTCATCGACCTCCACGTCCACCTGACGGGCGATCCCGGCGGCGATTATCGCAGCGAGGCGGTCGACCCCGACGAATGGGGCGTCGTCGTCGGCGCCAAGAATGCCGCGATCACGCTGCGCGCCGGCTTCACCACGGTGCGCGAGGCGGGGTCGGCCCAATATACCGCCTTCTCGCTCCGCCGCGGTACCGCCGCGGGCTTCATCGAGGGCCCGCGCATCGTCGCCGCCGGCCCCGCGCTGGCGATCGTCGGCGGGCACGGCGACGTCACCGGCTTTCGCGAGGACGTCCACGACGTGCTCGACCAGGGCTATACCTGCACCGGGCCGGTCGAATGCGCCGAAAAGGTGCGCAAGGCCTCGCGCGCGGGCGCCGACATCATCAAGATCACCGCGACCGGCGGCGTCCTGTCGCAGCAGGGGCGCGGGCTCGAAGGGCATTTCTCCAAAGCGGAGCTGCAAAGCATCGCCGACACCGCGCATTCGCTCGGCCTCAAGGTCATGGCGCATGCGCATGGCGCGCGCGGGATCGAGGATGCCGCCGCGGCGGGGATCGACACGATCGACCACGGCACCTTCGCCGACGACGCCGCGCTGCGCGTGATGAAGGCGAAGGGCAGCTATCTCGTCCCCACGCTGATGGCGTTCGAGGGCGTCCGCGAACGGCTCGGCAAGGGCATCTACACCCCGACGGTCGAGACCAAGGTGCGCATGACGATGGGCGAGGTCGGCAAGGCGGTCGGCCGTGCCAAGGCGCTCGGCGTCCCCGTTGCCTTCGGCACCGACGCCGGCGTGTTCGAACATGGCCGCAACGCGGGCGAATTCGCCTTGCTCGTCAGGAACGGCCTCACCCCGCGCGAGGCGCTCGCCGCCGCGACGACCGTCGCCGCCAGCGCGCTGTCGATGGAAAACGAAATCGGCCGCATCGCGCCGGGCCTGTCGGCCGACCTGATCGCCGTGTCGGGCGATCCGCTCTCCGACGTCACCGTGCTCGAAAAGGTCGACTGGGTGATGGCGCGCGGCCGCATCGCCGACTGATGCCCCGGCGGCGTCAGGCGGCGCGGCTGATCCGCGGCCGTGGCGCCCTGCTTTGCGGCGGACCGATCAGCGTCTCGACATCGACGGCTTCGGCGAACTGGACGCCGACGCGGTTCTCGGCCGACCAGCGCGCCTGCGCCTCGAGCACCAGCCCGGCACCGAAGTGGAGCTGGAGCGTCGTTCCCGTCGGCACGTTCCACAGCCCCTCGACCAGCGCGCCGCGCGGCGAGATGTTGCGCACGATCGCCTCATAGTCATAGCCGCCGCTCGCGACCTGGATCGCACGGAAGGTGCGCAGCCGCGGCGCGCGCGCGCTCTTGTAACCCTGCGCGACGACGCGCCCGTCGCTCTCGCCGAGCAAGGCCAGCGCCTCATCGAGCGTCATCGGCTTGCCATAGATATAGCCCTGGACATGGCTGCACCCGAGCCCGCGGATCAGGTCGAGATCGTCGTGCGTCTCGACCCCTTCCGCCGTCGTTTCCATGTTGAGCGCCGACGCGAGGCCGACGATCGACGAGATGATCGCGGCGTTCATGCTGCTGCGGTCGGCGGCGCCGAGAACGAAGCTCTGGTCGATCTTGATCTTGTCGAACGGCGCCTTTTTCAGATAGCCCAGCGCCGAATAGCCGGTGCCGAAATCGTCGAGCGCGAGCCGCACGCCGGTGCGCTTCAGCTTCTGGAACATCGCCAGATTTTCGGGGCTTTCGTCGAGGAACACGCCCTCGGTAATCTCGAGCTCCAGCTGCTCGGGCAGGATGCCCGCCGCCGACACCGCGTTCAGGATGATCGCGGGCAGCTTTTCGTTCGCGAACTGGCGCGGCGAGACATTGACCGCGACGCGGTAGCCCGGGCCGAGCCGCGCGATGCTCGCACAGGCAGTGCGGATGATCCATTCGCCGATCGGCACGATCAGGTTCGATTCCTCGGCGACGGGAATGAATTTCGACGGGCTGATCGGGCCGCCCGCGCCGCGGTTCCAGCGGATCAGCGCCTCGAACCCCGTCACCGTCTCGCTCTTCACGTCGACGATCGGCTGATAGAGCAATTGCAGCTCGTCGCGCGCCAGCGCGTCGCGCAGCGCATCCTCGATCGCCTTTCGCTCGCTCGCCTGGTTGTGCATCGCATCGGCATAGAAGCGATAGACGCCGCGCCCCGCATCCTTCGCGGCATAAAGCGCCAGGTCGGCGTTGCGCACCAGCGCCGATGCCGACACCCCCTGCCCGTCCGACACCGCGATGCCGATCGACGAACCGACGCGCACCTGTTCGCCCTCGATCGCGAACGGCTTGGCGAGGCTCAGGATGATCGCGTTGGCGATGCCCGACAGCTTTTCCGGCTGGGTGATCTGCGGCAGCACGATCTGGAATTCGTCGCCGCCGAGGCGCCCGACCTGTCCTTTGTCGCCGACGATCTGCGTCAGCCGCCCCGCGACCTGCTGGAGCAACTGGTCGCCGACGGGGTGCCCCAGCGTATCGTTGACCGCCTTGAAGCGATCGAGATCGAGCAGCAGCAGCGCGCAGGGCTGCGGCTGGCCGATATGGCTCTTCAGCGCACGTTCGAGCAGGTCGGTGATATGCAGCCGGTTGGCGAGCCCGGTCAGCGTGTCGTAGCGCGCGAGCTGGTTGATCTCGCGCTCCGACCTTTTCTTTTCGGTGAGGTCGGTGCCGCTGCCGCGAAACCCCTGAAAATTGCCGAGTTCGTTGCTGATCGGATTGCCCGAGATCGACCACCAGCGCTCCTCGCCCAGCACCGCCGCCTGCACCGTCAGTTCCTTGAACGGCGTCCGCGACGACAGGCTGAAGCCCAGCGTGCGCTCCTCATTCTCGTCATTGCCGATGCGCTTGCGGATGATCTCGGTAAAGGGACGTCCGATGACGTCGGCGAGCGCAAGGTTGAGCTTCGCCGCAACGGTCGGCGAAATATAGACGAGCAGGCCGTGGCGGTCGGTTTCCCAGAACCAGCCGCGCCCCGCGCGTTCGAAGTCGCGCATCAGCCCCAGCGCGCGCTGCTGCTCGCTGACCGACCGGCGCGCCGCCTGCGTCGCGCGGCGCTGGTGGCGCATGTCCTCGCGCATCATCACGATCAGCAGGCCCAGGAAGACGAGCCCCGCGACCGCAAAGGGCCAGGACGCGATGCCGATCGCACCGCCGAGCGCGGTCGCCCCGGCAAAGGCGAAAAAGGCCGGCCGCACGATCGCCGCCGCCGACGCGGCGACGAGGATCGACCCGAGCTGGATCGCCGCAAAAGCGTCGAAATAGGAGCGCCCGTCGTGCACCGCGACCGCGGGCAGCATCGCCGCCGATGCCAGCATCGTGCCCGCCGCGATCAGCCCCAGGCACAGCAGCACGAAGGGCGGCAGCCGCTCGGGCGGCAGCAGGCGGTGCGATCGCGTCAACTGGCCGATGACGGTGAGCACGAAGTCGCAGCCGAGCCCCGCCGCCATCACCAGCCATTGCGACGGCCGATCGAGAAAGCCCGCGACGCCGGGGAGAAAAGCGAAGACGACAAAGGCCAATGCGCGGCCGATGAACACATAATGCCACAGCTGCGCGACGCGCATCAGCCGCGTCACGAATTCGGGCGAGCGGAGCAGCGCGTCGTCGGATGACGACAGGCTGGCCGCCGGCCTGGCAATTTTGTGTCGAACCCCCAAGTTTTCCGCCTGTTCCCGCCCCCTCTGGCCCGGCCAGTCCCTGTCGGAAAGGGGTTTCCAAATCCTTACCGGGCGTCGCCCGTTAACCCCGTTATTGTGCCAAAACGGAAGGGGTTTGGTTTCGGTTCGCAACTCGTTATAGTCGCGCCATGCCCGCCGTCCGCCTCTTTCCGCCCGACCGTTTCTTCGACCGCAGCGAATGGGCCGCGATCACCGCGCCCTCGCGCTGGCGCGGCGTCTGGCTCGTCGCCCATGCGTGGATCGTCAGCATCGCGCTCGTCGGTCTCGCCGCCTGGACGCAGAACCCCGCGGCCTGGCTGCTCGCGGTGGCCTTTGTCGGCGGGCGCCAGCTCGGCCTCGCCATCCTGATGCACGACGCGGCGCACGGCGCGCTCCATCCGAACCGGAAACTCAACAATTTCCTCGGCCAGTGGCTGACCGGCGCGGCGGTCGGGTCGGACCTGATCGCCTATCGCACCTATCATCTCCAGCACCACAAATTCACGCAGCAGCCCGAAGACCCCGACCTTTCGCTGTCGAAACCCTTCCCCACCACGCGCGCGAGCCTGTGGCGCAAGGTGGCGCGCGACCTGACCGGCCAGACCTTCTTCAAGCAGCGCGTCGCGCAATTCGCCCTCGCGATTCGCGGGCTCAAGGCGATGATGCGCGGCGAAAAGGCGGAGAAAGGCGCCGCGAGCACGCGCGCCGGCACACCCTTCAACAAACAGTCCGACGACGGCATGACGTCACCGACAGTCGACCTCGCCGGAACCCTGGCGGTAACCCGCGCCGTCGGCCGCTTCCTCGTCGTGCAGGCGGTTCTGCTCGGCCTGTCGCTCCTGCTCTATGGCTGGACGCCCTGGCTGCTCTGGCTGGCGGGGCTCGCGACGACCTTCCAGCTCTATCTGCGCATCCGCAACATCGCCGAACATGCCTGCACGACGACGGGCAGCGAGGATCCCTTCAGCCATGCGCGGACCACCCATGCGGGCTGGTTCGCGCGCGCGACGGTTGCTCCATATTGGGTGAATTATCACGCCGAGCATCACCTGTTCATGGGTGTGCCCTGTTATCGCCTGCCGCAGGTCCACGCCGCGCTCGGCCGCACCGGCCGCCACCCGGACATGACGATTGCGCCCAATTATGCCGCGGTGCTGCGGCAGGTCACCGCGCTCGGCTGATCAGCCTTCCTGCACGAAACGCGACCCCGCGCGGTCCTTCACCGTCTTTTCGGGATCGAAGATCATCCCGTTCATCGCGACATAGACGCCGGGCGGCAGCGTCTGCACCGCCGCCAGCGCGAAGCCGACGTTGAACTCGGCATCGCTCGCGCGCACCGATGCCGGCTGCATCGCGCCGGTCATCACGATCGTCTTGCCCGCAATCCCCGCGAGGACACGGCCGGTGACCACCATCGTGTCGGTGCCGTGCGTGACGAGGATGCGCGTCGCGTCGCTCGCGGCGACGGCGGCGCGGATCGTCTCGCGGTCGGCGTCGGTCAGCTCGAGGCTGTCCTTGCGCATCAGCTGGGTGACACGGTGCGGGACATGGACATTATTCTCGCGCAGCATGTCGGGAATCGCCGCGGGGCCGATCTGGAACTCCGAAAGCGCGTCGAAATAGACTTTGTCGATGGTCCCGCCGGTGGTGAAGATGTCGATCACGCGCATTCGTCCTGCACCGGCAAGGCCGGGGTGCCGTCGGGCGCCGCAAAAGGCCGCTTGAAGGTGAAGGCCTCCGCGGTCGGCCCGTTGGCTTCGAGGATCGCGAGGCGCGCCATCCCTTCGGCAACGGTCGGACGATGCCCGGCGGGCACCCACCAGAGCACCTGATAGACGGCGATATGGTCGAACCATTCCTTGCGCCGCCGCATGATCGCGAGATGGTCCGGCTGGCGATAGACGAAGGCGGAAAGCGCATCGAGGTCGCGCCATACCGACATGTTGGGGATCACCAGCGGATCGTCGGTGACGGGCACGTCGGTCGCGTCGTTGCCGTCGCCGGTCAGCCGCCAGACAAAGCCGTCGCTCGCCTCGGCAATCGCATTCACGCGGTCGAGCGCGTCCATGAAGTCGCGGTTCGCGACATGGTCGGCAGGCAGACGGAAGCGCGCGATGTTGATCTGCGCAAGTTCATATCCTGCCATGCCCGCCCCCTTAAGCCAAAGCTTCGGCGATCAGCCGCCGCGTGTTGTCGATGCCGAACAGCGCGATGAAGCTGCCCATGCGCGGTCCCGCGCTCGACCCCAGCAGCGTCTCGTAGAGCGCCTTGAACCAGTCGCGCAGGTTTTCAAAGCCATAGGCTTCGTTCTTGCCGATCTCGTAAACGATGTTCTGGATATCGTCCGCCGAGGCATCGGCGGGCAGCGCCGCGAGCTTGTCGTCGAGTTCCCTGAGTGCGGCGCCCTCACCGCCCCGCGGCTTGCGCCGCTGCAGCGTCGGAGCGACGAAATCGCGGTTATACGCCATCGCATTGTCGATCAGCCGGTCGAGCTCGGGATAGGTATCGGCGTTCGCGCCCGCGACATATTGGCCGAGGTAGCGCCAGATCTGTTCCTTCGACGCATCGGCGCCCATCACCCCGACGAGATTGAGGAGCAGGCCGAAGGTCACGGGAAGCTCGGTCGTCGGCACATCCTGCCCGCGCGCGACATGCACGTGGTGCACGGGGTTGCCGAGCTTCTTGTCGCCGTCCTGCGCCGGATAATTGCCGCGCATCTGCAGATATTCGTCGACCGCCTTGGGCACGACGCCGATATGCAGCTGCTTTGCCGCCTTGGGCTCGCGGAAAGCGAAGAAGGCGAGGCTTTCCTCGCTGCCATAGCTCAGCCATTCCTCGATCGAGAGGCCGTTGCCCTTCGACTTGGAAATCTTCTCGCCCTTTTCGTCGAGGAACATCTCGTAGATCAGCCCCTCGGGCTTGCGCCCGCCGAGCGCTTTGGCGATCTTGCCCGACTGGACGCCGCTGTCGGTCAGATCCTTGCCGTACATCTCGTAATCGACGCCGAGCGCGACCCAGCGCATCGCCCAGTCGACCTTCCACTGCAGCTTGGCACCGCCGCCGAGGATCGAGTGGGTGATCGTCTCGCCCTCGTCCTCGAACGACACGAGGCCCGCGTCGGCATCGACGACGGTCACCGGCACCTGCAGCACGACGCCCGACTTGGGGCTGACCGGCAGGATCGGCGAATAGGTCGCGGCACGCTCGGCGCGCAGCGTCGGCAGCATGATGTCGAGAATGTCCTGGTTATGGCGCAGGACATTCTTCAGCGCCTCGTCGAAGGCCCCCGCCTTGTAGCGCTCGGTCGAGCTGACGAATTCATATTCGAAGCCGAAACGGTCGAGAAACTCGCGCAGCATCGCATTGTTATGATGCGCGAAACTTTCATACTTGCCGAACGGATCGGGGATCGCGGTCAGCGGCTTGCCAAGATGTGCGGCGAGCATTTCCTTTTGCGGCACATTGTCCGGAACCTTGCGCAGCCCGTCCATGTCGTCGCTGAACGCGACGAGCCGCGTGGCCGCGCCGCCGGTCAGCGCCTCATAGGCGCGGCGGACCATCGTCGTGCGCAGCACTTCGTTGAAGGTGCCGATATGCGGCAGGCCCGACGGTCCATAGCCGGTCTCGAACAGCACCGCTTCGCCCCCGGGCTTTCCGTCGGGATAGCGTTTGACCAGCTTGCGCGCTTCCTCGAACGGCCAGGCCTTGGACGTTTGCGCGGGTTCGCGCAGCGAAGGATGCAGGTGCAGGTCAGTCATGGCGCGCGCCATAGCGGGAAGATGGCCCGATGGGAAGAAGGGCGGAAAAGCGCGCAACTTCATTCGAAAAGCAGGTCGGTGCGCGAGGCGCAAATTTCCTTCCCCTTCATCTTCGTCATCCCGGCGAAGGCCGGGATCTCGCCGGTGCATCAGGACGAGACGATGAGATCCCGGCTTTCGCCGGGATGACAAGACAATAAAAAGGCGGTGTTTCCCTCCAGCCCGATCATGCTCCAGCTGAATCCCCGCCTTCACGGGGGTGACGGGAATGTTCCCGGAACAACGAGGGAGGTTCCGGAGGCAAGGAGGATCAACTGCCGACATCGCCCGGGATGAAGCACGGCGGGACAACGTAGGAAAGCCCTACTCCTCCCACCCCTTCGCGCTGTCGGCGACGACCCGGAAATCGACCCGCACCGCGCCGGCGCGCTCGAAGACCAGGATGACCGCTACGCTGCCGCCCGCCGCAAGCGGCGCCGTCGTCCCCATCAGCATCAGGTGCAACGGGGTGCCGGGCCCGATCTCGGTCCGGCCGCCGGGCGGGACGGGCAGCGGCCAGTCGCTTTCCATCGACACCTTCTCGCCCTGCCGGACGACGCGGTGCAACTCGACCCGTGCGGCGCAGGCGCAGCGCGCGGACAGCAGGCGGTCGGGCTGGGTCCCGAGATTGGCGATGGCGACATAGGCCGCGACATCGGCATCGGCGGTCGCGGCATCGCGGACGATGGCGCGCGACAGGTGCAGGCCGTCGACGACAAGCGTCCCGCCCGACGGTGCGGGTCCGTTCGCGGTGAAACGCATCGCGAAGAGCGGCTTCCACGCGTCGCCGTCGCGCGATTCGGATTCGGCGGTGTATCCGCCGGCGGGGTCGAAGCGCAGCCGGTTGCGGATCGCCATCTTCCGCCCCGCCGGCCCGACATAAGCCTCGTCGGGAAAGTCGAAGCCGCCCGCGACCGGCACCGCGCGCCCTTCGCTGTACCCGCCGTCATTCGCGAAATAATGGTAGCGGATCGTCCCGCTCGCGCCGTCGCGGCGATAATAGCTGATCCCGCCATAGGGTTCGGCGCCGCCGCCGACGACATGCCGGTCCTCGACATAATGGCCGCCCTCGACAAGGCGATAGCAATGCGTGTCGCGCGCCTTGCCGCCCGGAAACTCGCCGGTCCAGCATTGGCCGAGCAGCGGCGCGAAGCTTTCGGCGAGCGTCTTTTCCTGCGCGGCGGCCGGTGACGCCGCGAGGCACAAGCCCATAATCAGTCCCGCCGCTCGGTGCATCGTCCATCCCCTCCCGACCGGCGCAGACTATACTTGATTGACCATTCAATCAAGTCGTGCCGAACCGGGCCGGTTTGAATCATCGTTACCGGAAAATTTACCATGCGGGCGTAGCGTCCCGGACATGGACAGTTTCCGCACCCCCGTCGCGCGCAACCACAAGCGCACTCCCGTCTCGATCGACGTCATGGTCAATGGCGTGCTCAATTTCGTCGATGGCCGGATCACCGACCTTTCCGAAGGCGGGGCGCGGATCGACGGGGCCAGCATGCCGGCGCGCTCGCGCTGCGAGGTGCATTATGCGGGCGAAGTGACCTACGCCGTCGTGATGTGGTCCGAACCGGACCGCATGGGCGTGCGCTTCCCCTATGAGCTGACGCACGGCGCGCTCTTCAAGGCGCTCCAGACCGGGCGCCGCGCGGCGGGCGCGGAGATGCCGCCCGTCTTCCTCGGCCAGCGCGCACCCGTCTTCGGACGCCGCGGCCTGAGCTGAACCACCGCCGAACGCCTTTTCCGTTCTCGCGGGAATGATGAAAAGCAGGCGGCCGAACTTGCCGCGTTCGCCTTTTGTCCCTAGCGTGGCCGCATGGCCCCCGCCCCGCTCTCCCTGCCCGCGATCCACGCGAGCCATATCGGCATCTGGCTCGCGGGAACCGACGGCCGCGTGCAGCGCGTCGGGCGCGGCGAGGCGATCGCGGCGGTCGCCGCGACGCCGCATATCCTGCTCGGCGCGACGCTGACCGGCGACCGGCTCGGTTATCCCGAATTGTCGGGACTCGACCTGCTCGAACTCTTCGCTTTCCTCTATCCCGCGCGCTTCGCCGTGCCGACGCCCGCCGGTCTCGCCGCCGCGCTCGGCCTGACGCCGCCGGGGTCCGAGGATGACATCGCCGCCTTCCTGCCCAGGGCCGCGGCGGCGATGCTGGACGACCTCGACGATCCCGACTGGCCCGAGCGCGAGGGCGCGTGGCACGGCCTGCAGGCCTTGTCGCGCCAGCGCTGGCCCTGGGCGCCGCTGGTCCAGCCGCGCCTCGGCCCGGCGGACA
>PNJO01000109.1 GCA_013821905.1 Sphingopyxis sp. | reverse complement strand
TCGTCGCGGTTGTTCGACAGCGCCGCGGGCAAGGTCGCATAGACGATCACGCCATAGAGCCCCGACAGGATCACCAGCATCATCAGCGCCCAAGCGAGCGTGTGGACATTCCAGCCGAGCTGGAACCCCGTGTGCCAGGTGCCGATGACGATCAGGCTGAGGCCGAGATAGACATGCGCCGAGGTCCACGCCTTCAGCGACCAGTGATCGCTCGTCATCTTGCGCTTACGATAGCCGAGTGCGGTGAGCCACAGGATCAGCGCCGCGCCGATCGTGCCCAGCGTATAGCCGTACCAGCTGCCGCCATTGTGCCGCGGCGTCACGTCGATCAGCGCGTAACTCACGATGACGAGCAGGCAGAGCCCGCCCGAAATCTTCGCCCAGCGGAACCCCGCGTAGCGCAGGAAACCCTCGTGCCGTCGCTCGCGGACGCGCTCGACCTGCGTGGCCTTGTTGCGGCGGCGCTGAAAGAGCGAAGCCATCAGTCGGTATCCTCGTCGAGCCGCGCGATCGACAGGAATTCCTCGGGCGAGACGCGGATCGCGGCGCCGGTCGGGCAGGCGCGCACGCACGCCGGGCCACCCGCGATGCCCTTGCACATGTCGCATTTGACCGCGATCTTCTTGGGCTTCTCGTCGCCCAATTGCTTCTTGGTCCATTTGGGCGAGGGCTCGCCCGGGCCCGGACCGAAACCGGTGAGCAGCCAGCGCAGCAGGCCGGGCTTCGGCGGCGGCGCCGCCTCCATGCGGATCACGCCATAGGGGCAGTTGCGCATGCAGTTGCCGCAGCCGATGCACCCCGGCTCCATGAACACCTCGCCGTCGGGGCCGCGGTGGATCACGTTCGGCGGGCAGTCGGCCATGCAGTGCGGATGCTCGCAGTGGCGGCAGCTTGTCGGCACGTGCAGATGCGCAAAGGTCTTGCCCGCCTCGCGGTCGAGCCGCGACAGGCCTTCATGGCTGTCGGCGCACGCCTTTTCGCAATTGTCGCAGCCGACACAGAGATTCTCGTCGATCAGCAGCGCGTCGGTCGCCTCGCCGAGCCCTTCCTTCATGATGAAGCTCGCGGTGTCCGAATAGAGATCGACCGCGCTCGAATAGGTCGCCTTGCGCGATTCGATGAAGCTGTTCATCGCCGCGCGTTCGGCGACCGCCGCCTCGGTCGCTTCGCGCACCTGCGGCCGCGCCGCGAGCATCTTGCGGAAACTCTCGCCGGTCAGCTTGATGAGTTCGGCGCCGACCGCCGCCTTTACGGTAGCGTTGCGCGGCGCACCGCTCAGCACGCCCATTTCGCCGAAGAAGCTGCCGGCGGGCAGGTAGCGGAGGAAGATCGGCTTGCCGCCGATATCCTTCTCGACCACCATCGACCCCGAGCGGATGACATAGACGTCGTCGCCCTGCTCGCCCTCGGTCAGCACAACCTTGCCCGCGGGGACGCGCTCGACCTCGGCGGTATCGACGACGGGGCCGAGATCCTGGACCGTCAGCCCGCCCTTGAAAATCTGGAGCAGCTGGCGTTCGAGCGAGATGCGGTTGATCACGCGCTTCGCCCCCGGCACCGCCGCCATCAGCTTGAGCGCGGCGGTGCGCGACACTTCGACGAAAATCCCGTCGGCGCCCGCGCGGATCGTCGCGCCGCGCTTGCGGCCCGAAATCAGGCCGACCTCGCCGAAAATCGACCCCTGCTCGATCGGCACGGTGACGCCGGGTCCGACCTCGACCTCGGCAAAGCCGTCGGCAATCGCGAACAGCGACGACCCCGGCTCGCCCTTCTCGAACACGACATCGCCGCGCCGATAGAAGGCGACCTTCGAATCGAGCATGAATTCGCGCATCTGGAGCGGCGACACATCGGCGAAGATGCTGACGCGGGTGCGCAGATATTCGAGCCACTCGCTGACCGATTTCTTCTGCGGCAGATCGGCGAAGATCGCCGCCAGATCCTTTTCGTCGGCCGGGGTCAGGCCGGTGTTGCCATTGATGAACTCGACGACGTCATAGCCCTGGTTCATGCAATGCTTGATCAGCGGATAACCCGCGAGCGCGCCGATGACGAAGATGCCTGGCACCGTCGATTCGAAGGTCGGCGACAGTTTCGGAAACGCCTCGCGGTCGGGGCCGGTGAATTCGATCCCCATCGATTCGACGAAGCCTCGCGGCGCAACCGACCCGAGACGCGCGACGATGACGTCGCACGGGATGCGCTCTTCCCCGTCGGGCGTTTCGAGCGTCAGCCAGCCGGGCTCGACCTTCTTCGGCTGCGTCTCGGTGCGGATCGACATGAAGCCATTCTCGCCCGCCTCCATCATGTCGGAGACATTCTTGGCCTTGGCGCGCGCGAAATCCTTCGAGCGGTTGAGGATGGTGACGGTGTTTTCCAGCGCTTCCTCGGCAACACCCAGCGCATTTTCGATCCCCGCGTCGCCCGATCCGACGACGGTGATATGCTTGTCCTTGAAATCCTCGGGATCGTCGACCTGGTAGATGATGTGCGGCATGTCGGCGCCTTCGCAGCGCATCCGGTTCGGATTACCCTGCGTGCCGATCGCCAGCACGATATTCTCGGCATGAAAGACGTCGCCCTTCGCGGTCCTGATCGCGAAGGCGCCCTTCTCGCCCGTCACCTCGGTGACGTCGGCATGTTTGACGACATGGACCTTGTTGTTCGCGGCATCCTCGTCCCAATTGGCGAGGATATATTCGCGAGCACCTTCCGCGAACCGGCAGTCGGAGCGCAGGTCGAGCCGCTCGGGCGTCGCGAGCACGCGCTTGCCCTTCTGATATTTGAAGATGGTGTCGGAGAGGTGGTCGGTCTTTTCGAGGAGGACGTGGCTGAGCCCGAGCTGGCCGGCGCGCGACGCGGCGCTGAGTCCCGCGGGCCCTGACCCGATGATCGCAACCTTCACGCGATCGAGGGAGACCGGCTCGCTCATGCGCGCGCGTCCTCGCAGCGGCAGCTGCGGGCCCCGATCCAAGCTCTGGCGAACGCGTGCACGAGCATCCCATTCCCCCTAATCGCCTACCCCTAGGCGATCCTAAACTGGATGCGACCCGGACTAATGTCCTGGACGAGGAGCTATGCCCTTGAAAGCGGGAAAAGGTCAACCGGCGAGCCGCGAGATTCGCTCTGCTGCGAAACGTTCGCAACTGGCTGGGCCGGAACGGATTTCGCGACGGCCGCTACGCTGTCGCGCTGAAGCCGGCGCTATCGAAAAACCGTGACTCTGGCTGCATTTGATCGCACGGAACGAAATACGCCTGAATTTGGAAAGGGAAAGGACGGCGGACCGCCGCTTGCCCTGCCGCCCGGGTGCGGACAAGATATCGCGGGATCGGCACAGAAAATGGAAGAAAATGGAGACGTCGCGAATGGGTAAATTGTGGGGAATCGATCAATGAGTGCCACGGTCATTGCCGGGGTTTTGCTTCTTCTCGAGCCCCAGCCCGCGTTTCAGGAAACCATCTCGCCTGCGCCGCTGGCGCTCGCAGAAACGCAAATCGGCAACGATGACCCGGCAGGCATTCCCGCGCCACCGGCGGCGGAGCCGGTCTCGCCGCCCCCCGTCGTGCCGACATTGATGCCGGCCACGCCCGAAACCCCGGAGCAGCCGATGGACGCGCCGAGCGAGATCGTCGTGACCGCTCGCGAAGATGCCCCGCCGGAAGACCCGCTTCAGGAAGTCAATGCCGAGGTGTTCAGGATAGCCCAGACGGTCGATGCGGAATTGGTCGCCCCCATCGCCAAGGGATATGAAAGCGCCATTCCGGAGCCGGTGCGCGATGGCGTCGGCAACGCGCTCAACAATCTTCGCGAGCCCGTCAATTTTCTGAATTTCCTTTTGCAGTTCAAGATCGGCAAAGCCGCCGAGACGTTCGGGCGTTTCGCGATCAACTCGACCATCGGCGTCGCCGGCCTGTTCGACGTCGCGAAGAAAAAGCCCTTCAACCTTCCCCGCAGACCGAATGGTTTCGCCAACACGCTGGGCTTTTACGGTGTGAAGCCCGGGCCATATTTCTTTGTGCCAGTGGCGGGATCGACAACATTGCGCGACGCCATCGGCGACGGACTCGACCTGCTGCTGCTGCCCATCGCAGTTGGCAGCCCTTTCAATCGGCCCGGCTATTCAATCCCGACGACCGTGGTTGGCCGGCTCAACGACCGGTTGGAGCGCGACGATGACATCATGCAGCTACGCGAACAAAGCGCCGACCCCTATGTCGCGACCCGCACGCTCTATCTCGAATTGCGGGAGCGCGAGATAGAGGCGCTGAGGCACCCGAACCGCGACAAGGCCGACCCGCAGGGCGAACCGGCACCCGACCTGCCCCCCCAGCCGTCGTCGGCCACGCCGCCGGCAACGTCCGCACCGGCAGCGGAACCGCCGGCAGTCGTTGCCAACGATCCGGTCGAACCCGGCGCGCTATAGGTGAAGGGCGGCGGGTCGCGCGACCGACGGCAGGCGCGGCTGGCCGCGGCGCGATAGAGAAGCCGCAGCCGGCCCCCTCGTCAGGCGACGGCGAACATCGCCGCGACCCGGTCCGCCTCGCTCGGCTCGAAAGGCGTCCAGCCGTCGGGCCCCAGCTTTTCGAGCGGGCGAAAGCGCGCCTTGTAGGCCATGCGCGTCGATCCCTCGATCCAGTAGCCGAGATAGACGTAGGGAAGCCCCGCCTGCGCGGCGCGCATCACATGGTCGGCGATGATATAGGTGCCGAGCCCCTCGCGCATCGGGTGATGCGCGTCGAAGAAGCTGTAGATCATCGACAGCCCGTCGCCCTGCCGGTCGGTCAGGCAGCAGCCGACGAGGCGGCCCTTGCCGCCGCCGGCGGTCGGCTCGCGATATTCGATCATATAGCTGTCGACCGGGGTCTGCTCGACCATGTCGGCGAAATCCTGCTCGTCCATGTCGGCCATGCCGCCGTTCGGATGGCGCGAGCCGAGATAGGAGCGCAGCAGCGCATATTGTTCCTCGGTCGCCCACGGCTTGCACGCGGTCGCGACCAGGTCGTTGTTGCGGCGGATCGTCCGCTTCTGCGAAGCGCTCGGCGCGAAGGCGGCGGCACAGACGCGCACCGAAACGCAGGCCGAACAATCGGCGCAGCTCGGGCGATAGGCGACCGACTGGCTGCGGCGGAATCCGATGCGGCCCAGCGCGTCGTTCAACTCGCCCGCATTGTTGCCGCTGAGCTCTGTGAACACCTTGCGCTCGGTCTTGCCCGCCAGATAGGGGCAGGGCGCCGGGCTGGTGACAAAAAAGCGCGGAAAACGGAACGGTGCGGACACGCGGAATAACCTCCGGACTTTACGAATTCGGAGCCCCCGACGCGGGTCCGACGCCTCACTTGCACCAACTATGCCGCGCGGCGTCAATGGTGCAAAGTGCATTTACCATTTTAGTCCGTCCCGAACTGAATCAGCGCGAAAATTTTCTGAATCGGCCGGTAACTTTTGTGCCGGACTGAATCAAAAGCACGCGCTGGCGGATCGCCGCCGCGGGTTCGCCACTCTCCACTCCCGGGTCCTCCCCCGAATTGTCATCCCGGCGCAGGCCGGGATCTCGTCGGCAGGTTGTACCGATTGGGTGAGATCCCGGCCTTCGCCGGGATGACGGGATAGCGGTAGAAATGCCTGCTCAGCTATAACCGCGCAGTTCGTCGCCGGTCAGCGTCGCGACGTGGAGCACATTGGTCGATCCCGGCGTGCCGAAGGGAACGCCGGCCATCATCACCAGCTTGGCCCCGGCCTTGCCGATGCCGTGGCGCAGCGCCATGCGCTTGCCCTTGGCGATCATCTCCTCGAAGCTGCCGATGTCCTTGGTCGGCACGGCGTGCGCGCCCCACAGCAGGCCCATGCGCCGCGCCGCCTCGCGCTTCGGCGTCAGCACCAGCAGCGGCGCGTTCGGCCGCTCGCGTGCGACGCGGCGCGCGGTCGAACCCGATGCGGTGAAACAGATGATCGCGTCGGCGGCGATCGTCGTGATGATGCCCCCCGCCGCTTCGGCGAGCGCGTCGGCGGTCGTCGCGTCGGGCTGCGTCTCGGTAAAATGCAGGCGGCGGTAATAATCGGGATCGCTTTCGACCGATCGCGCGATCGAATCCATCATGGTGACCGCTTCCACCGGCCAGGCACCCGCCGCGGTCTCGGCCGACAGCATGATCGCATCCGCCCCGTCATACACGGCCGTGGCAACATCGCTCACTTCCGCGCGCGTCGGCGAGGGCGAGACGATCATCGATTCGAGCATCTGCGTCGCGACGACGACGGGCTTGCCCATGCGGCGCGCGGTCGCCACGATCTTCTTCTGGAGCGGCGGCACCGCCTCGGGCGGCAGTTCGACGCCCAGATCGCCGCGCGCGACCATCGCCGCGTCGGCAAGCTCGAGGATTTCCTCGATCCGCTGCACGCCCGACGGCTTTTCGAACTTGACGAGCAGCGCTGCCTTGCCGCCGATCAGCCGCCGCGCCTCGGCAACGTCCTCGGGGCGCTGGACGAACGACAGCGCGATCCAGTCGACATGCTGTTCGAGCGCGAAGGTCAGGTCCTTGCGGTCCTTTTCGGTCAACGCCGCGAGCGGAACAACGACGTCGGGGACGTTGACGCCCTTGCGGTCCGAAATCCGCCCGCCGACCTCGACCAGCGTCTCGATCCGCTCGGGCGTGACGCTTTTCACGCGCAGCACCAGCTTGCCGTCGTCGACGAGCAGCCGCGTTTCGGGTTCGAGCGCCGCGAACAGTTCGGGGTGCGGCAGGTGGACGCGCGTCGCGTCGCCCGGCGTCTTGTCGGCGTCGAGCACGAACTTCCCGCCCTTCACCAGTTCGGCGGGACCATCCTTGAACGTCCCGACGCGCAGCTTCGGCCCCTGCAGGTCGACGAGGATCGTCGTCGGCCGGCCGGTGTCCTTTTCGAGCGCACGGATCGCGGCGATCACCTTGGCATGGCCGGCGTGATCGCCGTGGCTCATGTTGACACGAAAGGCATCCGCGCCCGCGCGGTGCAGCTCGGCGATCATCTCGGCATTGGCGCTGGCGGGGCCGAGGGTCGCGAGAATGCGGACCTTGCGCTGGCGGGGGGTAAAGCTCTGAACCACAAATGCTCCGCTGACGTGGGTAGATCTAGGGTGGGGACGCTAGGGCAATGCCGCCTTGATGCCGTCTAGGCAACAACCGTATAGCTATTCAATCACCGAACGGAGGAAGCATGTCCTGCAGCGACGACCCGACCAGCGCCGATGACGCGCTCGACAGCCTCGACGACGCGGTCGCGGCCGCGGCCTTCCGCCGCCTCGTCCGCCTGCTCCAGCATCGCAGCGACGCCGCGAACATCGACCTGATGGGGCTCGCGGGTTTTTGCCGCAACTGCCTCGGCGACTGGATTGCGGAAGCCGGCGGCATGGACAGGGAGGCCGGCCGCGCGATCGTCCACGGCATGCCGACCGCCGAGTGGAAAGCGCGCTTTCACGTCGGCGCGACGCCCGAACAGCTCGCGCGGATGGAAGAAAGCATGGCGAAGAATCCCTGACCCCGCTAGGGACGCGCCGAGGGCGATTCTCGCCTCATGACCATCCAGTCCAGCGGAGTAAAAAATGAGCGAAGCCACCGTATCCGACGAACAACTGCGCCTCTTCATCGAGCGCATCGAGCGTCTGGAAGAAGAGAAAAAAGGCATCGCCGACGATATCCGCGACACCTATAACGAAGCGAAATCGCAGGGTTACGATCCGAAGATCATGCGCCAGATCGTCCGCCTGCGTAAACTGCCGCCGCACGACCGCAAGGAAATGGAGGCGATTCTCGACGTCTATAAATCGGCGCTCGGAATCGACTGACACAAACCCGACAACCGACAGGAGAGTGACGATGTTCAGCACCACGACCAACGCGATCGAGGGCCATCCGGTCCGCGAATATCTGGGCATCGTCACCGGCGAGGTGATCGTCGGCGCCAATCTGTTCCGCGACCTCTTCGCGTCGATCACGGACATCGTCGGCGGCCGATCGGGCAAATATGAGGATGTCCTCGCCCGCGCGCGCAAGGAAGCGATCGGCGAGATGGAAGCCGAAGCCGCGCGCCTCGGCGGCAATGCGGTGATCGGCGTCGACCTCGACTATGAAGTGCTCGGCCAGAACGGCTCGATGCTGATGGTCAGCGCCTCGGGCACCGCCGTGGTTGTCTGAAAGGCGGCGCCGCGCTAGGGCGGCGCCACATTTCCCGTTTCGATGGAGGTAGGCCGTGGCCGGCCATAGTAAATTTAAGAACATCATGCACCGCAAGGGTGCGCAGGACAAAAAGCGCAGCAGCCTCTTTTCGAAGCTCAGCCGCGAAATCACCGTCGCGGCCAAAATGGGCCTGCCCGACCCCGACGCGAACGCCCGTCTGCGCGCGGCCGTCAACGCCGCCAAGGCGCAGTCGATGCCGAAGGACAATATCCAGCGCGCGATCGACAAGGCCGCGGGCAACGACGGCGAGAATTACGAGGAAATCCGCTACGAAGGCTATGGCCCCGGCGGCGTGTCGCTGATCGTCGAGGCGCTGACCGACAACCGCAACCGCACCGCGACCAACGTCCGCACCGCCTTTTCCAAGAACGGCGGCAACCTCGGCACGTCGGGCAGCGTGTCCCACGGCTTCGACCGGCTCGGCCAGATCACCTATCCCGCCGGAGCCGGCGACGCCGATGTCGTGTTCGAAGCCGCGCTCGACGCGGGGGCCGACGATGTCGAATCGTCCGAGGACGGTCACGAAATCTGGACCAGCGTCGATAGCCTGCACGAAGTCGCGAAAGCGCTCGAAGCCAAGCTGGGCGAGGCCGAAGGCGTGAAGCTCGCCTGGCGCCCGACGCTGAAGAGCGAGGTCGCGGACGAAAGCGTCGCCCAGACCCTGTTCAAGCTGATCGACACGCTCGACGACGACGACGACGTCCAGACCGTGTGGGGCAATTACGAAATCCCCGACGCGGTGATGGAGAAGCTGGGGTGAGCAAGACCTCCCCTCCCGCTTGCGGGAGGGGCCGGGGGTGGGTCGATGCACGGCGCGCCGCTTGCCCACCCCAAACCCCTCCCGCAAGCGGGAGGGGCTTTTGATATGATCATCCTCGGCCTCGACCCCTCGCTCAGTTGCACCGGCTGGGGCGTGATCCGCGTCGAGGGCAGCCGGATCGGCCATATCGCCAACGGCCAGATCAAAACCGACGCCAAGACCCCCCTGCCCGAGCGGCTCGCACATCTCGATACGGTGCTCGCCGCGGTGATCGCCGACCACGCGCCGGCCTGCGCCGCGGTCGAGGAAGTGTTCGTCAACGACAATCCGCAATCGACGCTGAAGCTGGCGCACGCCCGCGGCGTCGCGCTGCTCGCCTGCGCACGCGCCGGGCTGGCGGTCGGCGAATATGCACCGCGCCTCGTCAAGAAGGCCGTCGTCGGCACCGGTAGCGCCGCGAAGGAACAGGTGCAGGCGATGCTGCGCGTGTTGCTCCCAGGCGCGAAGGTCGCGGGCGCCGATGCGGCCGATGCGCTGGCAGTTGCGATCTGCCACGCGAACCACCGGCCGCGCGTCTAGACATTCGTCACCCCGGGCTTGATCCGGGGTCCATACCCAGCGCCGCGATGGATGCCGGATCAAGTCCGGCATGA
This sequence comes from Sphingopyxis sp., assembly GCA_013821905.1. GTDB lineage: Bacteria > Pseudomonadota > Alphaproteobacteria > Sphingomonadales > Sphingomonadaceae > Sphingopyxis. The sequence continues at coordinate 451 of PNJO01000109.1, read as the reverse complement.
CGGCGCGGGAAATTGATTCCCTTTTCGTTCTCCCCGCGCTAGCACGGATGCATGATCGCCAAACTCACCGGACGGCTCGACAGCAGCGGCGCAGGCCATGCGGTGATCGACGTCGGCGGCGTCGGCTATCTGGTCGAGGCGTCGGCGCGCACATTGGATGCGCTCGGCCCGGTCGGCGGCGACGTCACCATCCACACGGAAATGCTTGTCGGCGAGGATTTCCTGCGCCTTCTGGGTTTCGCGCGAGCCGAGGAGCGCGACTGGTTCCGCCTGCTCACCAGCGTGCAGGGCGTCGGCGCGAAGGTCGCACTCGCGATCCTCTCGGCGCTCGAAGTCGCCGACCTCCAGCGCGCGCTCGCCAGCGGCGACAGCGCGATGATCGCGCGCGCGAACGGCGTCGGGCCGAAGCTCGCGCAGCGGATCGCGCATGAATTGAAGGACAAGGCGGGGG
>PNJO01000108.1 GCA_013821905.1 Sphingopyxis sp. | reverse complement strand
GGCCTGGGCGCCCTCGGCAGCCGCCTTGGCGAATACCTTTTCCGAAAAGGCGTTGCCGTTCGCGGCGCTGCCTTCGTCGACGTTGCAGACGTAGAGCACGGGTTTCGAGGTCAGCAGCTGCGCGGTGCGCAGGACGCGGGCTTCCTCGTCATCCTTGGGTTCGGTCAACCGCGCGGGCTTGCCTTCGCGTAGCAGCTCGAGCGCCTGCCCAAGCACCGACGCGGCGATCTTTGCTTCCTTGTCGCCCTGCGCGGCCTTCTTGGTGAAGGCGGGAACGCGCTTTTCGAGGCTTTCGAGGTCGGCGAGCAGCAGTTCGGTCTCGACCGTTTCGGCGTCGGCGACGGGATCGACCTTGTTCTCGACATGCTGGATGTCGTCATCCTCGAAACAGCGCAGGACGTGCACGATCGCGTCGACCTCGCGGATGTTGCCGAGGAACTGGTTGCCGAGCCCTTCGCCCTTCGACGCGCCGCGCACCAGGCCGGCGATGTCGACGAAGGCGAGCTGGGTCGCGATGATCTTCTTGCTGCCCGCGATGGCGGCGAGCTTTTCGAGCCGCGCGTCGGGCACCGCGACGTTGCCGATGTTCGGTTCGATCGTGCAGAAGGGGTAATTGGCCGCCTGCGCGGCCGCCGTTTCGGTCAGCGCGTTGAACAGGGTGGACTTGCCGACATTGGGCAGTCCGACGATCCCGCATTTGAAACCCATGACTATGTCTTTCGATTGGCTGCGCGCCGCACCGGCGCGAATGTTGCTGGCCCGCTAGCCGGTTCGTGCGCTTTTTTCCAGCCCCGGCGGCAGTTGCGATGCGCGCGGCATCGCGCCACTATGGCGGGCATCATGCGCATCACACACGGAATCGTCGGGGCATCGGCCCTGGGAGCATTGGCGGCGGCGGCCTTGGGATCGGCGGCGATCGCCCAGCCGCGCGGTTTCGAGGCCGCAGTGCTGGCCGAATTCAACGCGATGCGCGCCAATCCGCCGCGCTATGCCCGCCTGCTCGCGGCGACACGGTCGCGCTATGACGGCCGGATCTTGCGCGGCCGCGGCGACGGCGAAATCGACATCCAGACGCGCGAGGGCGTCGCCGCGCTCGACGAGGCGGTCGCTGCGCTGCGGGCCGCGCCCGTGGTTCCGACGCTGGCGCACAGCACCCTGCTGGTGCGCGCGGCGCGCGACCATGTCGCGGCGCAGTCGCGCTCGGGCGAGCTCGGCCACCGGTCGAACGGCCGCGGCCCCGGCGAACGCGTCGTCGCGCGCGGCGGCGGACCCTATGTCAGCGAGGTCATCGGCTATGGCCACAGCGACCCCGCGTCGGCGATCGAACTGCTGCTCGTCGACGACGGGGTGCCGGGGCGCGGCCACCGGCACATGATGCTCGGCGCACAGTATCGCTACGCGGGCACGGCGTGCGGATCGCACCCGGTGCATCGCACCATGTGCGTCATCATGATGTCCGAAACGCCCGACGGGTCGCCGCCTCCGCCGCCGCGGCGGGGAGGCGGCGCGCCGGATTAGTTGCCGACCGGCTGGTTGTCGGTGCGGCGCACGACGATCGTCGACGAACGCGGCTGCTGGCCGGCGACCGGCCAATTGCCCGTCGGGTGCTGGATGTTGACGAAGAAGGTGCGCAGGTCGGGCGTATAGGCCAGGCCGGTGATCTCGCAGCCCAGCGGGCCGACGAGGAAGCGCTTCGACTGTTTCGTCACCTGGTCGATATAGAACATCGCATTGTGGCCGAAGGCCTGGTCGATGCTCCGGCCCGCGACGCCCGAGTTGCCGGGGACGCTGTGGTCGGTCTGCACCCACATGCGGCCCTGCGGGTCAATGCGAAGACCATCGGGGCTGGAGAAGGTGTCGCCGTTGATGTTGCCGACCAGGTTGCTGCCCCCCGACGCCAGCGACGGGTCGCCGGCGGTCAGGAAGATTTCCCAGGTGAAGCGCGTGGCGAGCGGCGAATCGCCTTCCTCGCGGAACTTCAGGATATGGCCATGCAGGTTGCTGACCCGCGGGTTCGCCGGGTCGGTGACGCGGCGGCCGCTGTTGTTCGTCAGCGTGACGAAGATCGCCTGATTGTTCGGTGCGACCGTGATCCATTCGGGGCGGTCCATGACGGTGCCGCCCGCGACGCGCGCCGCCGACTGGCAATTGATCAGGACGTCGGCCTGGCTGTTGAAATTGACGATCGTCGGTGCGGGCGGCGTCGTGCTCTGGCTGACATTGCCCGGATCCGATGCGCCGGCGGTCAGGCCGTTCTGACCGACGACGAGCGCGCGCCATTCGCCCGTGCCGTCGCCGTTGAAGCGCGCGACATAGAGTGTGCCGGCATCGAGCAGGTCGGTGTTCGCCGCACGGTTTGTCGCGCTGAAGGGCTGGCTGGGAATGAACTTGTAGATACAGCCCGGCGTGGTGTCGTCGCCCATGTAGAAAGCGACGCGGTTGGCGCTGTTCGTCATGAACGCCACATTCTCGTGGTTGAAACGGCCCATCGCGGTGCGCTTCGTCGGGACGGCAAGTTCGCGGCGCGGATCGATCTCGACGACCCAGCCATAGTCACGCGTCGGCTGCGTCGGGTCGAGATAATTGTCCATCGTCTCTTCGCAGGTCAGATAGGTGTCCCACGGCGTGCGGCCGCTCGAACAATTGTTCAGCATGCCCTTGATCGTGCCCGACAGCTGCGCAGCGGCGGGGCCGCTCGCGCGGTAGCTGCTGTTGCCGGTGTAGCGGCGGTTATAGGTCGATCCGGCCTGGACCGCCCATTTGCCGTCGCTGCCCTTCGCGATCTCGACGACGCCGATGCCGACCGCCGACAGCGCGATCGCCTTCTGGTCGGCAGTCGCCGTCGCGGCGTTGTAGGTGCCGGCCATCAGGATATTGAAGTCGGGATATTCATAATTCATCGCGAGAAGGCCGCGGTTGTTGGCATCGACGCCGGGGAAAGCGAAATATTCCATGCCGTCGTGGTTGCCGCCCGCCCACTTCTCGGCAATCGCCGGGGTCGCGGGGAAACTGCCAGTGTAGGGTGCGCCGGCCTCGACCGAATCGCCGGCCTTCAGCAGCACGTCGACCGAATAGCCCGTCGGGACCGTCACGGCGTCGTTCTGGTTCGCGGCGACCGCGGCGAAGCTCACGGCGAAGCTCGGCGGCGGCGTGGGGGTCGGCGTCGGCGCCGGTCCCGGGGGAGGCAGCGTCACGGTCGGGTCGCCGCTCGTGTCGTCGCACGCGGCGAGCGCCATTGCCGGGAGCACCGAAAGGCCGAGCAGGCCATTGCGCAGCAGCGTGCGGCGCGTAGGATTGGCTGCCACAATCGCTTCCAGGCTGTCGGGCCCGGGCAGAACATCGGTTTCGCCGCGATAGGGCGCGCGGGCTTCGTCGGTAAGATGTGACATGCAGATCCCCTGTTTTCGGGTGGGCGCCGGGACTCGTTCGTCCCGGCTTGGGTGGCGCACCGATTGCAGAGGATGGTGTCAGCTACGTTGCTCGAACGCGTCTGAATGCAATGACTTATATGACGCTCATGTGACGAGGGTCAGTCGTGGACCGCCTTCACCAGCGGGCCGAGCTGGCTGCCGCCGAGCCACGCGAGCTGGACTTCGGCCGACACGCGGTTGATCGCTTCCTGCGGCTTGGCCCCGGGATGCACCGCGCGGCGCAGCGGGCGCTTGCCTGCCGGCATCGCCATGATTTCGGCGATCGCGCGCGGCACGTCGGCGGGGTCGGCGCTGCGGCCGCTGCCATCCTCGGTCCCCATGTCGCGCGTGAAGGGTTCGTAGGCGGCGAGCAGCGCCGCATCGCTCCGGCCCTTGAGCGCACCGGTATAGGCGTTGCGGTTGACCCAGACCCTGGTCGGATAGCCGCCCGGCTGGATGATCGTGACGTCGATGTCGTGCGGCACCAGTTCATAGGCGAGCTGCTCGGACAGCGCCTCGACGGCGAATTTGGTCGCCGAATAATGGCCGCCGCCGGGCACGATGACGCGGCCGAGCTGTGAAGAGATGTTGAAGATCTGCCCGCCCTTCGCGGCGCGCATCTGCGGCAGCAGCGCGCGCAGCATCCGCTGGATGCCGAGGACATTGGTGTCGAAGATCAGCTTCGTCGCCTCCATGTCCTGCACCTCGACCGGGCCGGTGATGCCGATGCCGGCATTGTTGACCAGCGTGTCGATGCGCCCGCCGGCGAGCTCCAGCGCCTTCGCCGTACCCGCCGCGACCGAAGCGTCGCTCGTCACGTCGATCTCGACGATATGCAGGTCGAGCCGGTCCTTCGCCGCTTCGGCGGCAAGGCTTTCGGCCTCGGGGCGCGGGATGCCGCGCATCGTCGCGATCACCTTCGCGCCGAGCTTCGCATAGTGGAGCGCGCCGATGCGTCCGAAGCCGCTCGACGCACCGGTGATCAGCACCGTGCGACCCTTGAGCGACAGGGCCTCTGCCGTGGCGGCGTGAAGCAGGGCAGGGGCGGCGGCGGTTAGCGCGGCGGCGCCGGCGATGAGGTCACGGCGACTGGGAGTGTGGCGGTCGGGCATGGCGGGACTCCTTTCGAGGGAGCGATCATGCCTCACTTCGGTCGGGCAGCCAAATTGGGGTTTGGAGGTCGTCTTTTGGGGTGGAGAGCGGATATATCTCACATCTGTGTCGTCCCCGCGAAAGCGGGGCCCCAGAGCGTGCATAGGCTGACCCCACATGGGGTTCCCGCTTTCGCGGGAATGACACAGAAGAGAGAGGGTGTGTCCGCTTCCGGGCGCAACCGGCCGATCTCGTGCAGCCTCAGCCGTTCAACCGCAGCGCCAGATCGCTCTGGAACCGCGCATCGTCGCCATCGGCCAACCACTTCGCCTCGGCGGCGATCGCGCCGAGCAGGTCGATCAGCGGTTCCGTCTCGCTCTTGTGATAATTGCCGAGGACATGACCGGTGACGCGGTCCTTGTGTCCTGGATGGCCGATGCCGATGCGCACGCGGCGGAAATCCTCGCCGATATGCTGGATCATGCTGCGGATGCCATTGTGGCCCGCGGCGCCGCCGCCGCGTTTGACCTTCACCTGCATCGGCGCCAGGTCGAGCTCGTCGTAGAAAACGGTGACGTCCTGCGGCGCCAGCTTGTAGAAATCGAGCGCGGCGCGCACGCTGCGGCCGCTTTCGTTCATGAAGGTGCCCGGTTTGAGCAGCAGGATGCGCTGCGATCCGATACGGCCTTCCTGGACCCAGCCCTGGAATTTCTTCGCGGGCGCCGGAAAGTCGTGGAAATCGGCGATGACGTCCGCGGCCATGAAGCCGACATTGTGACGGTGCATCGCATATTGGGGCCCGGGATTGCCGAGACCGACCCAGAGCTGCATCACGCTGACTTTCTGGGGAATGGTGGGAAGCGCCCCTCCCGCGGGGAGGGGCGCTTCGAAACGGCTCAGGCCTCTGCGGCTTCGCCTTCATCCTTCGTCGTGTCGCCGTCGCTCGACTTGAGCGCCGACGGGGCGACGATGGTGGCGATGGTGAAATCGCGGTCGGTGATCGCGCTTTCGACGCCCTTCGGCAGGGCGACGTTGCTGATGTGGATCGAATCGCCGACATCGAAGCCGGTGACGTCGATCGCGATCTCGTCGGGGATCTTGTCCGCGTCGCAGACGAGTTCCAGCTCGTGGCGCACGATGTTCAGCACACCGCCGCGCTTCAGGCCCGGCGAGGCTTCTTCGTTCGCGAACACGACCGGCACTTCGACGTGGACCTTGGCGTCCTTTGCGATGCGCAGGAAGTCGGCGTGGATCGGGCGATCCTTCACCGGGTGGAAAGCGACGTCCTTCGGCAGGGTGCGGATGGCCTTGCCGCCGACTTCGATCATCACGACCGAGTTCATGAAGTGACCCGTCATCAGCTGCTTCATCAGCAGCTTTTCTTCGACGTGGATCATCAGGGGTTCTTCCTTGCCGCCATAGACGACGGCGGGGACACGGCCGTTGCGACGCAGGTCACGCGAGGCTCCCTTGCCTCCGCGTTCGCGCGTCTCGGCCGTCAGCGTCAGCTGATCGCTCATAATATTTCTCCGAGAAACAGTTACACAGTTCCGCCACGCCTCCAGGGATGACCATGACGGAAGCGCGGGCGCATAGCGGGGAAGCGGCCGGATTGCAAGCGTCGCGGCGCTATTGCACGCGCGTCACCTTGTAGCCCGCCGCCGCGAGCAGCGCGGGGAGGCCGTCGGCGCCCACCAGATGGCCCGCGCCGACCGCCATCAGCACCGTTCCGGGCCGGTCCATGCGCTGCCTGGCCCAGAGCATCCAGTCGTGGTTACGGTCGGTGATGATCGCGCGCCGCGCCGCGGGAACCGCATCGACATCCTCGTTGATCAGTTTTTCGAGCGCCGCTACGTCGCCGCGCGACCAGGCTGCGGTCAGTTCGCCGACCTCCTGCGCGGCGTCCTTCGCGCCCCTTGCGGCGCGGGTCAGCAGGGCGCGCTGGGTCGCAGGATCGAGTGTTTCGAACAGCATCAGCTGCGCGCGCGCCGTCTCCAACCCGCCGATCGGCTTGCCCTCGGCGCGGAAACGCTCGGTCAGGCGCGATTCGACGCCGTTGCCCGGATCGAGCGCGGCATTCTGCGCGACGCGCTGCCCCATCAGCACCATCACCGCCCAGTCGTCGAGCGCGTCGCCGCCGAAATCGCCACCGTTCGCCTCGAGCGCGCGATAGCCCGCGAGCGCGTCGGCGGGCAACCTCTTGTCCATCGCCAGCGGGGCGCTCCGCGGCGCGAGCGCCTGAAAGGCCGCGCCGGCATTCGCCAGTTCGCCCGGCGCCAGTTCCATCACCAGCTCGTCCGCCGCGCCGATCGCGGCGCCGACTTTGCCATCGTCCCAATCGGTGCCGGACGGCAATGCGTGCATCGACCCGAGCAGATAGATTTTCGTATCCTCGTCGGCGACGAGCCACATCGCAGGGCGCGCCTGCGTTCCGGGATCTGCCGTCCCGCACGCGGCGAGCAGGAACGGCAAGAGGGCCGCCGCAAGGCGGCGACCCCGATGCACGGAAAGGCGATGTTCGGGCCTCAATATTTGACCCGTTTCGCGACGAGGCCGCGTTCTTTCAGATAGTCCTGCACGCTCTTTTCGCCCGCGAGGTGGCCCGCGCCGACCGCGACGAAGACGGTGCCCGGCTGGCCCATCCGTGCCTGGATCTGCTCGGCCCAGCGCGCGTTGCGGTCCCAGAGCAGCACCTTGGCGATTTCGGGCGTCGCCGCGAGGCTTTCGTTCATCGTCACCGCGAGCGCGGCGGGATCGCCCTTTGCCCATTGCGCGACCATCGTGTCGAGCTGCGGCCCCAGCTTGTCGAGGTCCTTCACCACCGTGTTGAGGAAGCTCACCTGCGTATTTTCGGGCAGCGTATCGAAATAACCGAGCTGCTGTTCGAGCGTTTCGAGGCCGCCGATCGGTTTGCCGGCTGCCTTGGCGCTTGCCGTCAGCTGCTTTTCGGCGCCCTGTTCGGGATCAAAGCCGAGCTTCTGGAGCGGCAGGACCGACAGGGTCATCGCCGGAAACCACGGCTCGAACGCGTCGAAGGCGTTGGCCGGCAGGCCGACGCTCGTCATCGCGGCCTGATAGGCTTTCAGCTGTTCGGGCGTCAGCCGCGAGGGAATGGTCTTGCCCGTCTGGTCCATCGCCAGCGGCACCATCGTCTGCGCGACCGCGGCCTGATCTTCGGGCAGGATCATTTCGAGCATCAGCTGGTCGGACTTGTCGAACGCGGTTTTCACCGCCTCGTCGAACCAGCCGAGGCCAGGTTTCAGCACATGGACGGTGCCGAACAGATAGATGGTCGTGTCCTTGTCCTTGACCACCCACAGCGCGGGGTCGGCGTCGGTCGTCGCGACCGCGGCGACGGGCTCGGCCGCGCGGGCGATATTGCCGCCGGGAAGCACCGCGCACTGCGCGAAGGGGATGACGGCGCAGGTGGCGACAAATGTCTTGAACCAGTTTTTCATGCGAAAGGACCTTTCGTTTCGGTTCCGATGGCGATGCCACCGACGGGAAGGGGAGTCAGCGGAATTTGAGCCAGAGATAGGCGACGCCGTTGGTCAGCATCGAGACGATGAAGAGGATCATCACATCGGGTGCGGGCACCTGACCGGCGCGGTGAAGCACCCACCAGACCGGCGCGGTGAAGATGAAGGCATACCAGCCCCACAGTCCCGCCCACAGCCAGGCATGCTCCTCATGATCGTCGATCGAGCGATGATAGACGATCGACGCGATCGCCAGACCCAGCGTCCAGAAGATCGACGCGCCGATCGCGAAGCCGGCGCTCAGCGGTCCGCTGCTCGCCAATTCGAAGGCGCTGCTCCCGTCGGGCTGGTCGATCACCATCCAGCCGCCGACGATCCCGCCGATCACGCCGGCAAAGCCGAGCGAGGTCCAGTAGCGGCGCTGGCGCGGCGACATGCGGCGGCGCGTCGGAGGAGTGTTTCCGTCGGTCATCATCCTATCCCTCATTGCCGTCATCGAAGATTTCCTCGATCGGCATTTCGAACAATCGCGCGAGCTTGAAGGCGAGGGGGAGCGAGGGGTCATATTTCCCCGTCTCGATCGCGTTCACCGCTTGCCGCGACACATCGAGCCGGTCGGCCAGTTCGGCCTGGCTCCAGTTTCGCATCGCGCGCAGCACTTTGAGTTTGTTGTTCATTGGCGCCTCGCCACTAGCTCAATCCGAAGGTCATGGCTTCCCATACAGCATCAAAATATCGCGGCAGGGGAATTTTTGTCCTCGCGGTTGGGCGTGAACGGATTTGCGGCGGGTTTCGCGGAACAAGGAACTGGAGCGCCACGCCGGGGGAGGGCGCTCCAGCCCAAGTCGTCGGCCATCACCGGGGAGATGCGGCCAAGCGAAACCGGATGGTTGCCCGTCAGCGGGCGGCCTTCACCATCAGCAGCGCGAGCCGGCTTTCACCCTGCGCCCGGGCGATGGCGCGCTCGGCTTGCGGCTCGACGTGCGACAGGACGTCCGCGATGCAGGCGGTCTGGCGGGCGTTTTCGGCGGTGCCGCGCGAACCCGACTGGCAGACCCGGCGCGCCGCGCTCTTGATGCGGGTGTCGAGGCGGTCGCGGTCGGCGGTGCGTGCGAGGTTCAGGTCGTCGATGCGGATCGCGATCGAGGGTGCGTCGGCCTCGGCGGCGACCGCCGGGGTGGCGGCGATGGCGAGCGAGAGGGCGAGGATCAGCGTGCGGGTCATCATGTCTATTCTCCTTGGGTCGTCTTGGGTTGGTCACGTCAACCTGTCTTCATGTCAGGTGTGCATGACTATATGTCGCGATTCGCTGACTATGTCAACAACACCTTACAAAAAGCTTTGAAAACCTGACAAAGCGGCGCATTTTGGCGCCTCGCGCCCGAGCGGGGAGCCTTGACCCTGCCGCCCTGCTGGGCCAATGCGACGACGATTTTTGCACCTGCGAAGGATATTGCGGCCGTGGCCGACGGGGCGGACAAGACACCACTCAGCTTTCAGGACATGATCCTGACGCTGCACAATTATTGGAGCGCACGCGGCTGCGCCATTTTGCAGCCCTATGACATGCGCGTTGGGGCGGGGACCTTTCACCCCGCGACGACGCTGCGCAGCCTCGGCCCCGAGCCGTGGAACGTCGCCTATGTCCAGCCGAGCCGCCGCCCGACCGACGGCCGCTATGGCGAGAATCCGAACCGGCTGCAGCATTATTACCAGTATCAGGTGATTCTGAAGCCGTCGCCGACCGACCTGCAGGAACAATATCTGGGCAGCCTCGCCGCGATCGGCATCGACCCGCTGCTCCACGACATCCGCTTTGTCGAGGACGATTGGGAATCGCCGACGCTCGGCGCGTGGGGGCTGGGCTGGGAAGTCTGGTGCGACGGCATGGAAGTCACCCAGTTCACTTACTTCCAGCAGATGGGCGGCTTCGACTGCAAGCCCGTCGCGGGCGAGCTCACCTACGGGCTCGAACGCCTCGCCATGTATATCCAGAATGTCGACAATGTGTACGACCTGCGCTTTTCCGACGCGGTCGGCGATGTCGCGGCGGTAAGCTATGGCGATGTGTTCCTCGAGAATGAAAAGCAATTCTCGAA
>PNJO01000107.1 GCA_013821905.1 Sphingopyxis sp. | reverse complement strand
TTTCCTTGATGCCGCCGGCATAGCCGGTGTGCTTGTAGTAACGCTTGTCCTGCAGCTTCTTGCCGGTGAACGCCACCTTCTCGGCATTGATGACGATGACATTGTCACCGCAATCGACGTGCGGGGTGAACGACGGCTTGTGCTTGCCGCGCAGGATGTTGGCGATGATCGTCGCAACGCGGCCCACAACGAGACCCTCGGCGTCGATCAGCACCCATTTCTTTTCGACCGTGGCGGCGTTCGCCGAAACGGTCGTCTTGGTCAGCGCCTTCATGGCACGCTCCTTGACAGATATGGACCGGAGCCCTCCCGACAACAGCACCGGGCGCCCCGAAACAAACCGCGCCGCCTGTCCCGAACGGACGAAGCGGCGCTTCGGAGCGGGCCAATGGCGAAAGCAGCACCGAAAGTCAAGCATAGCGCGGCTTTGCTGACAGGTATTATGATACCTTCAGCTTTCGTCGGGCCCGACGAGCGCCCGCACGCGCTCCTCGACCAGCGTCCGCGCGCCGCTTTCGCGCTCAACGATCCAGCTCTGTTTCTGCTCGCGCACGACCAGCCCGGTCGCGGTATCGACCGTCCAGATCATGTCGACCTGGACGGGCGGCGCATCGGCGCCCGCGCCGGCAGGGACCAAGGGCGGCCCGACCTTCGCGATCGTCTGCAATCCCTTCGCGAGGGTGACCGACACGCCGGAGGCCGCCTGCTCCGCCGGAGTGGCGTCGATCGGCGGCGGGACCAGCGCGCGGATATCGGCGGTCGCCAGCCGGTCGCGCTCGGCCGGAGGCAGCGCGGCGATCATCGCCGCCACCTGCTGCGCTTCGCCCTGCCCCGCCGCGGCGCCGGTAGCGGCCGTCCGCGCGAGCGCACGTTCCCACAGCCGGTCGGCATCGACCAGGTCGATGCTGCTGCCGTCGGGCGCAACGAGATAGGCCATTTTTTCACCGACCAGCGGCTGGAGCGCTGCGGTGAGCGCGCGGGTCACGTCGGGCCGCGCATCGGATTCGATCCGATCGAGCGTCGCGTCGAGTTCGTAGCCACGCCCGGCGCGGCGCCATTCGAGCGCATAGACGAGCGAAAAGCTCAGCAGTGAATCGTCGCGGCCGAGACGGCGCGTCGTGACGCGATAGGTCATCGGCCGGTCGAGCGGCGGCGCGAAGCGCGATACCGCGGCCGTGGATGCCGGCGCCGGCACGACGGACGCCCCGGGCTCGCCGGCGAGGGCCGCGATCAGCAGCGCCGCGCCGCCGAGGCCGGCGACGATCATGCGGCGCCGCGTCCCTGGCGATGCAGCGCGGCGGCGGCGATGGCGACGAGGATCGCGCCGACGATCTGGTGCATCACCGCGATCCACATCGACACGCCGGTCACGACGGTCAGGATTCCGAGCGACATCTGGACGATGACGACCGCGACGAGCAGCCGCGCCTCGGTGCGGCCGCCCGAGCGCGCGAGGGTCCGTGCGAGCAGCAGCAGCGCCGCGGCGGCAACCCACGACCACCAGCGATGAAGGAAATGAAGGAGGAAGGGATCATTGGTCAGTGCGCGCCATGCGCCGCCCGCCCAGTCGATCCCCTCGGGCACGAGATGGTCGTTCATCAGCGGCCATGTATTCGCGACCTGCCCGGCGTTCAGCCCGGCGACCCAGGCGCCGAGCAAGAGCTGGACGAACAGGATCGCGACCACGCCGGCCGCAACCCCCGTCAGCCGCGCGGGCCGCGCCGCCGGATCGCGCGCCAGCACGCCCAGGTCGCGCGCGGTCCATACGAGTCCCGCGAGCAGGAACAGCGCTGTGAGCAGATGCGCAGCGAGCCGGAAATGGCTGACGTCGGTGCGATATTCAAGCCCCGAGGCGACCATCCACCAGCCGATCGCCCCCTGCAGCCCGACGAGCGCGGCGAGCGCGAAGAGCCGCCAGCCATAGCCGGCGGGGATCGCCCGCCGCCAGGCATACCAGGCGAGCGGGACGAGCAGCGCCATGCCGACGAGGCGGCCGAGAATGCGGTGCAACCATTCCCAGAAGAAGATCGCCTTGAACCCGGCGAGCGTCATGCCGAGGTTGATCTCCCGATATTCGGGGATCTGCTTGTATTTCTCGAACGCGCGGATCCAGTCGGGCTCGTTCAGCGGAGGCAATATGCCGGAGACGGGCCGCCACTCGGTGATCGAAAGCCCCGATTCGGTGAGCCGGGTGATCCCGCCCACCCCGACGACGACAATGACCAGCAGCGCGACCGCCCACAGCCAGCGCGCCAGTGCGGCAGGTTGCGGGGCAGAAGGCCGGGCCGCAGCGCCCGCGAGGGTCGTCGATTGCGTCATGCCCGCCCTATCGGCGCTTGCCGGGCGATAGGCAAGGGCCGGGCATCGACGGAGCAGGGAAAATTCATGGCGGCGACAGGCGGCGATTGATAAGCCGCGCCCATGCCGCGCCCGCTTCTCTCCACCCTCGCCTCGCTGACCATCCTTCTCGCCTCCCCCGTCGCGGCGTCGGCTCCGGCCGAACCCACCGCCCATGACGCGCTCGCCGCGCTCGAAGCGCGCGTCGCGGCGATCGGCTTTCGCCTGACCACCGCCAACGCCGCCTGGTGCCCCGACCGCCAGGCGCAGTTCGGCTGGATCTGGGGCGACCCGCGTCTTTACGGGGCCGCGCAGCGCGCCGCAGCGCGCGCCGCCTATGGCGCGAGCGACGCCGATGCTCCCTATATCGCCGCCGCGGCGCCGGGATCGCCCGCCGCATCGGTCGGCTTCGGGGTCGGCATCGCCGTAGCAACGGTCAACGGAATCGCGATCGCGGTCCCGGAAGACGGCGATCCCTTCGCGCGGATCACCGCGCTCGAAAAGCGGCTGGCCGCGCTGCCCCCCGGCGCCGCGGCCGAAATCGGCGGGCCCGACGGACAGCGTGCGACGCTGGTTCCCGTCGCAGGCTGTGTCAGCGATTTCCGCGTCGAGGCGCGCGACAAGGCGGCGGGCGCCGCCGACGGACGGCTGGTGCTGATCAGCGCCGGCCTCGCGCGTTTTGCCGCGAACGACGACGAACTCGCCGCCGCGGTCGCGCACGAACTGGCGCACAATGTCCTCCGCCACCGTGCGCGGCTCGACGCAGCCGGGGTCGATCGCGGGCTGATGAAACAGTTCGGGCGCAACGCCCGCCTGTTCCGCCAGACCGAGGTCGAGGCCGACCGCCTTTCGGTCTGGCTGCTCGCCGGCGCGGGTTATGATCCCGGCGCGGCGGTGCGCTTCTGGACCGCCTTCGGTCAGCGCGAGGGGCGTCCGCTGTTCCAGGCGGGAACGCATCCGCGCTGGCAGGACCGGGTCGAGGCGCTTTCGGTGGAGGCGGCCGTGATCGCGGCAGAGCGCGCCGCGGGCGAAACGCTCCGGCCGCCGCTGATCGGCAATCCGCCACCCTTGGAATAGCGGCGCGCCGATCCTATTTTGGCGTCACTCCCCGCTCTCCCGATAAGGATCGATGCTATGACCCGTGAAACCGCCATTTTTGCCGGAGGCTGCTTCTGGTGCACCGAAGCCGTGTTCCAGTCGCTTGCGGGCGTCGAGCGCGTCGAGAGCGGTTATATCGGCGGCGATGTCGCGAACCCGACCTATAAACAGGTATGCGGAGGGGATACCGGCCATGCGGAAGCGATCCGCATCACCTTCGATCCCGCCGTGATCGGTTATGACGACCTGCTCGACGTCCATTTCGCGACGCACGATCCGACGACGCTCAACCGCCAGGGCAACGACATCGGCACGCAATATCGCAGCGCGCTCTTCCCGCTCGACGCCGCGCAGGCCGATGCCGCGCGCGCCGGGATCGCGCGCGCGCAGGCCGACCAGTCGGCGCCGATCGTCACGACGATCGAAAACGCCGCCGACTGGTATCCCGCCGAGGATTATCACCAGGCCTATTGGGAGGGCGAAGGCCAGCGCAATCCCTATTGCATGGCGGTGATCCCGCCGAAGCTCGCGAAGCTGCGCAAGGGCTTTGCCGAACGGCTGCGCGCGGATTAGCTTCTGACCCAAAGATTGGCCCTGCCGCAACATTGTTGCAAAATGACTGCATGACGCCACTTTTCCTTGACTTGACGGCAGTTTAGACTAGCCGACGCGCGCGCTTCGAGGCAGGACCGGAGCCCGGCGCAGTTGGGGGTCGCTGCAAAAGTGCTGGCATCGCTGTTCTTGATCGGCGCGACCTTGGTGCCGCCGCAAATGACGGTCCAGGCCGCCAACCAGACGCTCGTCGACGAAAGCGGCGGAACGGGCGCCGCGGTCAACCGCATGCTCGGCGGCATCATCGGCTACGCGCGCTGGCCCGACGGGCAGCGCGGCGGCACCCGCACCATGTGCCTCGTCGGCACACCGCGGACGACCGACCGGATCGCGCCCGTCGTTCCCGGCGGTCCCGCGGTCATCGTGCGGCGCACCACGGCAGCCGTCGTCACCGGCCAGAGCGGCGATTGCGACATCGTCTTCCTTGCCCGCATGCCGATCGCCGATCGCCGGCGGCTGGTCGGCTGGGCACGTGGACGGCCGGTCCTGACGATCACCGACGACGACCCCGGCTGCCTCTATGGCGCGATGTTCTGCCTGGCGCGCAGCGCGTCGAACGTCAGCTTCTCGGTCGATCTCGATGCGGTCGGGCGCGGCACGCTGCGCATCGACCCGCGCGTGCTCAAGATCGGCCGCGACGGAGGCACGCCATGATCGGCCCCGCCCCCGAGAAACGCCCCGAACAGCGTGCCGAACGCATGGGTGCGCGCACGACGCTGCAGAAGCTGCTGTCGCGTTTTCATTTCGGCATCACGCTGTTCGCCGTCGCGCTGTCGGGCATGACGATCCTGCTCGCCGGGATCACGGCGCTGCGCGACTATGCCGACCGCAATATGGAGCTCGCCGCGCAGCTCGGCGCCTATGGCGCCGAACCCGCGCTGGTGTTCAACGACCCGCAGGCGGCGCGCGAGGGGATCGAGGCGCTGACCCGCAGCCCGGGCATTGCGCGGCTGCGCGTGCTCGACGATCGCGGCCGTCCGCTGACCGAATGGACTTCGCCCACCCCCGATCCCGCGCCGCTGCTGACACGCTTCTTCTTTTCGGAACCCGCCGCCGTCACCGTGCGCCGCAACGGTTCGGCGATCGGCACCGTCCAGGTCTGGGGGGACAGTTCGACGCTGATCGACTATGTCCGCATCGGGCTGCTCGCCGGGCTCGCCTGCCTGCTGATCACCGCGCTCGGCACGATCTTTCTTGCGCGTCGCTTCGAATATGAGCTGGTGAAGCCGCTGAACGAAATCGCGACCGTGGCGCACAATGTGCGGTTGCACCGCCGGTTCGACAAACGGGTCAAGGCGCTCGGAATCGCCGAACTCGACCGGCTGGGCGGCGACATCAACGCCTTGCTCGACGAGTTGCAGGGCTGGCAGGGCACGATGGAAAGCGAACGCGCGCTGTTGGCGCATCGCGCCTCGCACGACATGCTGACCGCGATGCCCAACCGCGCCGCGTTCGACGAGCAACTGGCATTGCGCATCGAGGCGGCAAAAACGCGCGGCGGGCGCTTCGCGCTGCTCTTCATCGACGCCAATAATTTCAAGGCGGCGAACGACAGCTTCGGCCACGCCACCGGCGACGCGGTGCTGGTGGCGCTGTCGGCGCGGATCAACGACACGCTGCGCAAGGGCGACTTCGCCGCGCGCATCGGCGGCGACGAGTTCATCGTCATCGCCGACATGCTCGCGTCCGATACCAGCCCCGACGCACTCGCCGAGCGCATCCGCGCCACGGTGGCCGACCCGATCGATATTCCCGGCGGCGGAACCTATGTCGTATCGGTCAGCGTCGGGGTCGCCGTCTATCCCGCCGACGGCGCCGATCCGACCGCGCTGCTCACCGCCGCCGACGCCGGCATGTATGCCGACAAACTGACCCACCGTTCCAAATGATGCGGAGCTTTGCCGTGAACCAACTGCTGACCCCCATTCGCCTGATCATCGCGACCGCCGTCGCGATCCTCCTCGCCGCGTGTCAGACGATGCCTGCGCCGACCGGCTTCACCCCCGCGCAGGTCGCGGTGCTGAAGGCCGAAGGCTTTGTCGAAAAGGACACAGGCTGGGAGCTGACCTTCAACGAACGGCTGCTCTTCGCGGTCAACGAAAGCGCGATCCAGCCCGAGCAGGAAGCCCGCATCGCCAGGCTGGCAAGCAATTTGCAGTCGGTCGGGATCACCTCGGCGCGGATCGAAGGGCATAGCGATTCGACCGGAACGGCGGCCTATAATCTCGCGCTGTCGCAGGCGCGCGCGCAGGCGGTCGCGGCCCCCATGCAGGCGAACGGCATGCGCTTCACCCCCGACCAGATCGTCGGCCGCGGCGAGGCGCTGCCGCTGTCGAGCAACGATACCGCCGAAGGGCGCCAGGACAACCGCCGCGTCGTGGTGATCGTCACCCCGCAATAGCCGTTCCGCCGCTTCCCTTGTCGACCCGCCGCCGCTAAGAGCCCGCGCATGAAGCCGATCCGCAAAGCCGTTTTCCCCGTTGCCGGTCTCGGCACGCGGTTCCTGCCCGCGACCAAGGCGATCCCCAAGGAAATGCTGCCCGTCGTCGACCGGCCGCTGATCCAATATGCAGTCGACGAGGCGCGCGAGGCGGGGATCGAGCAGATGATCTTCGTCACCGGGCGCGGCAAAAGCGCGATCGAGGATCATTTCGACATCGCCTTCGAACTCGAAAAGACGATGTCCGAACGCGGCAAGGATCTGTCGGTGCTCGAGGCGACGCGGCTCGGGCCCGGCAATTGCGCCTACGTCCGCCAGCAGGAACCGATGGGACTGGGGCACGCGATCTGGTGCGCGCGCGATATCGTCGGCGACGAACCCTTCGCGATCTTCCTGCCCGACGAATTCATGCACGGCTCCCCCGGCTGCATGAAACAGATGGTCGATGCCTATGAACGCGTCGGCGGCAATCTGATCTCGGTGCTCGAAGTGCCCCGCGACCAGGTGCCCTCCTATGGCGTGATCGCGCCGGGCGCGACCGACGGCGCGCTGACCGAGGTGACCGGCCTCGTCGAAAAGCCCGCCGTCGACCAGGCACCCTCGAACCTGATCATTTCGGGCCGCTATATCCTCCAGCCCGAGGTGATGCGCGTGCTCGAACGCCAGGGAAAGGGCGCGGGCGGCGAGATCCAGCTGACCGACGCGATGGCAACGATGATCGGAACGCAACCGTTCCACGCGGTGACCTTCGACGGTGTGCGATACGACTGCGGGTCGAAGGCGGGCTATATCCAGGCGAATCTCGCGGTCGCGCTCGAGCGGCCCGACATGGCCGACGCGGTGCGCGCCTTTGCTCTCGACCTGTTGAAATAGGCGGCGGAGGCGGACCTCCGCCTACCCCTTGTTATTCGCCCCCGATATCGGGTTTGGGGAAACTGTCCGCGCCCAGCGTCTTGTAAAGCCAGCCGCCGACAATGCCGCCGATCAGCGGCGCGACCCAGAACAGCCAGAGCTGCTGGAGCGCGAGCCCCCCGACGACGAGCGCCGGACCGGTGCTGCGCGCCGGATTGACCGAGGTATTGGTCACGGGAATCGAGATCAGGTGGATGAGCGTCAGCGTCAGGCCGATCGCGAGCGGGGCGAAGCCCGCCGGCGCGCGCCCGTCGGTCGCCCCCATGATCACCCACAGGAAAACCGCCGTCAGCACGATTTCGATCGTGAAACCGGCGATCAGGTCGTAATTGCCGGGCGACCCGGCGGCATAACCGTTCGCGGCGAGCCCGTTGGCGAGGTCGAACGCCGGGTTCCCCGCTGCGACATGATAGAGCAGGAAGGCCGCGACGATCCCTCCGGCGACCTGCGCCACGACATAGAGCGGGATATCGCGCGCCGCGAAGCGCCCGCCGGCCCACAGGCCGACGGTGACCGCGGGGTTCAGATGGCAGCCCGAGATATGGCCGATGGCATAGGCCATCGTCACGACCGTGAGGCCGAAAGCAAGCGCGACGCCGAGATAGCCGATCCCGACATCGGGAACCCCCGCCGCCAGCACCGCGGCACCGCAGCCGCCGAAAACCAGCCAGAATGTGCCGATGAATTCGGCCAGACCCTTTTGGATATTCGTCATGGAATGACTCTCCTCCCCGCCGACGGCCGGGCGCCGCAGGCGCGGGAGCATCCTATCATGCGCGATTCGCGCGGCAAGTGCCTGAATATGGGACAGCTTCGACCCGTCAGGCGGCGGCGACGGCCTCGACGAAATGGCGCGCGCGCTGGTGGAGCGACAGCGCCGCCTCGGTGAGTCCCGCCGACAATTGGCCCAGCGCCTCGGCGCCCTCGCCCACCGCATTGGCGCCGCGCCCGATATGCTGGACGCGCGTATCGACCTCGCGGCCCGCAGAAACCGCCTGCTCGACATAGGAGGCGATGACGAGCGCGGTCGCGCTCTGGCCGTCGACCGCGGCGTCGATCGCGTCCGAGAAACCCTTGTTCGCCTCGATCGCGCGCTCGACCTCGGCAAAGCCCGCGGCGACCTGTTCGACGATCTCGCGGATGCGGTCGACATAGGGCGTGATGTCGCTCGCGGCGCTGCGCGTCTGGCTCGCGAGCGATTTGACCTCGGCGGCGACGACGGCGAAACCGCGCCCCGCATCGCCCGCGCGCGCCGCCTCGATCCCCGCGTTGAGCGCGAGCATGTTGGTGCGGCTCGCCATCTCGATGATCAGCGTGAGCATATGTTCGATCGACTGGCTGGCGGCCTTCAGCGCCGCGGCGCGTTCGCCCGCCTGCTTGACCTTGAGGTGCGCGTCGTTGCGCACGCCGCGCGCCCGTGCGCCATCCTCGACGATCCGCGCCATCGACCCGGCAAGCGCCTGCCCGCGCGCACCGAGGTCACGCAGTCCCGCCAGCGTTTGCGCCGTCGCGCCCGCGACCGAGACGGCGTCCTGTCCCGTCTGCTGCGCACGCGCGGTCAACTTGAGCGCCACGCCCTCCACCTCGCGCGCCATGTCCGACAGCGTCGCGGTCAGCGCCGCGATATCCTGCTGGAATCCGCGTCCTGCCTCGTCGACCATCGTCGCGCGCGCAACGCGATCCTGCGCCAGTTCGACCTCGCGCAGCATCGCGAGCTTGGCGAGCTGACCGGCGTCGAGCGTCTCGACGAAGCGCCCCGCCCTGACGAGCACCAGCCCGTCGTGGCGCTTCGAACGCGACACGATGCGCAGCAGGCTCGCCGTGCTCTCGCCGACGTCGGCGGTCAGGCAGGGTTCGATCATCGATTCGATCGAGCCGCCGATCGTCGGATTCTGCATCAGCGAGAACCAATAGGGACAGAAGAGCAGTTCGCGCACCCGCTGTTCGCGGATCACCCCGACCGGTGCGCCGCGCGCGTCGAGCACCGCGAGGATGCGCAGTTCGGGATTGGCGCGAAAGATCTCGATCGCCTCCGCCATCCGCGCATCGATGCCGATCGCCGCCGAATGGCCGGATGAGGGGGCAAGGGCTTGGAGGGCGGGGTTCATCGGGATCTCTTTGTAGCGGCGCGGGGCATTTCGTGCCGCCCGACCTACGCGCCGATGGTAAAGACGACTTTAACCATTTGTTTCAAAGCTGTGACAACAGGCGACTATCGCCGCCCGTCCGTCGCAATCCGCTGTTCACCGGGGCGCGACTATGTAAAGGGGACGCGTCGCCGAAGGAGAAGATCATGCGCGCCGTCATCATCGCATTTTTGGCCGCGCCACTGCTCGCGGGCTGCGTCAGCGCGGTCAAGACCGTGGTCACCGCACCGGTGAAGGCGGTCGGGCAGGTCGCTGACTGGTCGACGACGAGCCAGGACGAGGCCGACCGCAACCGCGGGCGCGAGCTGCGCAAGCGCGAAGAACGCATCGGCAAGCTGTCGCGCCAGCGCGACAAGGCGGCGGAGAAATGCCGCGACGGCAATGAAGAGCAGTGCCAGCGCGCCGAAGTGCTGGAGCACGAGATCGAAGCAGAGATGAACGCACCGTCCTGATCCTCCCTGTGCCGCAGGCATGGGGAGGTGGCAGCGCGAAGCGCTGACGAAGGGGCCAGAACGCTGCCCCTCCTCCACGCGCTTTGCGGGCGGTCCCCTCCCCATCGCTTCGCGACAGGGAGGACCTAAAATCATCGGACGCGGCGCCCCGTCCACACGACGCGCCCGACGAGCTGGACCGCCGTCATCGGCAGATCG
>PNJO01000106.1 GCA_013821905.1 Sphingopyxis sp. | reverse complement strand
AAAGGGCCTGATCAACGAAACGCTGCGGTTGGGACAGTAAGATGAGCATCAACAGCATCAACACGAACAGCAACCCGGTGCTCCAGCCCAAGGGCAGCGGCCAGGCGATGGATCAGTCCGATTTCCTGCGCCTGATGACCGCGCAGCTGTCGCAGCAGGATCCGTTCAACCCGATCGATAACCAGCAGATGGTGGCGCAGATGGCGCAATTCTCCAGCCTCGCCGGGATCAGCGAGACCAACACCACGCTTCAGAAGATTTCGGAGCAGCTCACCGCGCAGACCCAGCTGCTCAAAGACATCAAGGCCGCGACGCCCGCGCCCGCGCCGACCGCCGCTTAAGCTCCATCTTTCAGGAAGGATAAGTCCATGTCATTCTATACCTCGCTTTCGGGCCTCAAGGCCGCGCAGACCGACATGTCGGTCATCTCGAACAACGTCGCCAACGCGGGTTCGGTCGGCTTCAAGCGCAGCAAGGCGATGTTCGGCGACATCTTCGCCTCGTCGCCGACGCAGTCGACGAAGATGATCGCGGGCCAGGGCACGCGCCTCAACGGCATCACCCAGCAGTTCACGCAGGGCTCCTATGAATCGAGCGAAAAGACGCTCGACCTCGCCGTCGTCGGCGAAGGCATGTTCATCGTGAAGGGCGAGCCGCCGCGCGAGCAGGTCACCTATACGCGCAACGGCGCGTTCGAGCCGACCCCCGACCGCTATGTGATCGATTCGACCGGCGCGCGCCTCCAGCTGCTGCCCGTCGATGCCGACGGCAATGTCACCGACCGCACGCTGGCCGGCGCGTTCGACTTCCGCCTGCCCGAAGGGGCGCCGGGCGATCCGGCGTCGGGGCTGGTCAATGTGTCGATCGGCCTCGACGGCCTCGTCACCGCGACCTTTGCCAATGGCGAAGACCAGATGCTCGGCAAAGTCGCGATGGCGACCTTCCCCTCGATGTCGGGCCTGCGCCCGATCGGCGATTCGCACTGGCAGTCGTCGGGCGAGAGCGGCGATCCGACGATCGACGCCGCGACGAATGGTCCGATGGGCGCGATCCGCTCGGGCGCGCTCGAGCGCTCGAACGTCGATATCACCGAGGAACTGGTGATGCTGATCGGCGCGCAGCGCAATTTCCAGGCCAATGCCAAGGCGATCGAAGGCGCGTCGACGCTGACGCAGACGATCATCAACATGCGCACCTGAGGGCGCAAGATAGCCGACCGCCAGGAGATCCCGGATGGACCGCCTTATCTATACCAGCCTCACCGCGATGCGGGGCAGCATGTCCCGGCAGACGGCGATCGCCAACAATCTGGCGAACGCCCAGACGCCGGGCTTCCGCGCCGACATGGCCGAGGCGCAAGCGCTGTGGCTCAACGGCAGCGGGCACGACGCGCGCGCCATGTCGTCGGAGGAAGTGCACGGCGCCGACATGCGCGCCGGCACCGTCACCTCGACCGGGCGCGACCTCGACGTCGCGGTGCAGGGCGATGCGATGCTGGTGGTGCAGGCGCCGAACGGCGAGGAAGCCTATACCCGCCGCGGCGACCTGCAGATTTCGGCGGGCGGCCTTCTGACCACCGGCGACGGCCATCCCGTGCAGGGCGGCCAAGGTCCGGTCACCATCCCGGCAGCCGATTCGATCCGCATCGACACCGACGGGCGCGTGTGGATCGTGCCCGCGGGCGGCGATCCCGAAAATCCGCAGGAGGTCGACCGGCTGCGGCTCGCGACCACGGCCGGATCGGACGTGGTGAAGGGCCTCGACGGCCTGTTCCGCGTCAAGGGCGACGGCATCCTGCCCGACGATCCCGAAGCGCGGCTGACCACGCGTTCGATTGAGGGATCGAATGTTTCGGCCACCACCGCGCTCGTCGAGATGATCGAGGCGAGCCGGAGCTGGGACACGCAATTGAAGATGATCGACGACGCGCGCGAAATGGACAGCGCGTCCGCCAGCCTGATGCAGCTGCCGCGATAAGGAGATAGAGATGAGCTTCGGAGCCCTTCACGTCGCACGAACCGGTCTGGATGCCCAGGGCTTCCGGATGCAGGTGATCGCGAACAACCTCGCCAACGTCAACACGACCGGCTTCAAGCGCGACCGCGCGAGCTTCGAGACGCTGAGCTATCAGATGATGACTGCGCCGGGCGCGCCCTCGTCGGCGGAGAACCGCTATGCGACCGGGCTCAACCTCGGCACCGGCGTCGCGCTCAACGGCACCGCGCGCATCGACACGCAGGGCACGTTTGCGACGACGGGCAACGGCCTCGACGTCGCGATCGACGGCGCCGGCTTTTTCCAGGTCCAGATGCCCGACGGGCGCATCGGCTATACCCGCGCCGGCAATTTCGGCCGCGCGCCCGACGGCACGATCGTGACCTCGGACGGCAAGCCGATCCAGCCGCAGATCCAGATTCCCGAAGATGCGACCGCGGTCACCATCGGGCTCGACGGCACCGTTTCGGCGAGCGTGCCGGGACAGGAAGGCGTCACCGAACTCGGCCGGATCGAGATCGCGCGCTTCGCCAACCCCGCCGGGCTGCAGGCGATCGGCGGCAATCTGCTCGTCGAGACGCAGGCCTCGGGCGCGCCGCAGGTCGGCGGTGCGGGCGAGGAAGGCCGCGGCAGCCTGCGCGGCGGAATGCTCGAGGGATCGAACGTCAATGTCGTCGAGGAACTCGTCGACATGATCGAGACGCAGCGCGCCTATGAGGTCAATTCGAAGATGATCTCGGCCACCGACGAGATGATGAAAAATGCCGCGCAGACTCTCTGATTTCGCCCCGATCGCGCTCGCGCTCGCGCTCGCGCCGGCTTCGGCGCTGGCGAAGGACAAGGTCGCGCCCGACGCCTTCGCGGTGACGATGCCGGCGCCGCCGGCGCCGCCGGCGGCCAATGGCTCGATCTTCCAGGGCGGCTATGTGCCGCTCACCTCGGGCGGCCGCGCCGGCGCCGTCGGCGACATCATCACGATCCAGCTCGTCGAGCGCACCGCTGCGACGAAAAGCAACGCCGCGGGGACGCAGCGCGACGGCAATATCGGACTGACGCCGCCGACCACCGGCCCCTTGTCGCTGTTCAACCCCAGCGATGTCGCGATGGGGGGAGGCCAGCAGTTCAAGGGCAAGGGCGACGCGTCGCAGTCGAACGCGCTGTCGGGCGAGGTCAGCGTGACCGTCGCCGCCGTCTATCCGAACGGCACGATGCTGGTGAAGGGCGAGAAACTGCTCACCCTCAACCGCGGCGACGAGCGCGTCCAGATCTCGGGCATCGTGCGCGCGATCGACGTCAGCCCCGACAACCGGGTCCTGTCGACCCGCGTCGCCAATGCGACCATCCGCTACGTCGGCAAGGGCGAGATCGCGCGGGCCAGCAAGCAAGGCTGGCTGCAGCGCTTCTTCTCGATCATCAGCCCCTTCTAAGGACAGGCCAGTGACCCAGCGTCCCACCCTCTTCACCCTGATCGCCCTCCTTCTCGCGAGCCTCGCCGCCGCCGCGCCGGCACATGCCGAGCGCATCAAGGACATGGGCCAGTTCCAGGGCCTGCGCGCCAACCAGCTCACCGGCTACGGCATCGTCGTCGGCCTCGCGGGCACCGGCGACGACAGCCTCGACTATTCGACGCTGGGCATGAAGGGCGCAGTGTCGCGTTTCGGCCTGACGCTTCCGCCCGGGGTGAACCCGGCGCTGAAAAACGCCGCCGCGGTGATGGTCACCGCCGAGCTGCCGCCCTTTGCCAAGCCCGGCCAGCGCCTCGACGTCACCGTGTCGGCGATCGGCAAGGCGAAAAGCCTGCGCGGCGGAACGCTCGTGCTCGCACCGCTCTATGGCGCCGACGGGCAGATCTATGCGATGGTGCAGGGCAATCTGGTCATCGGCGGGCTCGGCGTCGATGCTGCCGACGGGTCGAAGCTGACGGTCAATGTGCCGTCGAGCGGCCGCATCGCCGGCGGTGCGACGGTCGAGCGCGCCGTCGACACCGGCTTTGCCACGGGCGACCAGCTGACCTTCAACCTCCACCAGTTCGACGCGACCAATGCCAAGCGCGTCGCCGACGTGATCAACGGCGCGCTCGGCCCGGGCACCGCGACGATGCTCGACGGCGCCAGCATCGCGATCCGCACCGGCGGCAGCGGCGATCAACGCATGCGGCTGATGTCCCGGATCGAGAATCTCGCGGTTCAGCGCGCCGAACCGCCGGCAAAAGTCATTGTTAATGCGCGCACCGGAACGGTCGTTATCAACGGCGCGGTCCGCGTCGGGACCGCGGCGGTCACGCAGGGCAAGCTGACCGTCTCGATCAAGGAGTCGCCGACCATTGTCCAGCCGGCCCCCTTCAGTCGCGGCGAAACCGCGGTCGAACAGTCGAGCGAAATCGGCGTCGACCAGGAATATCGTCCCGTGATGCTGGTGAAACCCACCGCGTCGCTCTCCGAACTCGTCGATGCGATCAACCGCATGGGCGTTCCTCCCGGCGACCTCGTCGCCATCCTCGAGGCGCTGAGCCAGGCCGGCGCGCTCACTGCGGAACTGGTGATCATATGACGAGCCCCATTTCTTCGATCGGCGCGACGCCGGCTCCCACCGCCGCGGGCGGTGGCGACGGCGGCCTGCGCAAGGCGGCCGAAGCGTTCGAGGCGGTGATCCTGCGCCAGCTGATGGCGTCGATGCGCCAGGCGAAGCTTGGCGACGACATCCTCGGATCGAGCGCGACCGACAATTTCCGCGAGATGGCCGATGCGCGCACCGCCGACGCGATGGCGTCGATGCGCCAGTTCGGCATCGCCGACCTCGTCGAACGTCAGCTGCGCGGCACCGTCGGCGGCCTGGGTGGAGGCGTCCAGTGAGCGACCTGCTCGGCATCGGCTACAGCGGGCTCAAGGCCTATTCGCGCGCGCTGTCGACGATCGGCGACAATATCGCCAATGCCCAGACGCCGGGATATGCCCGGCGCCGGCTCGATCTGATGGAGGCCGTCGGCGGCGGCAATGCGGTCTTCTACCGCGGCAACGTCAATCCCGGCGGGGTCGACATCCGCGGCATCGACCGCTCGGTCGACGCCTGGCTGATCGAGGATTCGCGCCTGACCTCGGGCGATGCCGAACGCTCGGCGACGAAACTCGGCTGGCTCGACAAGGTCGAGGGCGCGCTGAGCGACGAGACGAACGGCATCAAGACCGGGCTCACCAAACTCTATACGACCGCCGACCAGCTGACGTCGGACCCGTCGAACAAGACGCTGCGCGCACAGTTCCTGCAATCGGCCGACGAAATCGCCTCGGGCTTCCGCACCGCGGCGAACCAGCTCGAAAAAATGGGCGAAGGGATCGAGGGCGCGGCGGCGAGCGAGGTCGAACAGTTCAATGCCGACCTCAATGCGCTCGAACAGATCAACATCGGTTTGCGCAAGGCGCGGCCGGGATCGACCAACGAGGCGAGCCTGCTGGACGAGCGCGACCGGCTGCTCGATAAATTATCCTCGCAGGCGGGCGTCAGCGCGACCTTCGACAACAATGGTGCGGTCACGCTGCGCGCGGCGGGGTCGGGCGACCTGCTCGTCGGCGGCGGCGTCGTGACGCCGATCGCGGTGACCGCGGCACCCGACGGCCGCCTGTCATACAGCGTCGGCGGCGCGCCGCTCGCCATCGCGACCGGCTCGCTCGCGGGGCTTGCCGAGGGCGCAAGCCATGTCGCCGACCAGCGCGCGGCGCTCGACACGATGGCGACCGATTTCGCGGGCCAGCTCAATGCCGCGCATCAGGCGGGCACCGACGCCAATGGCAATACGGGACAGCCGCTCTTCACCGGCACCAGCGCCGCGACGCTGACCGCGACCGCGCTGACCCCCGACCAGGTCGCTGCGGCGAATGCGTCGGGCAGCAACGGCAATATGCTCGCTTTCGGCACTATGCGCGGATCGAACGATCCCGAAGCGCGCTGGTCGGGCCACCTCGCCTCGCAGGCGCAGACCGTGGCCTCGGCGCGCGCGCAGGATGCGGCCGCGGCGACGCGCGCCGATGCGTCCGCCGCGGCGCGCGATTCGGTGAGCGAAGTCGATCTCGACAAGGAAGCCGCCGAACTGCTGCGTTTCCAGCAGGCCTATCAGGCGGCGGCGCGCACGATCCAGGTCGCGCGCGAAACGATGCAGACGCTCTTGAGCTCGATCTAGGAAGGCGAAGACCATGATTAATGCCGTGGGCAATCGCATGACGCGCGAAATCGCGCGCCAGCAGAAACTCGCCGAACAGCTCGAACGGACGCAGATCCAGATCTCGGGCGGCAAGAAGCTGCTGCGCATGTCGGACGACCCGGTCGCGGCGCGGCGGATCGCGACGATCGGCACGACGCAGGCAAGCATGACCGCCTGGTCGTCGAACGTGAATTCGGCGACCGCGCTCGTGACGCAGGCCGATGGCGTCATGAAGTCGGTGACCAGCCTGATGACGCGCGCGCGCGACCTTACGCTCGCGGCGTCGAGCGACACCGTGGACCCCGCCGACCGCGCCACCATGGCCGCCGAACTCGGCGCGATCGCCGACGAACTCGATGCGCTCGCGGCGACGCGCGATTCGAATGGCGAACCGCTGTTCGCGGCGGGAACCGCACGCGTCATGCGCTTCGACTCCGACGTCAGCTTTGCACCGGTCCAGTCGGCGGCAGAGATGTTCGTCGTCGGCGGGAACAGCCTGTCGACGGGCGTCCGTGACGCCGCGACGGCGGTCGCGGCGGGCGACAAGGCGGCCATCGGCACCTCGCTCGACGCCCTGTCCACCGCGATCGGTCATGTCGCCGACGAACATGCCAAGCTCGGCCTCGCCGGCGGGCGGCTCGACCGTATCGGCGACGGGCTGGCGGCGCGCGACATCACGCTCAAGGACGAGCGCTCGGTGGTCGAGGACACCGACCTCGACGTCGCGATCGCGCAGCTCCATGCGCAGGATCTGACGCTGAGCGCCGCGCAGGCCGCTTTTGCGAAGATCAATCAGCGGACCTTGTTCGATCTTTTGATGTGATCGCGCTCAATCTTGCGCGCCTGCTGCCGTTAAATCTCAAGACGTCCCGGAATTCGCGGGCCACGCGCCCGAATGGAGTTGACCCCGCATGTTTCCCGTAATCGGCATCGTTGTTCTGCTGCTGCTGGTTTTCGGGGGCTTCGCGCTGACCGGCGGCAACCTCGGCCCCGTCATGCACGCGCTGCCGCACGAGATGCTGATCATCGGCGGCGCCGCCGTCGGATCGCTCATCATCGGCAATTCGGGCAAGGAGTTGAAGGCGCTCGGCGGCGGGCTCGCCAAGGTGTTCAAGGGGCCGACCTATAACAAGGCCGACTATCTCGACTGCATCCTGCTCGTCTCGTCGCTGATGAAGATGATGCGCACCGAGGGGCCGGTCGCGGTCGAACCGCATATCGAGGAACCGGCCAGCTCGCCGATCTTCCAGCAATATCCGAAACTGCTCAAGGACGACACGCTCGTCCACCTGATCTGCGACACGCTGCGCCTCGTCGTCGTGTCGTCGGGCACGCTCGACCCGCACGCGGTCGAGGAGGTCATGGACAATGCGATCAAGAGCCACCACCACCATGCGATCAAGCCCGCCGACGGGTTGCAGAGCCTTGCCGACGCGCTTCCGGCGCTCGGCATCGTCGCCGCGGTGCTCGGCGTCGTGAAGACGATGGGCTCGATCGACAAGCCGCCGGAGATTCTGGGCGGCATGATCGGCTCGGCGCTCGTCGGCACCTTCCTCGGCGTGCTTCTCGCCTACGGCCTCGTCGGTCCCTTCGCGACGCGTGCGCGCACCGTGATCGAAAGCGACGCCGCCATCTATCACACGGTGAAGCAGCTGATCATCGCCTCGCTCCACGGCCATCCGCAGCCGCTGGTGATCGAGGCGGCGCGGTCGGGCGTCGACCATGCCAACCAGCCGAGCTTTGCCGAGGTGTTCGATGGCATGAGGGGGCGTTAAATGGCCGCGCGTCCCAATATGCAGCGTCCGATCATCGTCAAGAAGGTGATCCAGGAAGCGCACGGCGGCCATCACGGCGGCGCGTGGAAGGTCGCCTATGCCGACTTCGTCACCGCGATGATGGCCTTCTTCCTGCTGATGTGGCTGCTCGGCGCGACGACCGAAAAGCAGCGCAAGGCGCTCGCCGACTATTTCGCGCCGACGATCGTCCAGACCAAGACCGACACCGCGGGCGCGACCGGCCTGTTCGGGGGCGACTCGCTCGTCGCGGCCGACCGCTATCCGCATGGCGCGGCGCAGACGGGCACGCGGGCGATGACGATCCCGCGCGACGCGCGGGGCGGCCCGCGCGAGGCCGCGGGGCGCGAACGCGCCGCCGAAGCCAAAAAATTCCAGCTGCTCGCTCAGGCGATGCGCGAACGGGTGCAGAGCAAGGGCGAGATCAAGCGCCTGGCAAGGAATCTGCGCTTCGCCGAAACCGCCGAGGGGCTGCGCATCGATATCGTCGATGACGCCGACTTCTCGATGTTCGTGATGGGCACCAGCCAGCTCACCGCCGCGGGTGCGCGCCTGTTCGCCGAGGTGGCGAAGCCGATCGCCGAGGTTCCGAACCAGGTGATGATCCGCGGCCACACCGACGCGGCGCCCTGGTCGGCGAAATCGGGCACCAACAACTGGCGCCTGTCGGTCGATCGTGCCGAGGTGACGCGTCACTATTTCGAATATCGCGGCATCGACCGGAATCGCTTCGCGCGCATCGAAGGCGTCGCCGACCGCGAGCCCTATGTCCCCGCCGACCGATTCGATCCGCGCAATCGCCGCATCTCGATCACGCTCGGCTGGCGGCTCGCTTCGGATGATTAGTGCCAGTTTGGCAGCATTGCTGAAGGTTAAGGACGCATCTGCGTGCCCAATGCTGCCACTTTGGCAATAACCCTTTGTTTTGAAGGGGTTAAGCAACACCTGATAAGCTTTTGTTTACCAGTTTCGTCAATTTCCGGACCCATCGAGGCGCCGACTTGGGGGGCGCGGTGGAGATGAAAATGACTGTGGGGAACGACAAGGGGCAGGCAGCGCTCGAGGCGCTGATCATCGGGGGCAGCCCGGCGGCGGCGCGACTGCGCGACATGATCCGCCGCGTGGCGCGCTCGAATGCATCGGTCATGCTGTGCGGCCCGTCGGGGTCGGGCAAGGAACTCGTCGCCCGCGCCATCCACGACGAAGGCGCCCGCTCGGGCAAGGCCTTTTCGGCGATCAACTGCGGCGCCATTCCCGGCGACCTCATCGAATCCGAACTCTTCGGGCATGAAAAGGGCAGCTTCACCGGTGCCCACGCCCGCCGCATCGGCCATTTCGAGGCGAGCGAGGGCGGCACGCTCTTCCTCGACGAAATCGGCGACATGCGCTTCGACATGCAGGTCAAGCTGCTCCGCGTGCTCGAGGAACGCACGATCGTCCGCGTCGGCAGCAGCGAAGTAAAAAAAGTCGACGTCCGCGTCGTTTCGGCGACGCACCAGGACCTCGGCGCCGCGATCGCCGACGGCAAGTTCCGCGAGGACCTGTTCTTCCGCCTCGGCGTCGTCGTGCTCCAGGTGCCGAGCCTCGCCGAGCGCGTCGAGGACATTCCGGCGCTGATCCGCCATTTCCAGCGCTCCATGCCGGCCGATGCCAAATGCCGCTACGACGATGCCGCGCTGGCGCTGCTGATGCAGCACAGCTGGCCGGGCAATGTCCGCGAGCTTCGCAATTTCGTGGAACGCGCCAGCGTTCTTCATGGCGGCGAGACCCTCGGGGTTGCCGATGTCGCCATGCTTTTGAACCCCACCGCAGCGCTGGCGTCGCGGCGGGCTGTCCCCAGCAGCCCGGCCGCGGCGCCGGCCAGCGCGGAAGAATCCGTCGCTTCGGCCACGCCCTTCACCAAGTCGACCCCGGCCCCCGGCCGTCCGATCGACCTGAAGCGCGAGATCGAGACGATCGAACTCGAACAGATCCACGTCGCGCTCGACCTCGCCGACGGCATCATTTCGGAAGCCGCGCGCCTGCTGACGCTCAAGCGCACGACGCTGATCGAGAAGATGCGCAAATATGGGGTTCACCAGCAGGCCGCCTGACGGCCGCCGATACGCCTTTCAGCACCCGCTGGAATAAGGGGGCTCTGGTCCGCCCCCTGACACGCCCGACCGCCCGTCCCCACCTGGGCGGTCGGGCATCCCGGCGGGATCTTCGGTTGT
>PNJO01000105.1 GCA_013821905.1 Sphingopyxis sp. | reverse complement strand
CCTCGACACCGACGTCGGCTACAAGGGTAACATCCAGTATGTCATAGGCGTGCAGCGCGAAGGCGGGGCGGTCGGCGACTCGATGATGGAAATCGACTCGAACGGCAACGAGGACGCGGTTCCGCGCCAGAATGTGAACCTGTCGAACTTCACCTATATCCAGCGCAACAATGCGGCGGGCAACGGTGTGTCGATCCTGATCCGCGGCGGCGCCGACTATACCTTCGCCAACGGCCTGATCGTGGCACCGGGCTTCCGCTGCCTCGGCATCAACAGCGCGACGACGGTCAATCCCACTAACGGTGCGCTCGACGAAGCCGGCCCGCCGCGCTTCTTCTCGGTGTCGATGCAGTGCAACAGCACGCCGTTCCGCGGCACCAGCGGCGTGACCGACGCGCAGGTCCAGGCGATCTTCGAAGGCGGCACGAACAACACCGTCGCCTACACCCCGACGCTGACCAACCTGTTCGTCAACGGCGCGACCGAAACCGCGCGTCCGGCCTTCGATGCGAAGACGCTGAACGCCTTCTTCGACACGACCGCCTATGTCGGCGCCGTCCGCGACGCCAACGACACCTGGTACCAGGGCTGGACCTGCAACTCGTCGACGGCGAATTTCGGCACCGCCAGCGGCAGCTGCAGCGCCATTCCGACGACCTGATCGCTCGCGATCCAATTGGGGAGCGGGCACGCCGACCGGGCTGGCCCGCTCCCTTCCTGCATATTCCTTGGGGACATTCCATCATGACCAAGCGGCCGATCTACGCCAGCCTGCTCCTCCTCAGCTCCGCTCTCGTCTCGCCCGCCGCGCTGGCGCAGGATGCGGGCACCCCGGCGCCCGACGCGCCGCCGGCTGCGACCGACGCCGCCCCCGCGGTCGACGAACCCGCAGCCGATGCGGCGCAGGATGAGGAAGCCGACGTTTCGATCCCCGGCGGCGCCGACCAGGAAATCGTCGTCACCGGCCGCTATACCCCCAACGTCGTGCGGGCGACGCCCGAAGTCGTCTCGGTCCTGTCCTCGGCCGACATCGCCCGCACCGGCGAAGGCGACATCTCGGGCTCGCTCCAGCGCGTCACCGGCCTCAGCG
Source organism: Sphingopyxis sp. (assembly GCA_013821905.1). Lineage (GTDB taxonomy): Bacteria > Pseudomonadota > Alphaproteobacteria > Sphingomonadales > Sphingomonadaceae > Sphingopyxis. The sequence continues at coordinate 9,346 of PNJO01000105.1, read as the reverse complement.
TCGTCGGCAGCGGCTTCGTCTATGTGCGCGGCCTCGGCGACCGCTATTCGCTCGCGCTGCTCAACGGCTCGCCGCTGCCCAGCCCCGAACCGCTGAAGCGCGTCGTGCCGCTCGACATCTTCCCCTCGAACGTCATCGATTCGACGCTCGTCCAGAAGAGCTATTCGGCGAACTTCCCCGGCGAATTCGGCGGTGGCGTGATCAACCTCACGACCAAGTCGACCCCGCGCGAGCCCTTCCTGACCATTTCGGGCGGCATCGGCTGGGACAGCGAGACGACGAACGAGCTCGGCTATACCTATTATGGCAGCGACACCGACTGGACGGGCTTCGACGACGGCACGCGCGACGTGCCGCCGCTGCTCAAGGCCGCCTTTGCCAGCGGCAAGCCGATCCTCGAGGGCGCCGATTTCAGCCAGGACGATCTGAAGGCGATCCAGATGGAACTGGTCAACGCCGAAACGACCTTGCTCCAGCAGAACAATCACATCCCGGTCAACTGGTCGGCGGGCATCACCGGCGGCACGACCATCCCCCTCGCCGACGGCGAGCTGGGCATCATCGCGACCGCGGGCATCAGCAACAAATGGCGCACGCGCGACACGCTGCAGCAGACCTCGCTCAACCAGGATCTGTCGGGCGACCCGCAGACGAGCTACAACCGCGTCATCACCGACAACCGCGTCGTCGTGAACGGCCTGCTCGGCCTCGGCCTCGAAATCGGCGACCACAAGCTGCGCTGGACCAACCTCTATATTCGCGACACGCTGAAGCAGGCGCGCCTCGGCCTCGGCACCGACGCGAACCAGGTCGGCCGCGACATCATGAAGCAGGACACCGCCTGGTACGAACGCCAGCTCATCAACACGCAGTTCGTCGGCGAATTCCACTTCGACCGGCTCAAGGTCGACCTGCGCGGCGCCTACGCCAATTCGCAGCGCGAAGCGCCCTATGAACGCGGCTTCACCTATGTCCGCACCAACCTGCCGACGACACAGGATCCGACGGGCGACAAGTTCGTCAACGACCTTGGCGGCAACCGCGGCGACGCGACGATCGCCTTCTCGGATCTCAACGAGGATCTGTGGTCGGGCGGCGTCGACCTGTCGTACGAGCTGGCGCCCCAGATTACCGGCACGATCGGTTACGCCTATAGCGACACGAGCCGCACCGCGACCCGTCGCGCCTTCCAGTTCCGCGGCTCGAATCTCCCTGTTGCGGTGACGCAGCTGCGTCCCGACTATCTGCTCTCCGACGCGACGATCCAGCTTTACGACATCACGATGCTCGAAACTTCGGCGCAGGACGGCACCGCGGCGTTCGATGCCGGGCTCACGACCCATGCCGGATATGCCCAGCTTCAGGCCGAGATCGTGTCGGGCATGAACGTCAATGTCGGCGTGCGTTACGAGAACGGCAAGCAGACGGTGGTGCCGATCGACCTGTTCGGCTCGGGCGGCAGCGCGATCGCCCAGACCAATCTCAAAAATGATTATTGGTTGCCTGCGGTTACATTGACGTGGGAAGTCGCACCCGACATGCAGCTGCGCCTCAACGCGTCGAACACGATCGCGCGGCCGCAGTTCCGCGAGCTGATCGCGCAGATCTACCAGGATCCCGAATCGAACCGCCAGTTTCGCGGCAACCCGTCGCTGACCGACAGCGAGCTGTGGAACACCGAGCTGCGCTACGAATGGTATTTCGCCAAGGACCAGCGCGTGACCGCGGCGGGCTTCTTCAAGAAGATCGACAGCCCGATCGAGGCCTATACCTCGCTCAGCACCGATTCGATTGCGAACACCAGCTTCGCCAACGCGCCCGAAGCTTTGCTCTATGGCGGCGAGGTCGAGGTCCAGAAATATATCGCACTCGACACATTGTCGGATTCGCCCTTCTGGGCGAGCCGCCGTCTGGTGCTGATCGGCAACTATACCTTCACCAAGTCGGAAATCCGGGTCGGTGCGGGCGACACGACCGTGATCAACGGCGTGGTGCAGGATGCGCGCAACTTCTTTTTCGACGGTTCGCCGTTGACGGGCCAGTCGGACCATCTGGTCAATTTCCAGATCGGGCTCGAGGATCAGGACAAGCTGTCGCAGCAGACCCTGCTCATCACCTATGCCAGCCCGCGCGTCACCAGCCGCGGTCCGTCGGGCCAGCCGGACATCCGCGAAAAGCCGGGGATCTCGATCGACTTCGTCGCGCGGCAGGGCATCAGCCTGCTGAACAAGGAAATCGAGCTGAAGTTCGAGGCGCGCAACCTGACCGGCCGCACCTACAAGGAAGTTCAGGAGTTCGGCGACAACCGCATCTTCCTCAACCGCTACGAGCTGGGCCGGACCTTCTCGCTCAGCGCGTCGCTGAAGTTCTGATGCGTTACTTCCTCCCTGTGCCCGAAGGGCATGGGGAGGGGGACCGCCCGCGAAGCGAGCGGTGGAGGGGCCGCGTCATGGCCCCTCCGTCAGCGCTTCGCGCGGCCATCTCCCCATCGCCTCGCGACAGGGAGGAGCGTCCGGGCCCGCTACCGACCGCAGTGGACTCGCCCGGCTGACAAAAAACTGTAATCTTCCCGTCAACTGATTGTCACCGATCGCCCCTAGGCGATTCGCAGCACGGCTTCTTTCAGTTGGGGGACAGGGACGATTTCATGGCGACGCTGATGTCCGGATCGGCCGTTCGGCTGCCGCGCGCGCTGCCCGCCTGGCTGCGCGGCGCCCGCCGTTCGCCGCGCGAGCTGTGGCCGGCGCTGCTCGCCCTCCTGCTCGGCGCGCTGCTGGTCTGGCAATGCGTGCGCCTGCTCTGGGTCCTGCTCGTGCCGCTGTCGCCGCTCGGCGCCTGGCAGCCGCAGACCGCGGTGATCGCCTCGCCCGCCGAACGGCGCGCGCTCTTCACCAGCCTCGATCCCTTTTTCCGCAGCAATGCGCAGGGACCGGCCAGCGCCACGGTGACCGCGCTCGGCCTGACGCTGTTCGGCATCAACATCAACGAAGCGACGGGCAGCGGCTCGGCGATCATCGCGGGCGAGGACGGGGTGCAGAACAGCTATGCCGTCGGCGACGAGATCGCGCCGGGCGTCAAGCTGGTCGGCGTCGCCTTCGACCATGTGCTGCTCGACCGCGGCGGCGCGCGCGAAAGCCTGTTCCTCGACCAGAGCGGCGATGCCGCGGTCGCCGCCCCGGCGACGCCGCTGCCCGCGCCGACCCCCGAAGTCGGCGCCGCTTCCGCCGGTGCCCTCTCGGCCAGCGGCGAAATGTCGCCGGCCGCGCTCAAGGCGGGTGTCGGCTTCGCGCCGCGCACCGAAAACGGCCGGGTCACCGGCCTTGTCGTCCAACCGCAGGGCGACGGCGCGGTCTTCCGCGCCGCGGGGCTGCGCCCGGGCGACGTCATCCGCGGCATCAACGGCCGCGCGATCGCCTCGGCGTCCGATGCCGCCTCGCTCGCCAGCCAGTTCACGCCGGGTGCGCGCATCTCGCTCGAGGTCGAGCGCGGCGCCAGCGTCGTCCCCGTCGCCATTTTCCTTGCAAAGCAATAGGTTCTATGCGTCTCAAACTTTCCCTGATGCTCGCCGCCGCGCTCGTTTCCGCAGCGCCCGATCCCGCGTTCGCGCAATATACGCTGAACGTCCGCGACGCCGACATCCGCGCCTTCATCCAGGACGCGGCGCGGATCACCGGGCGCACCTTCGTCATCGACGGGCGCGTCAACGGCAAGGTTTCGGTGGTCACCGACCGCCCGCTCTCGCGCAGCGAATATTTCGAGATTTTCCTCGCGACCTTGCGCTCGAACGGCCTCGTCGCGGTGCCGGGCCCGAACGGCAGCTACCGCGTCCAGCCGATCGACGGCGCGGCGGCGCAGCCGGGCCGCATCGGCAGCGGCGGGGCGGCGCAGAACCAGTTCGTCACCGAGATCGTCCGCCTCAAGCATATCGACGCGGTCGCCGCGGTCGAAACGCTGCGCCCGCTGGTCAGCCCGCAGGGCTCGCTGACCGCCAACCGCAACGCCAACAGCCTCGTCGTCGCCGACTTTGCCGACAATATCCGCCGCATCCGCGCGCTCGCGGCGAGCATCGACCGCGATAGCTCGACCAGCCAGATCGTGACGCTGAAAAATGCCGGCGCGCGCGAGATCGCCGCCGCGCTGACCGCGCTCGTCCCGGCCGCGGGCGAGGGCGCGCGGGCGCCGCTCGCGATCGTGCCCGTCGACAGCAGCAACGCGATTGCGCTGCGCGGCGACCAGGCGCTCGTCGCGCGCTTCGTCTCGATGGCGCACGACCTCGATGCCAAGGCGGCGGGCGGCACCGAACTGCGCGTCTATTGGCTCGAACATGCCAATGCCGAAACGCTGCTGCCGACGCTGCAGCAGCTTGTCGGCGGCGGCAGCGACCCGGCGCAAAAGGCGGGGCTGCCGCCCGCGTCGGCCTCTTCCTCCTCGTCGACGGGCGGCGGCGCGTCCGCGCCCGCCGCCGCACCCGCCAGCACGGCGCCGACCTCGGTCAGCGGATCGGGTGGCAGCATCGCGACCCGCGGTCCGGCGATCGTCACGCGCTACGAGGGTGCCAACGCGATCATCGTTGCCGCGAACAGCGAGGTGCAGCGGATGCTCGGCGAGTTGATCCGCCAGCTCGACAGCCGACGGCAGCAGGTGCTCGTCGAGGCGATCGTCGTCGAGATCGGCGACGATGCGGCGAAGCGGCTCGGCGTCCAGTTCCTGCTCGGCGGCAAGAATATCCCGTTCGTCGCAACGAGCTACAGCAATGCGCAGCCCAATATCCTGACGCTCGGCGGCGCCTATGCCGCGACGCAGCTGTCGGAGGATACGACGACGGTCAACGGCAATACGACGGTGACGCAGACGAACAGCTCGCTGGGCAGCAGCCTGCAGGAAGCGGCGGCGGCCTCGCTGCTGTCGGCAACCGGCGGTTTTGCGGGCTTCGCGGGCGACATCGGCAAGAACACGATCTTCGGCGCGATCATCAACGCGGTGAAATCGGACACCACGTCGAACCTGCTCGCAACGCCGCACATCGTCACGCTCGACAACCAGGCGGCAAAGTTCCTCGTCGGGCAGGAAGTGCCGATCACCACGGGCGAGGCGCTCAGCGACAATTTCGACAATGCCTTCCGCACCGTCCAGCGCGAGGAGGTCGGCATCAAGCTCGACGTCACGCCGCAGGTCAACGGCGCGGGCGAGGTCAAGCTGTTCCTGCGCCAGGAAGTGTCGAGCGTCGCGGGCCCCGTCTCGTCGCGCAACAGCGACCTCATCCTCAACAAGCGTTCGTTCGAAACCGTGTTGACCGTCGACGACGGCGAAATCCTCGCGATCGGTGGCCTGCTCAACGACGACGAGCGGCGGACGATCGAACGTATCCCGCTGCTCAGCGACATTCCGCTGCTCGGCGAGCTGTTCAAGTCGCGCAGCCGCACGCGTGCCAAGACCAATCTGATGGTCTTCATCCGTCCGACGATCCTGCGCAATCGCGAGGACAATGCCGCGCTGACCGCGCGCCGCTATGGTTATATCCGCGACTTCCAGCTGCAGCGGAACCCCGAACAGGAACCCGCGATCGACACGCTGGTGCGCGACTATCTGGGCGCCGTGCCGCCGGTTCCGTCCGCCGCGACCCCCGCCGACATCACCGTCGGCCCCGTCAACCTGCCCGAACTGCGCGGGCCCGAAGGCAGCGTGTCGACCACCGACGTGCCGCCCTCGGTCTCGCAGGCTCCCGCTCCCCCGACCGGAGATCATCCGTGACCGACATCGAACCGGCGGCGCCTCCCCCGGCGCCGGTTGATACTCCCCCCGTCGATATTCCCTACGGCTTCGCGCGCGCGCATGGCGTCGTGATCGCGCCCGACGGCGCCCCGGGCCATCAGGGCCGCTGGCTCGCGACATTGCGCGAGGGCAGCGACCCTGCGGTGCTGATCGAGGTGAAGCGTTACCTTGCACAGCCGCTGCGCGTCGCAACCGCGAGCGCCACTGATTTCGACCGGCTGCTGTCCGATCATTATGCTGTCGACGCCTCGGCGGCGGCGATGGCGGGTTCGCTCGACGGCACCGACATGGATTTCAGCCTGCCGAGCGCCGAGGACCTGCTCGACAGCGCCGACGACGCCCCCGCGATCCGCCTGATCAACGCGATCATCGCCGAAGCGGTGCGGCAAGGCGTCAGCGACATCCATATCGAGCCTTATGAAAGCGGACTCGTCGTGCGGATGCGCACCGACGGCGTGCTGCGCGAGCATCTGCGGATGCCGCCGCACGTCGCGCCCGTCGTCGTCAGCCGTATCAAGGTGATGGCGCGCCTCGACATCGCCGAGCGCCGCGTGCCGCAGGACGGCCGCATCGGCCTGACGCTGGCCGGCAAGGCGGTCGACGTCCGCGTCTCGACGCTGCCGAGCCGCGCTGGCGAGCGCGTCGTGATGCGTATTCTCGACAAGGACAGCGCGGGCATCGATTTCGACGTGCTCGGCCTGTCGGGCGCCGCCGACCAGATCTTGCGCGAGGCGCTGGCCGAACCGAACGGGATCATCCTCGTCACCGGTCCCACGGGCTCGGGCAAGACGACGACGCTCTACGCCGCGCTCAAACAATTGAACGACGGACAGCGCAATATCCTGACCGTCGAGGACCCGGTCGAATATGCCGTCGACGGCGTCGGCCAGACACAGGTCAACAGCAAGGTCGGGCTCGATTTCGCGGCGGGCCTCCGCGCGATCCTGCGCCAGGACCCCGACGTCGTGATGGTCGGCGAAATCCGCGACCGCGAGACCGCCGACATCGCGGTGCAGGCGTCGCTGACAGGGCACCTCGTGCTCTCGACCGTTCACACCAACGATGCCGTCGGTGCGATCACGCGCCTGAAGGACCTCAAGGTCGAGCCCTTCCTGCTCGCCTCGACGCTGCGCGCGGTGCTCGCGCAGCGGCTCGTGCGCAAGCTTTGCGATCATTGCCGCGAGCCGGTGCAGGCCGACAACAGCGTCGCGGCGATGCTCGGCCTCGACATCGGCACCGTCATCTGGCGGCCGAAGGGCTGCGACCAGTGCGGCGGCACCGGCTTCAAGGGCCGCGTCGGCGTGTTCGAGGCGATCAAGGTCGACGAGACGGTGCGCCGCTACATCTATGCCGGCGGCGACGAGGCGATGATCGCGAAACACGCCTTCCTCAAGGCGCCGACGCTGGCGTCGGCGGCGCGCACGATGGTCGCCAAGGGGCTCACGACGCCCGAGGAGGCGATCCGCATCGCGCGGCGCGAGGATGTCGATGCCTGATTATCGCTATGTGGCGATCGACCCCCAGGGCCGCGAGCGCAGCGGCCGGCTGACCGCCGCGAACGACGACGCCGCGCGCGCCGACTTGACCGCGCGCAAATTCCATATCGTGACCGTCGAGGCGGCGGGCGCCAGGCCTGCGGGGCGTTCGCTCTTCGCCTTTCGCAAGGGCAAATTGAGCCGCAAGGAACTCGCGCTCTTCACGCGCCAGCTCGCGACGCTCGCCGAGGTCGCGCCGCTCGAGGAGGCGCTGCGCACGCTGACCCGCCAGAGCGAGGCCGAAAGTGCGCGGCTCGTGATCGGCGACGTCCATGCCGGGCTGCTCGAAGGCCGCCGCCTCGCCGATGCGATGGCGCGCCAGCCGGGCAGCTTTCCGCCGCTCTATCGTGCGATGGTCGCGGCGGGCGAAACGACGGGCAGCCTGACGGTAATCCTCGCGCGGCTCGCCGACCTGCTCGAACGCCAGGCCGAGGTGCGCGGCAAGCTGGTCGCGGCGCTTGCCTATCCCATCGTGCTCGCGATCGTCGCGATCGGCGTCGTCGCGGCGCTGATGATCTTCGTCGTGCCGCGCGTTGTCGAACAGTTCACCGACGTCGGCCAGCAATTGCCCTTTCTCACCCGCGCGGTGATCGCGATCTCCAGCTTTGCCGCCAATTGGTGGTGGCTGATCGCCTTGCTGCTGGCGGCCGGCATCTTCGCCTGGGTCAGCGCGATGCGCCGCCCCGCGTTCAAGGCGCGTGTCGATGCCCGGCTGCTCCGCCTGCCGCTGTTCGGGCGGCTGCTCCGCGATCTCTATGCCGCACGCTTCGCGCGCACGCTGTCGACGATGGTGTCGAGCCGCCTGCCGCTCGTCGAGGGACTGCGGCTGACCGTGCCGACGATCCGCAACGCCGCGCTCGCGGGCGCGACCGCGGGCATTGTCGACCAGGTGCGCGCGGGCGGCAGCCTGTCGGCCGCGCTCCGCGATGCCGGGGTCTTCCCGCCCTTGCTCGTCTATATGACCGCCAGCGGCGAAAGCGCGGGGCGGCTCGAACAGATGCTCGAACGCGCCGCCGACTATCTCGAACGCGAATTCGACCGCTTCACGGTCGCCTCGATGGCCTTACTCGAACCTGTCATAATTGTCGTTATGGGGTCGTGCGTCGCGCTGATCATCCTCGCGATCCTGCTCCCCATTCTCCAGTTGCAAAACCTAGCCGGAATATAATGATGTCGCTCATGCAGCTTTTCTTTCGTTTGATGTTCGATCCCGCGCGCCCGATCCGCAAGCGCGACGAGCGCGGTTTCACCCTGACCGAGCTGATGGTCGTCATCTTCATCATCGGTCTGCTCGCGACGGTGGTGATGATCAACGTCCTGCCCAGCCAGGACCGCGCGATGGTGACCAAGGCAAAGGCCGATATCGCGACGCTGGAGACGGCGCTCGAGCAGTATCGTCTCGACAATCTGGCCTATCCGGCGGCGACCGACGGATTGAATGCCCTCGTCACCGCGCCGCCTGCGCTGGCGCAGCCCGAACGCTATCGCCGCGGCGGCTATATCAAGCGGCTGCCCGAGGATCCGTGGGGCCGCCCCTATAATTATCAGGCGCCGGGGCCGAACGGAAAGGCGTTCGACGTCTGGTCGATGGGCGCCGACGGCGCCCCCGGCGGGACCGACGACAATGCCGATATCCGCAGCGACGGCTGACGCGCGGGCTCGCTCCCGGGCGAACGGCTTTACCCTCGTCGAACTGATGGTGGTGCTCGCGATCATGGCGCTCGCCGCGACCGCGGTCGTGCTGACCATTCCGGGCGAGGAGCGCAATGTGCGCAGCGAAGCCGATCGGCTCGCCGCGCGCCTTGCCGCCGCGCGCGATATTGCGGTGATCGAGGGGCGCAGCGTCGCGGTCAATTTCGCGCCGTCGGGCTATGGCTTCGAACGGCGTATCGCCGGCGCGTGGCAGCCGCTGCCGGGACGGGCCTTCGAGCAGCGCAACTGGCCGGGCGAGGTGCGCTTCGCCGCCGCGAACGGGCAGGGCGCGGCGCGCATCCTGTTCGACCGCGTCGGCACCAGCCCGACCCCGCAGGCGATCGTCC
>PNJO01000104.1 GCA_013821905.1 Sphingopyxis sp. | reverse complement strand
CGCTGGACCATCGCGCCGAGCGAGCGGTCGGCGGGGTCGGGCATCGCCTGCCCGACGAGTTCGGCGGGCTGTAGCCAGGGCTCGTCGCCGGTCGGCTCGGCCGGGGCGGGCGCGAGGTCGGCGAGGATCAGCTCATCCTCCTGATATTCGACGACGTCGGCGAAGCGGAGGTCGAATTCCTCTTCATCGCCTGCGGTCTCGGGCACCAGCGGGCCGAGGCCTTCGGCGGGCAGGTCGCGCCCGGCGCGGATCGGCGGACGCGGCGGGGCGTCGGGATGGAAATCGGCGCGGCGGCGCGGCAACAGCTCGTCATTCTCGCCGTCATCGGCAGCGCGCACCCGGCGGCGGCGGAGCGCGCCGAGGCCCGCGGCCTCGGGCTGCGCGACGACGAGCGCAACGAAGCCGGCGATCAGCGCCGCGATCGCCGCCATGCCGAGCGCAAGCGCCAGCCGCGCGCCATTGCCCACCGGCGGCACGAACAGGTCCGACAGACGGTCGAGATAGAGGTTCCAGCTGATCGCGGCGATCCACGCCATCGGCATCAGCGCCGCAAACAAAAAGGTCAGAGCGGCGCCGCCGATCACCGCGGGCACGGCCGGACGCAGCGCGCGCCATATTGCACGTGCGGTCGTCGGGCGGTAATGATCGTCGCGGTCGTCCATGTCGCTTCCAAAGCCCATATGGGCGCTTTCCCCCTGTCGCGCTAGGCAGCGAGCGGGGCGGAACCCCGACGCAGCAGCTTGTGGTAAACAGGTTCGTAACGCAAAATGTTTGACGACCAGTTACGATCGGCCTCGACGAAAATACGTGCGGTTCGCCGACGCTCGGCCCACAGGTCGCGCCGGCCGAGCAATCCGGCGAGCGCGCTTGCGATCGCCACCGGATCGTCGGGCGCGAACAGTGTGCCGGTGACGCCGTCCTCGATCAGCTCGCGGTGACCGCCGACATCCGACGCGGCGACGAGCTTGCCCTGCGCCATCGCTTCCAGAGGTTTGAGCGGGGTGACGAGGTCGGTCAGCCGCATCTTCTTGCGCGGATAGGCGAGGATATCGATCAGCGAATAATAAAGCTCGACCTGCTCGTGCGGCACGCGGCCTACGAAATGGATGCGGTCCGCGACGGGCGATGCGAGCGCCTGCGCCTTCAGCGCCGCCTCCATCGGGCCGCCGCCGACGAGCAGCAGTTGCGACGCGGGCTGCGCCGCGACGAGCGCGGGCATCGCGGCGATCAGATCGTCGATCCCCTCATAATCATAGAAGCTGCCGATGAAGCCGATCACCGCATCGTCGGCGGCGAGCCCGAGTTCGGCCGCGAGCGCATCGTCGCGCGGCGGCGGATCGCCGAACAGGTCGAGGTCGACGCCGTTGGGCGAGACGGTGATCTTGCCCGCGTCGATCCCGCGCGCGACCAGGTCGCCGCGCAGCCCCTCGCAGATCACGGCGACCGCATCGGCCGATTTCACCGCATGGGTTTCGATCCGCTTGATCAGATGGTAGCGCAGGCTGCCTTCGCGCCCCGTGCCGTTGCCGACCGCCGCATCCTCCCAAAAGGCGCGGATCTCGTAGATCACCGGAATGCCGAGCCGTTTGCCGACGCGCAGCGCCGCGAGCGCGTCCAACACGGGCGAATGCGCGTGCAGCACATCGGGTTGCCACGTCTCCACCAGCGACTCGATCCGCGCGGCGAGCGCCCCGATCTCACGCCATTCGCGGACCGGCGACGGTGCGGGCGCGATCGGCGGCGTGCGATGGAAGGTCAGGCCGTCGACCGTCTCGACATCGGGTCCGGGCACCGGGTGACGGACCCCGGTGACGCCCGCCACCTCCCACCCCTTCGCGACCTGCGCCTTCATCAGCGCGCGCGTGCGAAAGGTATAGCCGCTGTGCGCAGGAAGGCTATGATCGAGGACGTGCAAGATGCGGGTCATGGGCCATCGCATTGACATAGAAGCCTTAACGCGGCGTCAACCCCGATCGCGTAGGGGGAGCCGAAATGGTCGACAATTTTTCCATTGCCCTCACCCACGTGCTGATGGCGATCGCACTGTGGCGGTTGCTGTACCGCGACGATCTCGACCGCGAGGTCAGCCCGCGCATGCAGTGGCAACAGCGGCAGCAGGCCGAACAGGCCGAGCGGGACGCGCCCGGCGATGCGTGACCTCGCCTTCGTCGCCTTTCTCTTTGCCTTCATCGGCATCGGCTTTCGCCGGCCGTTCCTGTTCGTGCTCGCCTTTTGCTATATCGACATCGTCGCGCCGCAGCGGCTGAGCTATTTCCTCATCAATTCGATCCCGATCTCGCTGATCGTCTTCGGGCTCGCGATCGTCGGCTGGGTCGCCGCGGACGACAAGCGCGACACGCGATGGTCGGGACGCCAGACGCTACTCGTCATCCTGCTCTTCTATTGCTGGATGACCACGATCTATGCCGATTTTCCCGTCGAAGCGGCGGACAAATGGACCTGGGTGTGGAAGGCGCTGGTCTGGGCGATCTTCCTGCCGCTGACACTGCGCACCAAATTGCGTATCGAGGCGCTCGCGCTGTTCATGCTGCTCTCCGCAGCGGCAATCGCGATCGCTGGCGGGATCAAGACCGCGGCGGGCGGCGGCGGCTACGGCTCGCTGCAATTGCTGCTCAACGAAAATTACGGCCTCTACGAAGGCTCGATCATGTCGACGGTCGGCATCGCGATCATCCCGCTGATCCTCTGGTATCGTCGCCACGGCACGATCTTTCCGCCCGACTGGCGCGTCTCGGCCTTCTGCTTTGCGCTCTGCTTCGCCTGCATATTGCTCCCCGTCGGGACGCAGGCGCGCACCGGGCTCGTCTGCCTCGTCGTGCTCGCCGTGCTGTCGCTGCGCGCGGTCAGGCACCGCATCCTCTATATGGCGGGAGCGGTGCTCCTCGCCTCCGCCGCGATCCCCTTCCTGCCCGAAAGCTATACCGCGCGCATGGAAACGATCCGCGACCACCGTGCCGATGAATCGGCCTCGACGCGCGTCGCCGTGTGGGCGTGGACGTGGGAATATGCGAAAGACCACCCGTTCGGCGGCGGCTTCAACGCCTATCTGCAGAACCAGCTCCGCGTCGAGCGCGCCGCAAGCACGAACGCGAACGCCGCGCCGCAGGAAGCGGCGCCCGCGGTCTATGAGGACAAGGCGCGCGCCTATCATTCGAGCTATTTCGAGATGCTCGGCGAACAGGGCTATCCGGGCCTGCTCCTCTGGCTGCTTTTGCAGGCGATCGGCCTGGTGCGGATGGAGCAGCTCCGCCGCCGCTACCTCAAGACGCGCCGCGCCGAAGAGCAATGGATCGCGCCGCTGGCGACCGCGCTCCAGCACGGCCATGTCGTCTATATGGTCGGCTCGCTGTTCGTCGGCATCGCCTTCCAGCCCTTCATCTATATGATGCTGGCGCTCGAAATCGGGCTGTCGACCTATTGCCGCCGCCGCGAAAAGGAATCGGGCTGGCGCCCGCTGATGGCGCGTCCGGCGCAGGTTCCGGCGCGCCACGCGCTGCCCGGCACCTCCTGACGCGGAACCTTTGGCGGCACCGGGGCGCTATACTCCCTGCCCGCGGCGATCGCACGCCGGCCATGTTTCGCGTTACGAACGTGCATTTATGACGTATCGGGGGGCCCTCCGCCTGATCCGCCAAGAGGATTGACGTGACTTTTCCCATTTTGACCGCCGCCCCCAAGACACCCGCCCCCGGCAACGCGCCCCGAACCGAGCCCGTCGCGGACCTGCGACACTGGTGGGACATGAGCGTTGCGTGGGTCGACAGCCACTGGCTGCAGATCGGCATCGCCGTCGCTGCCGGCCTCGCCATCTATTTCGCGCTGTCGATGGCGCGCGGCTTTGCGCTGAAACATGCGCAGTCGGCCGAGGGCGAACTGACGCTGACCCATATTGCGGGGCGCGTGATCCACAAGACCAAGTCGATCGTGCTCGCGATCGTCGCGATCCGCATGGTCGCAGGCTATGCGCAGCCGCCGGCGATCATCATGAGCATCGTCCAGTTCGCCTTCACCGTCGCGGTGGTGCTGCAGGCCGCGATCTGGGTCCGCGAGATCGTGCTCGGGCTGATCCAGCGCCGCGCCGCCGACGGCAACAACGAGACGCTGTCGAACGCGATGGGCATCATCCGCCTGCTGATCAGCGTCGCGCTGTTCGCGATCGCGACCATCGTCATCCTCGACAATATGGGGGTGAACGTCACCGGTCTGATCGCCGGCCTGGGCATCGGCGGCATCGCGATCGGATTGGCCGCGCAGGGCATTTTCTCCGACCTGTTCGCGTCGCTTTCGATCATCTTCGACCGGCCGTTCCGCGTCGGCGAGACGATCAAATATGACACCAGCACCGCGACGGTCGAGCGCATCGGATTGAAGAGCACGCGGCTGCGCTCGGTCAACGGCGAGTTGCTCGTCATTTCCAACACCAACCTCCTCGCCAAGGAGATCACCAATTTCGCCCATCTCCATCGCCGCCGCGTGACCTTCACGATCGGCGTGATCTATCAGACGACGCCGGCGATGCTGCGCGACCTGCCCGCGCTGCTCGAAGAACAGGTGCAGGCGGCGGGCCATGAGTTCATCCGTTCGAGCTTCCTGACCTTTGGCCCCTCGAGCCTCGATTTCGAACTGCTGTTCGACGTCTTCACCGACGATTTCGAGGCGGTCGTCGCGGCGCGCACCGACGTCGCCATCCGGCTGTTCGAGGCGATGGCGAAGGCCGGCTATGAATTCGCCTATCCGACGCAGACGACCTTTACCGCGGCGCCCGACGGCAGGATGATCATGCCCTACGCCGAGTCTCCCGGGGCCAGAACGGCCGCGGCGAAGGCGGCCGGGCCCGGCTGACGCTACGGCGCCGCGGGCGCGGGGTTTGGCCCTTGTGCAACGCCGCAAGACAGGCCTAGAACGCGCCCCGAACCAGCAATAGAGGGGATGCCATATGGCCTCGATCACGCCGCAGGAACTGCAGACCAGGGTCGGTCAGAACATCGGCACGTCCGAATGGGTGCTCGTCGATCAGGACATGATCAACAAGTTCGCCGACGCCACGGGCGACCATCAATTCATCCATGTCGACGCGGAAAAGGCGAAGCTGACGCCCTTCGGCGGCACGATCGCGCACGGTTTCCTGACGCTGTCGCTGATCCCGATGCTCGGCCAGAAGACCGACGGCCCGAAGATCGCCGATGTCAAAATGGGCGTCAACTATGGCGGCAACAAGGTCCGCTTCCTCGCCCCCGTCCGCTCGGGCAAGCGCGTTCGCAGCCACGTCAAGCTGCTCGAACTCGACGAAAAGCGCCCCGGCCAGTGGCAACAAACCAACGAAGTGACCATCGAAATCGAAGGCGAGGAAAAGCCCGCGCTGATCGCCGAGTGGATCAGCCAGTTCTTCGTGTGACGAAAATCGTCCGGCCGACCTCCCCCGAAAAGACAACCGGAACCAGAAAGAAGGACCCCTATCATGCGTGACGCCGTCATCGTTTCCACCGCCCGCACCCCGCTGACCAAGGCGGCGCGCGGCTCGTTCAACAACACGCTCGCCCCGACGCTGGGCGCCTTTTCGGTCAAGGCCGCGGTCGAGCGCGCCGGGCTCGAAGGCGGCGAGATCGACGACGTGCTGTTCGGCGCCGCGATGCAGCAGGGTTCGCAGACGATGAACATCGGCCGCCTCGTCGCGCTGCGCGCCGGCCTGCCCGTCAGCGTCCCCGGCATGTCGATCGACCGCCAGTGCTCGTCGGGCCTGATGACGATCGCGACCGCCGCGAAGCAGATCATCGTCGACCGCCAGGACATCGCGGTCGCCGGCGGCATCGAAAGCATCTCGAAGGTCAGCGGCAGCGGCAAGGTCTTCATCGAGACCGACGCCGAACTGATCGCGATGCACAAGGACACCTATATGCCGATGATCGGCACCGCCGAGGTCGTCGCGAAGCGTTACAACATCAGCCGCGAAGCGCAGGACGAATATTCGCTCCAGTCGCAGCAGCGCACCGCCGCCGCGCAGGCCGCGGGCAAATATGACGACGAGATCGTCGCCTGCAAGGCGACGATGGCGGTCGTCGACAAGGAAACGAAGGAAGTCAGCTTCAAGGAAGTCGTCGCCGACCGCGACGAGTGCAACCGCCCCGACACGACGCTCGAAGGCCTGCTGAGCCTGAAGCCGGTGATGGGCGAAGGCCACACGATCACCGCGGGCAACGCCAGCCAGCTCGCCGATGGTTCGTCGGCCGCGGTGCTGATGGAAGCCAAGGTCGCCGAAAAGCGCGGCCTCAACCCGCTCGGCCGCTATGTCGGCATGGCGGTCGCGGGCACCGAACCCGACGAAATGGGCATCGGCCCCGTCTATGCGATCCCGAAGCTGCTCGAACGCTTCGACCTCAAGATGGACGACATCGGCCTCTGGGAACTGAACGAAGCCTTTGCGGTGCAGGTGCTCTATTGCCGCGACAAGCTCGGCATTCCGAACGAGCTGCTCAACGTCAACGGCGGCTCGATCTCGATCGGCCACCCGTTCGGCATGACCGGCGCGCGCTGCACCGGCCACGCGCTGATCGAGGGCAAGCGCCGCGGCGCGAAATATGTCGTCGTCACCATGTGCATCGGCGGCGGCCAGGGCGCGGCGGGCCTGTTCGAGGTCTTCTGACGATCGATCGGGCCGGCCTCACCGCCGGCCCTTTTTTTGGGAACGGAGAGGAACGATCCATGAGCGCCATCGGAGTGATCGCCACGCTGCGCGTGCAGCCCGGCAAGGAAGCCGATTTCGAGGCGGCCTTCGCCGAACTCGCCGCCGCGGTGAACGCGGACGAGCCCGGCAACAGCTATTACCGCCTGTTCCGCACCGAAGAAGCCGGCACCTACAAGGTGCTCGAATGCTATGACGACGCGGCGGCGGTCGAGGCGCATCGCGCATCGACGCATTTCCGCGAGATCGGCGCCCGCTTCGGCCCCTGGCTCGCCGGCGCGCCCGACATCGAGCGGCTGGCGGCGGTCTGAGCGCATCCGCGCGCGGGGGCGTTGACGGCGCCCGATGGCACCGACAGATTCACCGCTCCGATCATGGGGAGGATGAGATGACCGACGCCCTTGCCACCGTCCGCGCGCTCTATGATGCCTTTGCCGCGGGCGACATGCCCGCGATCGACGCCGCGCTCCGCCATGTCGAGTGGCACGAGAATCTGGGCATGCCCTATGGCGGTGTCTGGCGCGGGTTCGCCGAGGTCGCCGCGCATGTCCTGGGCCCGATCGCCAATGATATCCCCGACTTCAGCGCGATCCCCGACGAACTGCTGCCGCTCGGCGCCGACCGCGCCGTCGCCTTCGGCACCTATCGCGGCCTCGACGACCGGGTCGCGGCGCCCTTTTGCCACGTCTGGACGGTCGAGGACGGCCGCATCGTCAAATTCGTCCAATATGCCGACAGCCACCTCTACCGCCAGCAGGCGGGGCTGCTGTAACCGCGGCTATCGGACGCGGTTGAACCGGTTCGTGCGCATCCCCGGTGTGCCGTCGGAGGTGAAAAAGACGACCGTCTCGGTCATCCGCTGGCCGTCGGCGGACACGGTATAGGTCCGCATCGATCCCGGCACGCCGCCGAGCGCCAGCGCGGTGACCATGACGCCGGGTTCGGGAATCCGCGTCGCAGCGGTGTCGGCCTCCAGATTGCCCTCGACCGCCACCGGCGTGCCGTCGGGCACATAAGTCGAGGTCGCCTGCACCGTCTTGCCGTCGGGAAGCACGACCTCGACATGGGTCCGCCATTTGCCGCCGCCCGCATCGCTATAGGTCATGGTGACGCTTTTCGGCCGCGCCTGGGGCGGGATCGGCAGCGTGTCGATATCGACCGCCCAGGTGCCGAGCAGCGGCGAGGCCGGTTCGGCAAGCGCTGGCGTCGACGGCAGTATGCTGGCCAGCAGCAGGATCGGGAACCAGGGCTTCATCGAACCTCTCCGAATATCTGTCGTGATTTCATCACTCTAGATTTTGACCGGAAGGCGTCAATCCACTTCGGCAATTTCCCCCGCGCGGTCGCCGAGCAGATAGCGCGGCCCCGCCCCGCGCTGCGCCGCCTTGTCCTCGCGGTTGTAGAGTCCGCACTTCCTGAGCGACAGGCAGCCGCAGCCGATACAATTGTCGAGCAACTCGCGCGTCCGCGCGAGCGCCGCGATCTGCGCATCGATCCGCGCGCGCAGTCCGGTGCTGATCCGCGTCCAGTCGGCAGCGTTCGGCGTCCGTCCCGCCGGCAACCGCGCCAGCTCGTCCGCGATCTCGTCGAGGCTCAGCCCCATTTGCTGCGCGATCAGGATGAAGGAGACGCGGCGGATGTCGGCGCGCAGGAAACGCCGCTGCCCGCCGCCGGTGCGCAGCGCCGCGAGCAGGCCCTTCGCTTCGTAGAAGCGGATCGCCGACACCGCGGTGCCGGTGCGCGCGGCGAGTTCGCCGATCGCGATGAGGTCGGTCCGGTGCATCGGCAGCTCCTGCGTTCGTCATTGCGAGGAGTGAGACGCGCCAATCCAGCGTGGCGTAAACCGCTCTGGATTGGTTGGCCTACGGCCGCCTTCGGTCCGCTCCGCTCGCAACGACGAATAGGGTTGATCTAAACCTCACTTGAGCTTTCATAAGCCGCTGCGTCAACCCGAATCAGGAGCCTATCCGTGACGCACGCCTTCATCGAACATGTGAACCTCACCGTCAGCGACCCCGACCGCACCGCCGGAATCCTGTCGGCGATCTTCGGCTGGCACGAACGCTGGCGCGGCCCCGCGCGCGATGGCGGGCGCACGATCCATCTCGGCAGCGACGCCGCCTATGTCGCGCTCTACACCGGTCCCGACGGCGAACACGCCGACACGCGCTATCCGAAGGGCGAACCGCTCAACCATGTCGGAGTGCAGGTCGACGATCTCGACACGATCGAGATGCGCGTGAAGGCGGTCGGGCTGATTCCCTTTTCGCACGGCGATTACGAACCGGGACGCCGCTTCTATTTTCTCGATCCCGACGGCATCGAATATGAGGTCGTGAGCTATGCGCAGCCGCGCCCGCGCTGAGCCTGCGGGCGATCAGACCACCGGCGGCCCGATCCGCCCCTCGCGAAACTCGAACCCGCCCGCGCGGTCGCGTTCGAGCAGCGCCGGGCCGTCGAGATCGACCCATTTCGCGCGCTGCGCGAGCACGAAAGCGGGCGCGATCGCGAGGCTGGTCGACAACATGCAACCGACCATGATCGACAGCCCCGCCGCATCGGCGGCATCGGCGAGCCGCAGCGCCTCGGTCAGCCCGCCCGCCTTGTCGAGCTTGATGTTCACCCCGTCATAAAAGGTGCCGATGCGCGCGACATCGGCGGTCGTCTGGCAGCTTTCGTCGGCGACGAAGGGAATCGGCGCATAAATGGGGTCGAGCAGCGCGTCGGCGCCGACCGGCACCGGCTGCTCGATCATCTCGACGCCCATGTCGGCGAGCGCCTCGGCCTCGGCCAAAATGTCGAGCTGGCCCCAGCTTTCGTTGGCATCGACGATCAGCCGCGCATTGGGCGCGCCCTTGCGTACCCCGGCGACGCGCATCCGGTCGCCCTCGCCGGTCAGCTTGATCTTGAGCAGGCGATAGCCGTCGGCCTCGGCGGTCGCCGCCTGCTCGGCCATCGCGCCCGGCGAGCCGAGCGAGATGGTGTAAGCGGTGACGCGCGCGGTCGGCGGACCGTCGCAGCCCGCGACCTGCCACAGGCGCAGCCCGCGCTGTTTGGCCTCGAGATCCCAGAGGGCGCAGTCGAGCGCGTTGCGCGCCGCGCCCGCCGGCATCAGTTCCTGCACCGCGGCGCGCGCACTCGCCGCGTCGAGGTCGGCGATATGCGGCGCCGCGAGCAGGATGCGGTCGCGGCATCCCGCGGCGTCCTCGCCCAGATAATCGACCGGCGTCCCCTCGCCGCGCCCCGTTGCGCCCTCGCTCTCGATCTCGGCGACGACGACGTCGACATGCGTCTTCGCGCCGCGGCTGATGACGAAGGATCCTGCGACCGGCCAGCGTTCGACGCGCGCGCTTTTCAGTTGGATAGCCATGGGGGGAAGCTAGAGTAGATCGCTATGACCGGCAAATCCCTTTCCGAACGCATCGGCGATCTTGGCCACCGTCTCGCGGTCGAGGCGCACGCCGCCTGGCTCGCCGCGCGCGACCCGCGCGTGCCGATGCTCGCGCGCCTGCTCGCGGTCGCGGTGGCTGCCTATGCGCTGTCGCCGATCGACCTGATCCCCGATTTCGTGCCGGTGCTCGGCTGGCTCGACGACCTCGTCATCGTGCCGCTCGGGCTCATCCTCCTGCGCCGGCTGATTCCCGCGCCGCTGTGGGCCGAACTCCACGCCGCCGCCGAAACCGCGAGCGAGCGCCCGTCGAGCCGCGCCGGCATGGCCTTCATCCTGCTGCTCTGGGCCGGGCTGCTCTATCTCGCCTATTGGAGCGTGCGCACCTCGCCGTGGCACTGAGGCGCCGCGGAGGCGGGCTTTGGAGTGGTCAACGGCC
>PNJO01000103.1 GCA_013821905.1 Sphingopyxis sp. | reverse complement strand
TCCAGAAGAAGATGCGGTACAGCGGGCGATAGTTCGACGACTTGACCGGCGAGCTGTCGAGCCACGGCAGGAAGAACAGCAGCGCGATCGATGCGAACATCGCGATGACGCCCCACAGCTTCGCGTCGATCCACAGGAAGTTGAAGGTGAAGGCCTTCAGGATCGCATAGAAGGGCAGGAAGTACCATTCGGGCACGATGTGCGCCGGGGTCGAAAGCGAATTGGCCGGGATATAGTTGTCGGCATGACCCAGCGTGTTCGGGCTGAAGAAGGTCAGCGCAACGAAGACGAGCAGGAAGACGCCGACGCCGAAGCCGTCCTTCGCGGTGTAATAGGGATGGAACGGGACGGTGTCCTGTTCGTCCTTCACCTCGATGCCGGTCGGGTTCGACGAACCCGGGATGTGCAGCGCCCAGATGTGCAGGATGATGACGCCCGCGATCACGAACGGCAGCAGATAGTGCAGCGAGAAGAAGCGGTTGAGCGTGGCATTGTCGGGGACGAAACCGCCGAGCAGCCACTGGCGCACCGGCTCGCCGACGATCGGAATCGCCGAGAAGAAGCCCGTGATCACCTGCGCGCCCCAGAAGCTCATCTGGCCCCAGGGAAGCACATAGCCCATGAAGGCGGTCGCCATCATGAGAAGGAAAATCACGACGCCGAGCAGCCACACCATTTCGCGCGGCGCCTTGTACGAGCCGTAATAGAGGCCGCGGAAGATGTGCAGATAGACGACGATGAAGAACATGCTCGCGCCGTTCATATGCGCGTAGCGGATGAACCAGCCGGCGTTCACGTCGCGCATGATATGCTCGACCGAATTGAACGCGACGCCCGCATTGGCGGCATAGTGCATCGCGAGCACGATGCCGGTGACGATCTGGATGACCAGCGCGGCGCCCGCGAGGACGCCGAAGTTCCAGAAATAGTTGAGGTTGCGCGGGACGGGATAACCGGGGCCCGTGGCGTTATAGACCAGGCGGGGGATCGGCAGCTTCTCGTCCATCCACTTCATCAGCGGATGCTTCGGCTCATAGGGTTTGGCCCAGGGAAAGCTCATCTTATCTCGCTCCTCAGCCGATCGTCACGACAGTATCGCTGGTGAATTCATAGGGCGGCACGACCAGATTCTTGGGCGCCGGCCCCTTACGGATGCGGGCTGCGGTGTCATAGTGCGACCCGTGGCACGGGCAGAAATAACCGCCGAAGTCACCGCGGTTCTCGCCCTCGGCCGCACCGAGCGGCACGCAGCCGAGATGGGTGCAGACGCCGAGCGTGATCAGCCAGTTTTCCTTGCCCGGCTTGGTGCGCTGGTCGATCGTCTCAGGATCGCGCAGGTCGCCGAGCGGCACGGCCTTGGCCTCGGCAATTTCCTTGGCGACGAGGTTGCGCACGAACACCGGCTGCTTGCGCCAGCTCGTCTTGATCGCCTGCCCCGGCTGGATCGCCGAAATATCGAGCTCGGTCGTCGACAGCGCGAGCACGTCGGCCGAGGGGTTCATCTGGTTGAGCAAGGGCAGGACCACTGCCGTCGCGCCGACACCGGCGAAGCTGACTGCAGCGATGTTGATGAAATCGCGGCGTCGAACCCCGTCTTCGATTCCGGCGGTGTGTTCGGTTTCACTGGCCATTCGATTGCCCTTGCATGGGTGAACAAACAAAGTTCTCGAAGGAATGACCGCCCCTGTTGCACGCGCACGAAAGCGCACAACCCGGCGGCCCCTCCGGGAATTGCGGGCCTGATAGCCGCACTGTCCGGGCTTGCCAACAGGCAATTTCCGCTTCCGTCACCCGGCCGCGCCGTCATAGCCAAGCCTCTCGATTTGCGGCGCCTTCGCCTCTATGGCGGCGGCATGGAAATCGCCCTGTTTCAACCCGACATCGCCGGCAATGTCGGCACGATCTTGCGCACCGCCGCCTGCTTCGGCGTGCCCGCGCATATCATCGAACCGTGCGGCTTTCCCTTTGGCGACGCGGCACTGCAACGCGCGGGCATGGACTATGCGGTGCGCGCCAATGTCCGCCGCCACCCGGGCTGGGACGCCTTTCGCCGATGGTCGCGGATCGGCGGGCAGCGGACGGTGCTGCTGACGACGGCGGGCGCGACGCCCCTCCCCGCCTTTGCATTCGATCCCGGCGACATCCTGCTGCTCGGCTCCGAAAGCGCGGGCGTGCCGCACCATGTGCACGAGGTAGCGTCGGCGCGCGTCGCAATTCCGATGCGCGAAGGCTTTCGATCCTTGAATGTCGCGGTCTCGGCTGGCATCGCGCTCGCCGAAGCGCTCAGGCAAACGAAAGGCTTTCCGGCATGATTTCGCTCGACCCCCAGCAACAGGCGGCCCGCGACTGGTTCGAATCGCTGCGCGACCGGATTTGCGCCGAATTCGAGGCGATCGAGGCCGAAGCCGGCAGCGACGCGCGCTTTCACTATACGCCGTGGGACCGCGAGGCCGAAGGGATCGTGCCGGGCGAAGGCGGCGGCGGCGTCCGCGGCGTGATGACGGGCCAGGTCTTCGAAAAGGTCGGCGTCAACGTCTCGACCGTCGGCGGCCAGTTCGCCCCCGATTTCGCGGCATCGATCCACGGCGCAGCCGAGGATCCCAGCTTTTTCGCAACCGGCATCAGCCTCGTCGCGCATATGGCGAACCCGCACGTCCCCGCGGTGCATATGAACACGCGCTTCCTCGCGACGACGCGGCGCTGGTTCGGCGGCGGCGCCGACCTCAACCCGCCGATCCCCTATGCCGAGGACACCGACGCCTTTCACGCGCGGCTGCGCGCCGCCTGCGCGCCGTTCGGGCCCGATGTCTATGAACGCTATGCCAAATGGGCCGACGACTATTTCTATATCCCGCATCGCGGCGTGCACCGCGGTGTCGGCGGCATTTTCTATGACCATCTCGAATGCGGCGACGACGCCGAGTTCGACCGCAATTTCCGGCTGACGCAGGAAGTCGGCGAGGCATTCCTCGACATCTTCCCGCAGATCGTCCGCCGCCGGATGGGCCTGCCCTTCACCGATGCCGAGCGCGAGGAGCAGCTCGTCTGGCGCGGCCGCTACGCCGAATTCAACCTCGTCTATGATCGCGGCACGCTGTTCGGGCTGAAGACCGGCGGCAATATCGACGCGATCCTGATGAGCCTGCCGCCGCTGGCCAAATGGAGCTGATACAGGACGGGCGCCCCGTTTCCGGAGCGCCCTCCCGATTGCGACAGCCTCAGACGGTCAGGCGAAAACGTCCGAACCGCTCTTCGCGCTGATGCAGCGATAGACCGCGGCCGGCATCGACACCGAGATCAGGATCGTCGGCACATAGACGACGATCACGAGCAGCAGCACGCCCACCAGCGATCCCGCGCCTCCGTCGGGCGATGCCATCGCCGCCGAGCCCAGCCCGCCGAACAACATCGTGACGATGAAGAAGAAGATGGCGAACAAGATCGCCATGATCAGGTTGAAACCGACGATCGTCCATTGCGACGCCCCGGTCAGGCGCCACGATTCGATGAACGCCGAAAAGGGATTGGACGAACGCTCGACCGCCATCAGCGGCCCCGCGACCGACAGGCGGCCGAAGAACCACAGGAAAAAGACGATGATCGCGATGTAGATCAATATGCCGAATACGATCAGCCCCGCCGACGCCCCGCCGGTCGCCAGACTCTCCAGCGACATGCCGCTCGCGCCGAAAATGGCGAAGGCGAACAGGCCGATGATGAAGAGAAAGATATACATCAGGATCACCGTCGCGACGTAAACGACCAGCATCGCGACCATATAAGCGGCGCCTGCCCCCAGGCCCCAGCCGATGTCGCTGATGGGTTCGCCGCCGACGAGGCCCGACCGCCAGATCAGCAGGCTGGCCGCAAAGACGATCGTCCCGGCGATCAGCGCGAAAAGCAGAAATGACCCGAGGGCACCGACTGCCGCCGACGGATCGCCCTGTGCCGTCATCATCGAGGACATTGCGCTGCCGATCAACAGCCAGCCGAGCAGACAGGCGAGCACGACGGCCCCGCCCAGCCACAGCAGCATCTGCATCCAATTGGCCTTCAGAAACGCGAATGTTTCCGAAATGGCCGCACCGATACTCATCTTGACCATGATCTTCCCCCTTTTCTACCTCGTTTCCACTCCCTGCAATCCCTAGTCAATTCCATATCTTAGTTGAAAATATCCGACGATCCCGTCAGCGCCAGCTGGCGATAGGCCGCGGCCGATATCGCAATCGAGATCAGACCGCCGAGCGCGCCGAAACCGGCCTCGACCACGCCGCCCAGCATCTTCCCGACACCCGCGTCGGTGCTGGCGAGAATGCCGATGATCGCGCCGACGATCATCATCGCGATGAAGACGACAACCATGACGAGGAACAGGAAGAAGAAGATCGCCCAGCCGTTGTTCTTGGTCAGGCGCCAGCTCGTCCCGATGATCTCGAACGGATTATAGAGCCCGCGATCCGCCGCAACGGGCGAGACGAGCGCAAGACGGCCGACCAGATAGAGAAAGGGAATGACCAGCAGCACCAGGCCGATACCCATCATCACACCGGTCACGATCTGGACGCCGATCATCGTCGGCAGCAGCATCGCCGCAAAGGTCAGCGCCTCGCCGACACTCGTTGCCGCGCGCGCGAGCCACAGGCGCAGGATGGCGACGGTCCCGACCAGTGCGAACAGCGCGACGACCAGCTGATAGGGCAGCATCTGCCAGACATTTTCACGGAAGGTCGCGATGACCTGCTGCAGGTCGGCCCCCGCGGCGGGTTCGATCGGCGCCGGTCCGAACCAGGCAACCGCAAGTGCCGGCAGGAAAAGGAAAACGGCCGCGATGGTGCCGGTCAGCGCGCTATGCGATTTCAGAAGAGCCAGACTGTCGTCCCACGCAGCACCCATATCGAACTTGGCCATTGATACCCCTTTGTTTCCATTAGCCGGCGCCCGCGAAACTGACGATATTATGCCAATCTGTCCAGTCCCGTCTCCGTTCGACGCAACGGCTTGCATCGGGCGCGGCGAAGGGCCAGATAGCCCGCGCGATGAGCAGCATCTTTTCCCCCGAATGGACCGTTTCGCCCGGCCTGACCGACTATGCCGCGGCGCTGGCCGATATGGAGGCGCGCGCCGCCGCCATTCACGGCGGCGAGGGCGCCGAGCGCATCTGGCTGCTCGAGCATCCGCCGCTCTACACCGCGGGCACCAGCGCCGATCCCGCCGAGCTGCTCGATCCGCGCTTTCCGGTATTCGATGCCGGGCGCGGCGGGCGCTATACCTATCATGGCCCGGGCCAGCGCGTCGGCTATATCCAGCTCAACCTCGCGCAGCGTGGCCGCGACGTGCGCGCCTATGTGTCCGCGCTCGAAGGCTGGGTGATCGACGCGCTCGCCGAACTCGGTGTGCAGGCGCGACGTGCCGAGGGACGCATCGGCATCTGGACCGACGATATTCATGGCCGCGAGGCGAAGATCGGTGCGATCGGCGTGCGCGTCAAACGCTGGGTGACCCTCCACGGCTTTTCGTTGAACGTCGATCCCGACCTCACGCATTTCACCGGCATCGTTCCCTGCGGCATTGCCGAATTTCCGGTCACCAGCCTCGCCGCGCTCGGCAAGCGGGCGAGCTTTGCCGAGGTCGATGCCGCGCTTGCCGCGACGCGCGCCGGCTTTCTCGACAAGCTCCGGGCGAGCGACTAGGAACGGCGCATGACCCGCATCCTGCTCACTTCCGCCCTCCTTCTCGCACTCTCGGCCTGCGGCGGCGATCCGCAGGGCTCGTCGACGACCAAGCTCGACGCGGTCGAGGTCCAGCCCGGTACGATCAGCGATTCGATGATCATCCTCGACGACGCGGCGAGCGACGGCACCGCGGTCGACAACAGCGTCCCTGGCGAAGAAAGCAAGGGTGACGGCGCGAAAAGCGAAGACGAGAGCCCCGCCGAAAAGGCCGGCGAAGAAAGCGCCGACAGCGAAAATTCGGAAGCGGTCGAACTGCCCGCGGGCGGCGCCAAAAAGGCTACGACCGCCGACACGCCCGCAAAGAAGGGCGAATAGGCGTCAGCGCAGCCCGAGGCTCTTGTGCGTCTGCAGCGACAGGCGCCAGCGCGGGTCCGCCATCACCAGGTCGATGCACGCCTGCACATTGGCGGCCGCATGCGGATCGTCGAGCGGCTGGATCAGCCGGTGCGCGAAATCGAGTTCGACGAGCGTCGCAACGTCGCTGCCCGGCTGCGGCCAGACCAGCTTCAGCTCGTCACCGCTCCTCTGCACCAGCGTGCTGCCCGCCTTGGGGCTGACGCAGATCCAGTCGATGCTGCGCGGAACGGCGAAGGTGCCGTTGGTCTCGATCGCGACCGTGAAGCCCTCGTCATGGAGCGCGTCGATCAGCGCATCGTCGACCTGCAGCATCGGCTCGCCCCCGGTAAGCACGACATAGCGACCGGCCGCACCCTCGCCCCAGCTTTCGGCAATCGTGCGCGCGAGTGCGGCAGCATCCTTGTACTTGCCGCCGAGGGTGCCGTCGGTGCCCACGAAATCGGTGTCGCAGAAGCGGCAGACCGCCTTGACGCGGTCCTTTTCGCGCCCCGTCCACAGGTTGCAGCCCGAAAAGCGGCAGAAGACCGCACGGCGGCCCGCCTGCGCGCCCTCCCCCTGCAGGGTGAGGAAGATTTCCTTGACCGCATAGGCCATCGGTCAGGCCCGGACGGCGTAACGCGTCGGATCCGGGAGACCGGCGTCGGCGAAGCCCTTGCTGCGCAGGCGGCAGCTGTCGCACAGGCCGCAGTGCAGGCCTTCGGGCGTCGGATCGTAACAGGACCAACTCTCGCCCGCGTCCATGCCCAGCCGCGCCGCCTCCGCCGCGATATCGGCCTTGGTCATATGCTGGAGCGGTGCGCGGATGCGGAATTCGACGCCCTTGTCGCCGTCGCGCGTGGCGAGGCGCGCGAGATCCTCGAACCCTGCGATGAATTCGGGGCGGCAGTCGGGATAGCCCGAATAGTCGAGCGCGTTGACGCCGATCACGATGTCCTGCGCCTGCCGCGCCTCGGCGAGGCCCAGCGTCAGCGACAGGAAGATCAGGTTGCGCGCGGGAACATAGGTGATGGGAACATCGGCGCCGACGCCTTCCTTCGGCACGTCGATATCGGCGGTCAGCGCCGACCCGCCGAAACGGCGCAGGTCGAGCGGCAGGACGATATGCTCGACCGCGCCGACGCTCTTGGCGATGCGCGCCGCCGATTCCAGCTCGACGCGGTGGCGCTGGTTATAATCGACCGTCAGCGCGACGATCCGCGCCCCCGCCTCGCGCGCGAGGCCCGCGCACACCATCGAGTCGAGCCCGCCCGACAACAGGACGATCAGGGTTTTTCCGGCAACATCTTGCATCGGCGCCCGATACGCCTGCGCGAAAGCGCGCGCAAGGGCGCGCTTGCTGCGCCGCACCAAAGAAAACGGGCCGCGCGGCATCGGCTGCACGGCCCAGGTCGGCATGAAAGCCGTTAGGGAGAAGAAACGCACATCGGCGTGTCGTCATCCTCGATAACGGTAGATGGTTAATATCGGGTTAGCGCGGCCGTTCAGCAGCCGCCGGCGCGGCGTGCCTCGATCGCCTGCGAAAAGGGCCGACCATCGGCGATGCCCTGCGTATCGATCTGCACCAGCCGGTTGGTCTCGCTGCGGATCGTCGTGCGGCCGTGCCCGGCGCCCGGACAGGTATAATGGACCGTCACCGAGGTCGGCGTGTCCTCGATGATGTAACGCGAGCAATTGGCGCGCGGATGATAAATCTGGATCATGCGCCGCGCGTCGCCGAGGCATATCGTCTGCGACGTCTGGGTCGAACCGCGCTCGTGCAGCTGCCAGCTCCCCTTTTCCAGCTTGTCGAGCATCGCCAGCGACGGCGCCTGCGCCGGCACCGCCGAGGCGCCCGCAAGCGCGCACGCGACAAGGGAAACACGCATCAGGGGAGAGAAGATCGCCATTATCAACCTATCCGTTGTCCGCCCTTCAAACAGGCGAAACCGCGACCCCGTTCGCAGTTAGCTAGCAAGCCCCGACGGCGATTTCAACCGCTTGGCGCTGAATTGCCCCGCTTCGTCGCCGGAAAGACCGCGGGCACGTCAATGGTGCGTCGCAATTTCCTCCAGCGGTATCGGAAAAAGGCGCGAACAGAAGGCGCAATCGACAACGATATTGCCAGCCTCGTCGGCCATGTCCTGACGTTCGCCTTCGGGGAATTGTGCCAGCACGCCCGCGAAATAGTCGGTGCTGCATCGGCAACCGCGCGACACGAAGGTGCCGGGTTCGACCCGCACTTCGTCCTCGTGGAACAAACGCCACGCCAGCGTCTCGAGCGAATGCGCGGGGTCGGTCAGCTCCTCGGCCTTCAGCGTCGCCGCGATCGTGCGCGCATGTTCCCATTCAGGGTGGTCGTGGCGCACATGTAGCCGGTCGCGGCCGACCTCGCCTTCGGGCAGATGTTGCAGCAGAAGTCCGCCGGCAACGCAGCCCGCCTCCGCATCGTGGCGCGCGGCGAGCTTGATCAGGCTCGGGATCTGCTCCGACTGCTCGAAATAATGTTCGGCGGCGTCGCCGATCGACGATCCTTCGAGCGGGACGATGCCCTGATAGCGCTCGCCCGTCGTTTCCTGGTCGAAGGTGATGGCAAGAAAACCTTCGCCGAACAGCGCGAACAGCGTCGGATCGGGCCCGACCTCGGCCAGCCGCTCGGCGTCGAACTTCAGATAGCCGCGCAGCTCACCGCCGCGATAATCGCAGACAAGCAATTCGACGGGCCCGCCGCCGGTCTGCGCCTGGAGCGTCATCTGGCCGCCCTCGGCCTTCAGCGTCGAACCGAGCAGCACGGTCAGCACCAGCGCTTCGGCGAGTAGCTTCTCCGCCACGGGCGGATAGCTGTGTGCGCCGAGGATCGTGTTCAACGTCGGACCGAGCCGCACCAGCCGTCCGCGGATGTGCCGCGCCGCGATGGTAAACACCAGCGGCTGGTCGAACCAGGTTTCGATCGTCTCGCTCATAACTTTCCAAGCGCCCATAGCAGGACAGATTTCTGCGCGTGAACGCGATTTTCAGCCTCGTCCCAGACGCGCGACTGTTTGCCATCGATCACCGCATCGACCACTTCCTCGCCGCGGTGCGCGGGCAGGCAGTGGAGAAAGACCGCGTCGCCCTTGGCCGCGCCCATGAGCCGCTCGTCGACCTGATAGGGTGCCATCGCCGCCAGCTTGTTGTGCGCATGGTCCTGACCCATCGACACCCAGGTGTCGGTGACGACCAGATCGGCGCCCGCGACCGCCTCGCGCGCGTCGCGCACGATGTCGATGCGTGCGCCCTTCGCACGCGCTGCCTCGACGAAGCCCGCATCGGGCTCATAGCCCTGCGGCACGCCTGCACGAACGTTGAAGCCGAACAGCCCCGCCGCTTCGATCAGCGAAGCGAGGACATTGTTGCCGTCGCCGAGCCACGCGAGCTCGAGCCCGGGCAGTGCCTTGCCGCTCTCGACGATCGTCAGCAAGTCGGCGACGATCTGGCACGGATGCGACAGGTCGGTCAGCCCGTTGATGACCGGGACGCTCGCATACTCGGCGAGTTCCTCGATCTTGTCGTGATGATCGGTACGGATCATGATCGCATCGGCGTAACGCGACAGCACGCGCGCGGTGTCGGCGATCGTCTCGCCGCGGCCGAGTTGACTCGTCCCTGCGTCGAGGATCATCGGCACGCCGCCGAGCTGGCGGATCGCGATGTCGAACGAACAGCGCGTGCGCGTCGAATTCTTCTCGAACACCATCGCCAGCACATGATCGGCGAGCGGCACGTCGGCGTCGGGCCTTGCCTTCGGCCAGCCCGCGCGCGCCGCCTTGCGGTCAATCGCATCGGCGAGCATCGCCGCGACCGCGTCGCCGCCCGCGTCGGACAGGTTCAGGAAATGCGGCATCACGCCCTCCGTTCTGCAGGAACGGAGAACATCAGGATTCGGGCGGCGCGTAGCTCGCCGCTCCCGCCGACAGTTTCTCGATGAATTCGGCGATATGGCTGTCGTCGATGTTCAGCGGCGGCAGCACGCGCACCACATTGTCGCCCGCCGCGACGGTCAGCAGCCCGTGATTGTCGCGCAGGTGCGCGACAAAGGCGCGGCTGTCGCTCTTGAGCTTCACGCCGAGCATCAGGCCCAGCCCGCGCACGCTTTCGAACAGGTCGTCATGGTTCGGGATGAGCTGTTCGAGCGCGCCGCGCAGCCGTTCGCCGGTCGCCTTGACGCCATCGAGGAAGCCGTCTTCCAGAACCACGTCGAACACCGCCTGCCCCGCCGCCATCGCGAGCGGGTTGCCGCCATAGGTCGAACCATGGGTGCCGATCACCATGCCGCGCGCCGCCTTTTCGGTCGCGAGGCACGCGCCGAGCGGGAAGCCGCCACCGATGCCCTTCGCGGTCGCCATGATGTCGGGTTCGACGCCATATTGCTCATAGGCGTAAAGCGTACCGGTGCGCGCGACGCCGCACTGCACTTCGTCGAAGATCAGCACCAGGTCGCGTTCGTTGCAGATATCGCGCAGCCCCTGCAGGAAAGGCTGCG
>PNJO01000102.1 GCA_013821905.1 Sphingopyxis sp. | reverse complement strand
AACCCGCCGATACGATCGCCCGCGCGGTCGATGACTGGGCGCGCGAACAGCTTGCGGGCGCCGAGCATGACGGCGAAATCCACGAGCGGCTGGAGGCGATCGTCGAGGCGGCGCTGTTGCGGCGCACGCTGCGCGAGGTCCGCGGCAACCAGCTCGAGGCGGCGCGGCGGCTGGGCATCAACCGGAATACGCTGCGGAAAAGACTCGGCCAGCTCGATATCGACCCGGCGCATCCTTGACGTCCCATCCGTCCGATGGTCCCTGAAACGGTGCATTCGGGCGACGGGGCGTAGATTGTGTGTTTTCTATGCAACAGGATTGTCGTAACGCGGCAACAATGGAGCAAGCGGCGACCATGACCCGAAGCAGCGAGTCCGAGGTTCAGGACGCGCGCACGGGCGGCTGGCATTTCGCGGCACCGGAATATTATACTTTCGCCCTGATCGTCAGCGTGGGCATCGCGACCTACGTTTTCGTGACCGGAGACGCGCAGAGCGAACGCCTGCTGACGCCGGCGTTGGTCGCTGCGATCATGGTTGCCAACCTCGTGCCGGCCATGGCGCTCATCGTGCTCGTCGGCAGCCGCATCGCGCGGGCGCGCGCGGTGCGCTCGATGGCGGGGGGGAATGGCCGGCTACACGTCCGCCTCGTTGCGCTCTTTTCGCTGATCGCGGCGGCGCCGACTTTGCTCGTGGTAATCTTCGCGTCGCTGCTGTTTCAGTTTGGGGTGGATTTCTGGTATTCCGAGCGCTCGCGCGGCATGTTTGAAAATGCCGCCGACATGGCGCAAGCCTTCTATCAGGACAGCCAGAAGTCGGTTGGCGCCAATACCGCCGCTATGGCCAAGGATCTCGGGAAATATCTCGATCAGAATCAGCTCAACAGTCGAAGCTTTCAGGATGCCTACGGCTTGCAGGTTGTCCTTCGCGAACTGAATGAATCGGCGATCATCGAAATCGGTCCCGATGGCATCGCGCGCACGGCGGCAATGATCAATCCCGACAACCGGGTCGCCGACGCGCGCATTTCGCCCGAAACCGTTGCGCTCCTCGACCGTGGCGAGGACGTTGTCGTCAAACGGCAATCGGACCGGATCGAGGCGGTCACGCGCCTTCCGGGACGGCAAAATGCCTTCGTCTATGCGTCGCGCAACGCCGGTACGCTGGGGCTTCAACAGTTCGACCGGGCGCGTTCTGTGTTGGCTGACTATAACGCCCTGTTCGAACGGTCGCAGTTGCTGCAACTCCAGTTCAACGGCGCGCTATACCTCGGTTCGCTGCTCCTGCTCGCGATGGCGGTGATCGCCGCCATTGTCGTTGCTGACCGCATCGTCCGCCCGCTCGGCACGCTGATCGGTGCGACGCGCACCGCCGCAGGCGGCGACCTGTCGGTACGCGTGACACCGCCTGCGCGCGACGACGAGATTTCGGTCCTGACGCAAGCGTTCAACCGGATGACCGAGCAGCTCGAGGGGCAGACCGGCGCGCTGGTCAACGCCAACGAGCAGATCGAGGCGCGACGCAGCTTCATCGAGGCGGTGCTCAGCGGCGTTTCGTCAGCCGTCGTTTCGGTCGACGCGGAGCACCGCATTCTGCTCGCCAACGCCGCGGCCGAGGGCCTGATCCGCCAGTCGGCCGAGCGGCTGACCGGTCAGCCGCTCGCCGATGTGGCGCCCGAACTGGCGCAACTGCTCGCCGGGAACGAGCGCGAGGCGATCGTCCAGCTGGCGCGCAAGGATGCAGAACCTGCGACCCTGGCGGCAAAGGCGGTGGCGCAGGGCGACGGCTTCGTCATCAGCTTCGAGGATATCACCCAGCAACTGCTCGATCAGCGCCGCGCCGCCTGGTCCGACGTCGCGCGCCGCATCGCGCACGAGATCAAGAACCCGCTCACCCCGATCCAGCTCGCCGCCGAACGGCTCCAGCGCCGCTTCGGCGCGAAGATCGAGGGCGACGAGGCGACGTTCAAACGCCTGACCGACACGATTATCCGTCAGGTCCATGACATGCGGCGCATGGTCGACGAATTTTCAAGCTTCGCGCGCATGCCCAAGCCGACCTTCGGGGTCGAGGATGTCCGCGATATCATTCGCCAGGCGGTCTTCCTGTTCGAGGTGGCCAAGCCCGACATCGCCTTCAGCATCACAACGCCGAACGAGATCGAACCGCTCGTCTGCGACCGGCGCTTGCTGTCGCAGGCTGTCACAAATATCGTCAAGAATGCGGTAGAAGCGATTGAAGAAAAATATAAGAATTCCGATATCGCGGCAACCGGCCGTGTCGATGCCAGGCTCGATATCGGCGCGGTAGGCGAATATGTCATTCGCGTCACGGACGACGGGATCGGCCTGCCCGACGCGCGCGAGGCGATCGCCGAGCCTTATATGACGACGCGGCAGGGCGGCACCGGTCTCGGCCTCGCGATCGTCAAGAAGATCGTCGAGCAGCACTATGGCGAGCTCGAATTTTGCGACAACCCGGCAGGGAAGGGGACGTGCGTCACGCTGACGCTGCATCCCGAACGGCTGCGGCCGCTCGCGGGCAAGGGCGGCGAAGCGACGGCAGGGCAGGCAGAATCGGTTCCGGGGCGGCTCCGCAACCGGCAGGACAGAGAAGAGCATGGCGCTTGATATTTTGATCGTCGACGACGAACGCGACATTTGCGAGCTGGTGGCCGGCGTCATGGAGGACGAGGGCTATGAGGCGCGGACCGCGTCCGATAGCGACGCGGCGCTCGAAGCGATCCGCCAGCGCCGACCCTCGCTGGCGCTGATCGACGTCTGGCTCCAGGGGTCGCGGCTCGACGGGCTCGGGCTCGTCGACGCGATCAAGGCCTTCGACCCGACGCTGCCGATCATCGTCATTTCGGGGCATGGCGGGCTCGATACCGCGGTCGCGGCGATCCGCCGCGGTGCCTTCGACTTCATCGAAAAGCCCTTCGAGGCCGAGCGGCTGCTGCACCTTGTCGAGCGTGCGACCGAAAGCGAGCGGCTGAAATTCGAATATGCACGGCTACGCGAAAAGGCTGGGCCTGCCGACGAGCTGACCGGCACCAGCGCCGCGATCAACAATGTCCGCGCGACCTTGAAGCGCGTGGCCGGGACCGGCAGCCGTGTCCTGATCACTGGCGCGCCGGGGGTCGGCAAAGAGGTCGCCGCGCGCGTCCTTCACGGCTGGAGCGGGCGGCAGAATGCGCCGTTCCGTGTCATTTCCTCGGCGCGCATGGACCCTGAAACGGTCGAGACCGAATTGTTCGGATCGGAGGCCGAGGATGGCTCGATCCGTGTCGGCCTGCTCGAACAGGCGCATGGCGGCACGCTGTTCCTTGACGAGGTCGCCGACATGCCGATCACGACACAGGGCAAGATCCTGCGCGTCCTGACCGACCAGAGCTTCACGCGCGTCGGCGGACGGACGATGATCCGCGTCGATGTCCGCATCATCTCCGGCTCGGCGCGCGACCTGATGACCGAGATCGCCGAAAGCCGCTTTCGCGAAGACCTCTACTATCGGCTCAATGTCGTGCCGGTGCATATCCCGCCGCTGCGCGAGCGGCGCGACGATATCGCCAGCCTGTGCGATCATTTCGTCGGCCGCTATGCCGCCGATCGCCGCGTTCCGCCGCCCGAGATCAGTGCGGAGGCGATGGCCGCGTTCCAGGCGCACGAATGGCCAGGCAATGTCCGCGAGCTGCGCAATGTCATCGAGCGCGTGATGATCCTCGCGCCGAGCGATCGGCTGGGGCGGATCGACGCCGACATGCTGCCCGCCGAACTGGTGCGTGGCGGCGCTGATATCCTGCCCAACTCCGAATCGATCACGGCCATCCCGCTCAAGGAGGCGCGCGAGAATTTCGAGCGCGAATATCTGCGTATCCAGATCAACCGTTTTTCGGGCAATATTTCGCGCACCGCGACCTTTATCGGAATGGAACGTTCGGCGCTGCACCGCAAACTGAAACTTCTCGGGCTTACCGAGAGTTCCGACGGCGAAGGCTGACGGCTTTCAGCTAGACCTCGACGGCGCTTTGCCGCATATTGCCTACGCGAAGAAGGTCCCGAAGCCGGAAAACCGGCACCGCACCCGCGGTTCTACCGCCAATATATGGAGGCAAATATGTCCGATAAGAATCAGAATCTCCAGGATTTGTTCCTCAACGCCCTGCGCCGCAGCAAGACCCCGGTCACCATGTTCCTGGTGAAGGGCGTCAAGCTTCAGGGCATCATCACCTGGTTTGACAATTTCTCGCTGCTGCTGCGCCGTGATGGCCAGTCGCAGCTCGTCTATAAGCACGCGATCTCGACGGTGATGCCGTCGCATGACTTCGATCTGGCGGCGCTTGGCGACAATGTGCGCGAAGTTCCGAATGGCAAGGGCAAGGCGCTGCAGGACGTGTTCCTCAACGCGGTGCGGCGCTCGGATGAATCGGTGACGATGTTCCTCGTCAACGGCGTGATGCTGCAGGGCGATATTGTCGCCTTCGACCTGTTCTGCATGCTGCTCGAGCGTGAGCGGCAGGTCCAGCTCGTCTATAAGCATGCCATTTCGACGGTGCAGCCGAACGGCCCGATCAACCTGACCGGCGACGGTGAGGATGGCGGCGCGGACGACGCCTGATTGACCCTATGAGCGACAGTGACGACGAGGTTGCGCGCGGTGCCGCCGCGCTGCTGGTTGTGCCCGAGTGGCATAGCCAGCGCCTGTCGCGCGACCTCGACGCACGCGCAGCCGAGGCGAAGGGACTTGCGCTCGCGATCGGGCTCGACGTCGTCGCCGTTCATCCGCTCCGCCTTCGCCAGACGCGCGCGGCGACCTTGCTCGGCGTCGGCCAGATCGACGCGATCAAGCCCGATATCGAGAGCAAGGGCGTACAGCTGGTCGTCGTCGACGCGGCCTTGTCGGCGATCCAGCAGCGCAATCTCGAAACGGCGTTCGGCACGAAGGTCATCGACCGCACCGGGCTGATCCTCGAAATCTTCGGCGAGCGCGCTGCGACGGCCGAGGGGCGGTTGCAGGTCGAACTCGCGCATCTCGACTATCAGGCTGGGCGGCTTGTCCGCAGCTGGACCCATCTCGAGCGCCAGCGCGGCGGTTTCGGTTTCCTTGGCGGCCCCGGCGAGACGCAGATCGAGGCCGACCGGCGGATGATCCGCAACCGGATGGCGCGGATCCGGCGCAGCCTTGAAGATGCCCGCCGGACGCGCCAGCTGCAGCGCGCCAAGCGCCAGCGTGCGCCCTGGCCGGTTATCGCGCTCGTGGGTTATACTAACGCCGGAAAGTCGACTTTTTTCAATCGCCTGACGGGAAGTGACGTCATGGCGGAAGACATGCTTTTCGCGACGCTCGATCCGACGATGCGGGAAATCCGGCTACCTGGAATCGACAAGGCGATCCTGTCCGACACGGTGGGTTTCGTGTCCGATCTGCCGACCGAACTGGTCGCGGCATTCCGCGCGACGCTGGAAGAGGTCACGACGGCCGACCTGATCGTCCACGTCCGCGATATCGTTCATCCCGACAGCGAGGCGCAATATGACGACGTGCGCGCGATCCTCGACTCGCTGGGCGTCAACGGGCCGCGGGACGGGGAAGGGGATGCCCCCGACGCGGTGGCGCAGATCGAGATCTGGAACAAGATCGACACCGCGACGGCTGAGCAGCGCGCGGCGATCGAGGAGATGGCGGCGCGGCGGCCCGACGTTGCATTGATTTCGGCCGAAACGGGTGAAGGCGTCGACGCGGCGCGCACGCTGATGGCGTCGCAGCTGACCGCGAGCCACCGGCTCGAGCGCATTTTTCTGCGCTTCGATCAGGGCGAGGCGATGGCATGGCTGCACGCGCGCGGCGAGGTCCTAGCCGACGAGGCGGAGGAGGGCGGCCATGTGCTGACCGTGCGCCTCGACCCCGCCGACCGGGCGCGTTTCGAACGGCTCTGGCCCGCCGAATCCTGAGCTAGGCGCGCTCGGCGGCCTTGACCGCCTGCCAATGCGCTTCGAGCGCGTCGATCGACAAGGCGCTCATATCTGCACCCGCGCGCTCCTCGACCGCGACGAAGCGACGCGCGAACTTGTCGTTCGCCGCGCGCAACGCGCCTTCGGCATCGACGCCGAGATGTCGCGCATAGTTGACCACTGCGAACAACAGGTCGCCAACTTCCTCGGCGCGCTCCGCGTCGCTGTCGGCCGCCGCGACCTCGGCCAGTTCTTCGTCGATCTTCGCGCGCGGGCCGTCGGCGTCGGGCCAGTCGAACCCGACGCGCGACGCGCGCGATTGCAGCTTCTGCGCGCGAAGCAGCGCGGGCAACGACAGCGCGACCCCCGACAGCGCGCTTTGCGGTCCATCGCTTGCCCGCTCGGCTGCCTTGATCGTTTCCCATTGCTGGCGAACATCATCGGTCTTGTGGTCGCCGAAGATATGCGGATGCCGACGTTCCATCTTGTCGCTGATCGCATTGGCGACATCGTCGAAGCCGAAGAGGCCCTTGTCGGTCGCGATCTGGCTGTGGAACACGACCTGGAGCAGCAGATCGCCAAGCTCGTCGCAAATCGCAGCGGGATTGCCATCCGAAATCGCGTCGGCGACTTCATAGGCTTCTTCGATCGTATAGGGCGCGATCGTGTCGAAATCCTGCGCAAGATCCCATTCGCATCCTCCGTCGGGGCTGCGCAGCTGGCGCATGATCGCGAGCAGGCGATCGATGGGGGACGGTGTCGCCGCTTCGGTCATCATTTTATCCGATAATATATATTATGTTAAATTCAGAATGACGGAGGGAGAGGAAATGCCCCCCGAGGATCATGTCACCGCCTGCCACGTGCGAATGACCAGAAACACCAGGCCGAAGATCGCGACCCAAGCCAGCGCCATCTTGACCCAATCCGCCGCCGGCAAGCGCCGCACGAGCAACGAGCTCACGACCAGCGCCATCGCGCCGACGAATGTGATCAACTGGACCGCCGTGTCGTTCATAGCTGCACCTCCAGCCCGTCATAACCCGGCTCGACGCCGTCGGGCAATTCGTCCGCCAGATCGTCATAATCCATCGTGTTATCCATATGCGTGATGATCGCACGCGGATTGCCGACCTTGGCCAAGCCTTCGAGCGTCATCGCGAGATGCGGATGCGTCGGATGCGGATAACGGCGCAATGCGTCGATCACGAACAGGTCAACACCCTGAAAGAAGTCGACCATCTCATCCGTAAATTTCGAAAAATCAGTTGCATAGGCGATCTTATGTGCACCGTCGCTGAAGATTAGACCGCTCACCTTGATCGGACCGTGCGGCATTTCGATCACCGAAACTTCGATCGGGCCGATTGCCTGATGATCCTGAAGATCGATCGGATCGACCGAGGCCGGATATCCCGCATTGCCCGCAAAGGCGTAGGTAAAGCGCCATTTCAAGATGTCGAGAACATGGTCGCGGGCATAGACGGGCACGGCCGAGCGCCGCAGGTGCATCACCTGGCGCAGATCGTCGAGCCCGTGCGTATGATCGGCATGTTCGTGCGTCCAGATCACCGCGTCGATTTCGCCGACTCCGGCATCGAGCAGTTGCAGCCGCATGTCGGGACTGGTGTCGACGAGGATGCGGAATCCGCCGAGCGAGACCATGATCGAGGCGCGGCTGCGCAAATTGCGCGGATTGTCGGGATCGCACTGGCCCCAGTCGTTGCCGATCCGCGGTACGCCCGAAGATGTCCCGCACCCCAGGATTCTGAGCTTCATATCCGGTGCGACATCATGATGCCGCCTTGTTGAAAAGGCGATAAAAGTTGGTGCTTGTCGCCGTTCCCAGCGCGTCCCTGTCCTCGCCGCGCAGATCCGCGAGGAATGCCAGCGTGTCGGCGACGAAGGCGGGCTCGCCGGTCTTGCCGCGATGCGGGACGGGGGCAAGGAAGGGGGAATCGGTTTCGATCAGCAGCCGGTCCTGTGGCAGCCACGTGGCGGTCGCTTGCAGATCGGCGGCATTGCGGAACGTCACGATGCCCGAGATCGAGATATAGAGGCCGAGGTCGAGCGCCTTTTTCGCGAAATCGTCGCTTGCGGTAAAGCAGTGGATCACGCCGGGAAAAGCCGCCCTGCCCATCTCCTCGCCCAGCAAAGCCAGCGTATCGACTTCGGCATCGCGCGTGTGGACGATCACCGGCAGGCCGGTTTGCTGCGACGCGTGGATGTGGCGGCGGAAACTCTCCTGCTGCCGAACCCGGTCGCTCTTGTCGTAATAATAGTCGAGACCGGTCTCGCCGATCCCGATCACGCGCGGATGCGCGGCGCGTTCGACCAGCTTGGCGGTGTCGACGTCGGGGTGGTGGTCGGCATCGTGCGGGTGGATGCCGACGCTGGCCCATACGTCGGTATTCGCCTCGGCCGCGGCGAGCACATCGTCCCATTCGCTCTCGCGCGTCGCGATGTTGAGCATCGCGGTGACGCCCCTCGCCCGTGCGCGCTCCAGCACCTCGTCCTGCTGTTCGGCAAGCCCCTTATAGTTGAGGTGACAGTGCGAATCGACGAGCATCAGGCCTCCCCTTCCCCTTCGGGCAGTTCGAGGCGGGGGAAAATCGGCACCGGCTGGCCGACCGCAAAGCCGCTGTCGGCAAGCTTCGCGAACCAGTCGCCGTCGGCGAGCGCCGCGAAGTCGCGCGCGTCGGCCGCGATGCCCATCTGGTCGAGCAGCGCGTCGGCCGCGGCGGGCACCACCGGTCTGATCGCGATCGCGAGCGTGCGGACCGCGCGGAACAACGTCATCAGCACGGCGCGCATGCGCTCGGGATCGCTCTTGCGCAGCGCCCAGGGCGCCTGCGTGTCGACATATTGGTTGCAGGCGAAGACGGCGCGGATCCAGTCCTCGATGCCGACCGAAAAGGCCAGCTGCTCGAACTCGCGCGGAAGACGATCGGCGGCCATCGCGTCGAGATCGGCAAGCAGGTCGATATCGTCCTGCGTCGATGCATAGCCCGCCGAAAGCTTGCCATCCAAATTCTTGAAAATCATAGATAAGCTGCGCTGGGCGAGATTGCCGAAACTGTTCGCCAGGTCGGCGTTGGCGGTGCGCACGATCGCTTCGGCCGAATAGCTTCCGTCCTGGCCGAAACTGACCTCTCGAAGCAGATAATAGCGCAGCGCATCGACCCCGAAGCGGTCGGCGAGTTCCATCGGGTCGACGACATTGCCGAGTGACTTCGACATCTTCTCGCCGCGGTTGAGCAGGAAGCCGTGGCCGAACACCTGTTTCGGCAGCGGCAGATTGGCGCTCATCAGGAAGGCCGGCCAGTAAACGGTATGAAAACGAACGATATCCTTGCCGATCATATGGATGTTCGCCGGCCAGAAACGGCCCCACTCGCTATCCGGGTCGGGATAGCCGAGCGCCGACATATAGGTCGTCAGCGCGTCGACCCAGACATACATCACATGCCCCGGCGAACCCGGCACCGGCACCCCCCAGTCGAAGCTGGTGCGCGAGACGCTCAGATCCTTGAGACCGCCCTCGACGAAGCGCAGCACCTCGTTGCGGCGGCTTTCGGGACGGATGAAGTCGGGATTGTCGTTGTAGAGCGCGAGCAACCGGTCCTGATAGGCCGAAAGGCGGAAGAACCAGCTTTCCTCGACCGTCCATTCGACCGGGGTGCCCTGCGGCGAGAGGCGGACGCCCCCTTCCCCGTCGGTCAGTTCGCTCTCGTCGTAAAAGGCCTCGTCGCGGACCGAATACCAGCCCTCGTAGCGATCGAGATAGAGATCGCCATTCGCCTCCATCGCTTTCCACAATGCCTGCGAAGCGGCATGGTGCGCCGTATCCGATGTGCGCATGAAATGATCGTAGCTGATATTCAGCTTGGCATACATCTCACGGAAATATCCCGACATTTCATCGGCGAGTTCGATCGTCGGGCGTCCCTGGTCGCGCGCGGTCTGGAACATTTTCAGCCCATGCTCGTCGGTGCCGGTGGTCAGGCGCACGTCGCGGCCACGGCTGCGTTGGAAGCGGGCCATCACATCGGTCGCGATTGCTTCATAGGCATGGCCGATATGCGGGCGGCCATTGGGGTAGCTGATGGCGGTGGTGATATAAAATGGTTCGGACATGCGCGCGCCTTAGCGGGTGCGGTGCGGAAGGGGAAGCGTCCGTCGTCCGCGTGCGGGCGAGCCTATCGTCCCCGCGGCGCCAGTTCGGCCAGGCAATTGCCGATCTCGAAACCGACCATCGCGCCGTCATAGGAGCTGCGGACGGCATCGCGCGCGGTGCGCTGCACCCGGTCCCATTGCGCGAGAACCGGTGCGATGTCGGCGATCGGGCGCTCGCGCGCGATCCGCGCGAGCAGCCCGGGCACGATATCGATCACCAGCTCGAGCCGTTCGCGATTGCTCGTCCCGCCGACCTCGCGCGCCAGCGCCTCCCGGAGCCGGTTGCCCGGATCGCCGGTTGCGGCGATCGCGAGCAGCCTTTTTTCGACCGCCGCGACGTCGCTGTCGATCAGCGCGAGCGCCTTGCCCGGGACGCCGCCCGAGGCCGCCACGATCGCGCGGACCTCCGCCATGTCGAGCATCGGGCGCAACGCGTGCAGCCACGCCGCCATGACGTCATAGTCAACCGGTTGAAAACGCATCATTCTGCATCGTGACCGGATCGTCGGCAGCAAGCGCCCCGG
>PNJO01000101.1 GCA_013821905.1 Sphingopyxis sp. | reverse complement strand
GCGAAATCCTCGGGCGACATGTCATAGCCCGACCGCCACATCGCGCCGGTGTCGGCAAAGCCGAGCTCCTTCGCGCCCTCGTTGGCGATCGCGACCATGCGCGCATAATCCTTGCCCATCGGCGCGCCGACATTGTTGTGCCAGCTCGTCCACATTTCGGCGAACTGCGCGGGCGTGTTCTGGAGGTTGCCCATCTCGGCCTCGATGTCGGAGCCCGAGATTTCCTTGCCGTTCAGCGTGCCGCGGCCCTTGCCATACTGCGACTGCAGGTTGGTCGCGATCTGGTTGAGCTCGGTCGCGGCGCCCGGGCGCGTCGGCGCGGGCAGCACCAGCCCGGTGCGCAGGATGTCGAGCTTGCGCTTCGTATCGGCGCTGAGGCCCGGGACGCCGGTGTATTTTGCGGCTTCGAGCGCATATTTGACCGCCTTTTCGGTCCCGACGGCGTTGATCCGCGACGCCATCGCGTCGGTGTCGTCGGTGATGAAATTGCTGTTGACCCAGTTCACCTGGCTCGCCTCGACCGTATAGTCGAACAGGTCCTTTTCGGCGGCGGCGATAAAGGCGTCGGCATCGGCGGCGGTCGGTGCCGCGGCAGCGGCGGGCGCGGGCTGCGCCTGCGCGGCGGCGGGACCCGCGGCGACGAGCGACAGGGCAAGCGACAGGCTCGAAATCATGGCTTTCATGGGGTGCGTCCTCTGGAAAGTTTTTTCAGCGCTCTGCGGCGCACGGCAACAGCTAGGCGCTCGGCGCGAGTCCGGTCAAGCCGCCAGAAAGGCCGCAATCGCCTCGCCCAGCTCGGGCTGCGTCACGCTCGACATATGCGTCCCCGGAATCGTCGCCAGCCGCGCGTCGGGCAGCACCGCGACCAGCTCTTCGGCGGACCCGTTGTCCTGATCCTGCTCGCCGCACACGACGAGCACGGGCATCGCCAGCGCCGCGAGCATTTCGGGGGTCGTGTCGGTAAAGCTGTCGAGCAGGTGGCTCGCCGCGATCCGGTCGACCTTCATCGTCTTCAGGAACTGGATCGACATCCAGGTGTCGTCGCCGCGCTTCGCGGTTTCATATTCGGCGATCACGCGCTTGAAGAACTGCCCGCGCCGCTGCCAGCCGGCCAGCCCCGCAAGCCCCATGCCGCCGAGGATCAGCCGCGCGGGCTTCATCCCGGCCACGACCGCGCGCGCGCTCGTCCGCGCGCCAAGCGAAAAGCCGCCGAGGTCGAAATCGCCGAGCCCCAGATGCGCGACCAGATCCTGCAGATCGTGCACCAGCACGTCGGGCGGATAAAACTCCTCCTCGTGCGGCGCGGCGCTCGACCCGTGGACGCGCAGGTCGGGCATGATCACGCGGCAGCCTTCGGCGGCGATGCGCGCCGCCGTGCCGAACTTGATCCAGTTGACCTCGGCGTTCGAAAAGAGCCCGTGCAGCAGGACGACCGGGCGTCCCTCGCCCGTCTCGCGCCAGGCTAGCCGCACGCCGTCGCGCGCGTCGAAAAATCGGGGTTCGATCGTCATGCGCGGGCTATGCCCCGGCCGCGGCCCGCAGCGCAAGCACCGATGATCAGCGCGGCAGCAACCCCTTCTGCTCCATGCGCCACTTCGCCATCTCGATCCGGTCCTGGCCGAAAAAGGGCTCGCCATCGACAACGAGCGTCGGCACGCCCCAATGGCCGGCGATTTCGAGCGCGACCTGGTTGGCGGCGATTTCGGTGTCGAGCGCCGCGGCATCGCCTTCGGCCTCGGCGTCGAGCTCGGCGAGGTCGAGCCCCGCGCGCCGCGCCGCGCCCGCCAGATGGTCGCCGAGGTGCCAGTCCTGCGCGCCGCCCCAGATCAGCTGGCCGACCTCGTGCGCAAAGGCGACGCCCTTGCCGCGCCGCGCCGCCGCCTGCCCCATGCGCGTCAGGCGATAGATATAGGGCTGCTCGGCCGCGATCTCGCGCGTCATCACATTCTGCACGATCGGGTCGGGGCGCGGCGGGCCGAAGGGAATGCCGTGGAACTGCGCGACGCGGATCATGTCGCGCATCGTGTAGCTCAGCCAATTGGGGTGGTTGCGCTCGAAAAAGTCGGGCTGGCGCACCGCAAGCGGATAGACCGGGCGCAGGTTGACGACGAGGTCATGGCTCGCGGCGAGCGCGCGATAGCGGCCGATGGCGAGATAACTATATGGCGAGCGGAAGGACCAGAACAGGTCGGCGGTGAGTGTCATGACGTCATTCATCCCCAAAAAGCGCGTCCGAAGCAAGCCGCCACAGGAATTTACAACCACATTAGAGCTTGTTGGCTCCGAAAATCGGGCGTCGGTTGAATATAATAGCAATTGCTATTATATC
Organism: Sphingopyxis sp.; assembly: GCA_013821905.1. GTDB lineage: Bacteria > Pseudomonadota > Alphaproteobacteria > Sphingomonadales > Sphingomonadaceae > Sphingopyxis. The sequence continues at coordinate 8,474 of PNJO01000101.1, read as the reverse complement.
GCATGCCATGAGCGAGACCATCGGCTTTCTGCTGAACGACAGCGCGCGGCTGTTCCGGCGCGCCTTCAACGCGCGCACGAAGGGCGGCGGCATCACCGCGCTGCAATGGCGGCTGATTTCCTATCTCAAGCGCCACGAAGGCATCCGGCAGGGTCCGCTCGCCGAGCTGATCGAGGTCGAGCCGATCACCCTGTCGCGCATGGTCGACCGGCTGGCCGAGGCCGGGCTGGTCGAACGCCGCGCCGATCCCGCCGACCGCCGCGCCTGGCAACTTTACCTGACCCCGCGCGCCGGCGAGCAGCTCGCCGGGATGCGCCCGGTCGCCGAGGCGCTGAGCGCCGAAGCGCTCGAGGGGCTGAGCCCCGCCGAGATCGAACAGCTCACCGCCCTCGTCGAACGCGTGCGCGCCAACCTGTCCCGCCGCATATGCCAAAAAGAAAAAGAGACAATCTGATGGACCAGCTTTCCCCCGCGCGCCCGAAAGCCGAAGGGGCGCCGCCGCCCAAGACCGCGCCGAAGGCCGATCCGCTGCCGTCCCCCGCCACCCCGACCGATGCCGCGCCCCGGACGGGCTGGCGCACGCGCCTGCTGATGTTCGGCCTGCCCGCGCTGCTCGTCGCGGGCGGCGCCGGCTGGTGGCTGACGAGCGGCGGGTCGGTGTCGACCGACAACGCCTATGTCCAGATGGACAAGGTGTCGGTCGCCGCCGAGGTCGGCGGGCGGATCACCGAGGTCGCGGTGCGCGACGGGCAGCAGGTCGCGAAGGGGCAATTGCTGTTCCGCATCGACGCCGAACCCTATGCACTCAGCGTCGCGCAGGCGACCGCAGCGATCGACGCGGCCCAGGTCGAGGTCGGCAATCTGGCGGCGGGCGCGAACACGTCGAGCGTCGATATCGCCGCGGCGCGCGAGGAGGTGAAATTCGCCCAGGTCAATTTCGACCGCCAGGCGGCCTTGATGGAAAAGGGCTTCACCACCCGCGCCGCCTATGACGCGTCGCGCCACGCGCTCAGCCAGGCGCGCGAGCATGTCCGCCAGGCCGAAGCCGCCGCCACCGAGGCGCGGACCAAGCTCGCGACCGGCCCGTCGAGCGGCATCAATCCGCAGGTCGAGGCGGCGCGGGTCCAGCGCTCGCAGGCAGAGGTCAACCTCGGCCGCACCACCGTCCGCGCGCCCAGCGCCGGCCGCGTCGCCCAGTCGGACCGGCTCCAGATCGGCCAGATGATGGTCGCCGGGCTGCCCGCCGTCACGCTGGTCGACACCGCGCATCCGTGGGTCGAGGCGAATTTCAAGGAAACCGACCTTGCGAACATGCGCGTCGGCCAGCGCGCCGAAATCAGCTTCGACGCCTATCCGGGGCTGAAGATCCGCGGCCATGTGCTGACGATCGGCGCCGGCACGGGCAGCGAATTTTCGGTGCTCCCCGCGCAGAACGCGACCGGCAACTGGGTCAAGGTGACCCAGCGCGTCCCCGTCCGCATCGCCTTCGACGAAAAGCCGTCGCGCGACATGATCGCCGGGCTGTCGGCCGACGTGCGGGTGTTCACGAAGTAGGCGGGACGGTCCCGGGGAAATAGACGTGTCATCCTTCTCACCCATCCCGTCATTGCGAGCGAAGCGAAGCAATCCAGAGCGGTTTACGCGATCTCTGGATTGCTTCGCTTCGCTCGCAATGACGATGCTTTTTGCCTGACCGATGGCCAGCCGCTCCCTCCCCCGCCGGCCCGCCGCCGCGGCCGCGCCCGCCGACGATTCGATCCCGCTCCACGCGCGCGTCCGCTATCGCGGCCTGCTGACGGTCGCCGTCATGGGCGCGTCGATCATGCAGATCCTCGACACCACGATCGCCAATGTCGCCATCCCGCATATGCAGTCGGCGCTCGGCGCGACGAGCGAGACGGTGACCTGGGTGCTCACGAGCTATATCCTGGCATCGGCGGTCGCGATGCCGATCACCGGCTGGCTCGCCGACCGCATCGGGCGGCGCGAGCTGTTCCTCGTCGCGATCGCCGGTTTCATCGTCGCCTCGATGGCGTGCGGCGCCGCGCAATCGCTCGAACAGATGGTGATCTTCCGCTTCCTGCAGGGGATCAGCGCCGCCTTCATCGGCCCGCTGTCGCAATCGGTGATGCTCGACATCAACCCGCCCGAACGCCATGCGCGCGCCATGTCGATCTGGGGCATGGGGATCATGATCGGCCCGATCCTCGGCCCCGTGCTCGGCGGCTGGCTGACCGAAAGCGTCAACTGGCGCTGGGTCTTCTACGTCAACCTGCCCGTCGGCCTGGTCACCCTCGCGATGATGTGGGCGCTCCTCCCCGCGACCCGGAAAAGCGACCGCAAATTCGACCTCTTCGGCTTTTCGATGCTCGCATTGGGGCTCGCTGCGCTCCAGCTCATGCTCGACCGCGGCGCGCATCTCGACTGGTTCGACAGCGTCGAAATCTGGATCGAGCTCGGTGTCGCGGTCGCGTGCCTGTGGATGTTCCTCGTCCATATGGTGACCGCGCGCGCGCCGCTGTTCAGCCGCGCGATGCTCGCCGACCGCAACCTCGTCACCGCGATGGGCTTCATGATCGTGATCGGCGTCGTGATGTTCGCCTCGATGGCGCTGCTGCCGCCGATGCTGCAGAATCTCTTCGGCTGGCCGGTGATCGACACCGGCATCATCCTCGCGCTGCGCGGTATCGGCATCCTGATGAGCATGTGGGTCGCAGGGCAATTGCTGGGCAAGATCGACGCGCGCTGGATGGTCGGCACCGGCCTGCTCGTCGCGGCCTACTCGCTCTGGCAGATGAGCCACTGGTCGCTCGAAATGGGGATGCGGCCGGTGATCGTCAGCGGGCTCGTGCAGGGGCTCGGCATGGGGCTGATCTTCATTCCGCTCAACACTATGGCCTTTGCGACGATCGCGCCCCAGCACCGAACCGACGGGTCGAGCCTGCTCAACCTGCTGCGCAGCATCGGCGCCTCGGTCGGCATCTCGGTCGTCACCACCCTGCTCGGCGCCAATATCCAGACGAGCCACGAGGATCTGGCAGCGCACGTCACCAACAGCTCGATCAGCCTGCTCGATCCGTCGACCGCCGACCGCTTCGGCATCGCGGGCGACGCGGCGATGGCGATGGTCAATGCAGAGATCAACCGGCAGGCGGCGATGGTCGCCTATATCGACGATTTTTGGGCAATGATGTGGGTAACGCTGGCGTCGGTCCCGCTGGTGCTGGTGCTGCGCCCGCCCCGCCCCGGCGGACCGCGGGCGTCGGCGGCCGATATGGGGCATTAGTCGCCGGTTTTTCCGGGGCCGGCCCGCCATGTTTCGGCGTCCTCGCTAACCTTGTTTTAACCAGCCGGCCCCAGAATTTCGGCATGGCCATTCTCGGATATTTTCTCCCGTCGGCGGACGACGCCGACCGGCGTCAGGACGAGCGCCGGAAGCTCAGCCTCGTCGCCCGCGGTTCGCATCACGACGGCAGCGGCATCGACGTCCTGATCCACAATATCTCGGGAACCGGCATGTTGTTCGAAAGCGACATCAAGCTGGCGGCCGGCGACCGGATCGAAATCGAGCTTCCGCATGCCGGCGACATCACCGCGGTCGTGATCTGGGCGAGCGGACGGCATTTCGGATGCCAGTTCGAGGGGCCGGTGTCGCCCGCAACGCTGAGCGCCGTCGAGCTCAAGAGCGCCATCGCCCCGGAGCCGGCCGCCGAAGCCGCCGAGCCACCCCATGAGGCGACGCCCGAGGGGATGCAGGAGCTGATCGACCGCGGCCGCGAACAGATCGCGCGCGCCATCGGCATCAGCGCCGACCGGATCCGCATCGTCGTCGAATTCTAGGGCGAGCCGCCCAATATCCCCCTAGGCCGCGAGCACCCGCGCCATCATCCGTTCTTCCTTGGCGATCCACGGCGCCATGCTCGGCCGCGACAGGATCGCCTCGCTCCACGCCGCGATCTTCGGATGCGTCGCGGCATCGATGCACGCGCCGCAATGGCGGAAATTCATCAGCGGCGAGGCGACCGCGATATCGGCGAGCGTCAGCCGGTCGCCGACGAGGAAGCCCGACGCGGGGATTGCGCTTTCCAGATAGGCGAGCAGCCTCGGCAGCTCATCCGCCTCGGCAGCAGCAGCAGCAGCCAGATCGCCCTCGCGCCCGAGGAATTTGGGCGCAACGACGCGGTTGAAGAAGATCTTGCCGCTGCACGCCGCGAACACCGTGTCGGCGAACTCCTCCCACCAGATCACGCGCCCGCGCTGCTGCGGGTCGGCGGGGATCAGCGCCGGTTCGGGATGCTTCGCCTCCAGATACTGGATGATCGCGCTCGAATCGGCGAGCAGGAAGCCGTCGTCGTCCATCGCCGGCATCTTGCCGAGCGGCGAGGCCGCCTGGAAACCGGGGTCGGGGTCGCCGATCCCGACGCCCTTCAACTCGAATTCCAGCCCCTTCTCACCCAGATAACCGAGCAGCTTGCGCACGAATGGCGACACCAGCGATCCATAGATGATCATGCGATTCTCCCTTGGCCGCCAGCATAGGCGAAAGCCCGCCCACCGCAACCCGCGCGCCCCCGCCAGCATGGGGCGAAATAAACTTGCTATCAGCCGCTTGGCGTGAAACATCGGGAACCGGAGGGGGGCGCTGCCACGCGGCAGCCATCGTGCAGGAAGAGGTCATGCGCCCTTCGTCGTGGGCAGATCGGCTGTTGGCGCTGCTGGTCCGGTTCGTCGGGCTGGTCATCCTGCTCGCGACGCTCATCGCCGCCAGCGCGAGCTTTTTCTACAATCAGGCCGAAGAGGCCGACCAGGCCTCGCGCGTCGCGGCGCAATTCAACATGCGGCTGCACGACCATGTCGCGATTCTCGAGGGCGTCCGCGCGCTCTACCAGTCCGACGCCACCGCGAGCGGCTCGGGCATCCGCGCCTATCTGAACGCCCTGCAGCCGCAGATCCATTCGCCGGGGATGGAGGGCATCGGCGTCGCCGCGGCGATGCGCGCGGGCACTCCCGCCGCCATCGAGGCGCGATTGCGCGAAAATTACGGCAAGGATATCAAGGTGTGGCCCGCCACCGACCAGCCGGTCGGCTTCCCCATCGTCCTGATCGAACCCAACACGCCGCGCCGCCACGCCGCGCTCGGCTTCGACATGTTCAGCGAGCCGGTGCGGCGCGAGGCGATGCGCCGCGCGTGGCAGACCGGGCGCCCCGCCGCCAGCGGCATCGTCCGGCTCGCGCAGGAAAAGATGGCGAAGGTCGAACAGAAGGGCTTCCTCATCTATCTCCCCGTCTATGCCCGCTCGCCGGAAGGGACGACCGCGACCGCGCCGGGAACCCGGCCGATCGAAGCTTTCGTCTATGCGCCGTTCCGCGTCGGCGACATGGTCCGGGCGAGCCTCGGCCCCCAGCTTGACACCGTCAACGGCCTCGAAATCCGCGCCGGCGCCGGCCCGTCGGCGCCGGTCGTCTTCCGGCAGGGCGAGATGGGCTGGGACACGCAGGAACAGACGCTGCAGATCGCCGACCGGCAATGGACGATGCGCATTTCCTATGGCCGTTTCTTCGAGCGGATCGGTCGTCCGTTCGCCATCTTCCTCTTCGGCCTCGCGCTCGCGATCCTCGCGACCCAGCTCCATCAGGCGCAGCAGCGCCGCGTCCGCGAAGCGCGCGCGCTCGCCGACGAAAAGGCGCGCCATGCCGAGGATCGCGAACTGATGATCGGCGAGATGGCACACCGGATGAAAAACGCCTTCGCACGCATCGGCGCGCTCGCGCGGATCACGCTGCGCGAATCCGCCAGCCTCGACGAGTTCGAGGCGAAATTCGACGGCCGGATGCGCGCCTTGTCCGACGCCAAGCAGATGCTCGTCGCCGGCCCGGTCGACCGCGCCGACCTCGGCCAGATCGTCCGCCGCGAGCTCGAGCTGGCCGGCGTCCCCGCCGAGCAGCTCGCCGCGATCACCGGCCCCGACGTCCGCCTCGGCGAGGAAGGGGCGCAGGCGCTCTCGCTCGCGATCCACGAGCTGGTGACGAACAGCATCAAATATGGCGCGCTCGCGGGCAAGGGCCGCCTCGCCGTCGGCTGGCACCGCGACGGCAGCGAGGTCGAACTCGACTGGACCGAGAGCGAGCTTCCCGAGACGCCGCATGTCGAAAGCGAAAGCTTCGGAACCGGGTTTATCTATATGCTCGTCGAACGGCAATTGAAGGGCAGCTGGCGGCGGACCGCCATTGACAATGTTCTGACGATCCGCATTCGCTGGCCGGACAATGGCACCCCCGACTGACGAGCGCTGGCACATCTGGATCGACCGCGGCGGGACCTTCACCGACGTCGTCGCGCGGCGCCCCGACGGCCGCGTCGTCACCGCCAAATATCTCTCCGAAGACCCGGCGCGGCCCGGCGACGCCGCGGTCAATGCGATCCGCGACCTCACCGGCGCGGGCGGCGGCGCGCTCCCGCCGCTCGCGATCCGCATGGGATCGACCGTCGCGACCAACGCGCTGCTCGAACGCAAGGGCCAGCCGACCCTGCTCGCGATCACGCGCGGCTTCGGCGACGCGCTGACCATCGGCTATCAGGACCGCGCCGACCTGTTCGCGCGGCGGCTCGACCGCACGCCCCCGCCGCACGCCGCGGTCGCCGAGATCGTCGAGCGCGTCGGCCCCGACGGCGACATCCTCACCCCCCTCGACGAGGATGCCGCGCGCGCCGCGCTGCAGGCCGCGCGCGACGACGGACTCTCCAGCATCGCGATCGTCCTCATGCACGGCTACCGCTATCCCGCGCACGAGGCACGCCTCGCCGCGATCGCGCGCGAGCTCGGCTTTACCCAGATTTCGACCAGCCACGACGCCAGCGCGCTGATCAAGCTCGTCGGCCGCGGCGACACGACGCTCGCCGACGCCTATCTGTCGCCGGTCCTGCGCCACTATGTCGACCGGTTCGTTGCGCAGCTCGGCGACGCGATCGACCCGCAGTTCATGAAAAGCTCGGGCGGCCTTGCCTCCGCCCATGCCTTCCACGGCCGCGACGCGATCCTGTCGGGCCCCGCGGGCGGGATCGTCGGCATGGCCGGCAGCGCTGCGCCGCTCGGCAAGGACCGGCTGATCGGCTTCGACATGGGCGGCACCTCGACCGACGTCAGCCATTATGCCGGGCGGCTGGAGCGCGACAATGAGACGATCGTCGCGGGCACCCGCATCCGCGCGCCGATGCTGCGCATCCACACCGTTGCCGCCGGGGGAGGCTCGATCTGCCGCTGGGACGGCGCGCGCCTCCTCGTCGGCCCCGAAAGCGCGGGCGCGAACCCCGGTCCTGCGGCCTATGGCCATGGCGGCCCGCTCACCGTCACCGACTGCAACGTCCTGCTCGGCAAGATCCAGCCCGATCATTTCCCCAAACTCTTCGGACCCGCAGGCGACCAGCCGCTCGACCGCGACATCGTCGTGCAAAAATTCGCCGCGATGGCCGCCAAGGTCGGGGGCATCACCCCCGAAGCGCTCGCCGAAGGCCTGCTCGCCATCGCGGTCCAGCAGATGGCGAACGCGATCAAGCGCATCACCATCGCGCGCGGCCACGACCTGACGCAGGGCTACAGCCTCGTCGGCTTCGGCGGCGCGGCAGGGCAGCATGTCTGCCTTGTTGCCGACGCGCTGGGTGTCGACGAAATATTGCTCCACCCGCTTGCGGGCGTGCTCTCGGCCTATGGCATGGGTCTCGCAAGGCCCTCGGCGATCCGCGAGCGCACGCTGGGGCTGAAGCTCGGCGAAGAATGCGCCGCCGATCTGACGGCCGCCGAAGCCGAATTGTCGGAGGCGGCCCGCGCCGACCTCGCCCCCGGCGCCGAGACCACGCGCGAAACGCTGCTCTTCGTCCGCCTCGCCGACAGCGACAATGCGATCGAGCTCCCGCTCGCGCCGCCGCAACAGGTCGCGCAGGCCTTCGCCGCGGCTTTCCGCCAGCGCTTCGGCTACGCCCCGCACGCCGATCTGGTGGTCGACCGCATCCGCGTCGAACTGACCGAGGCGGGGGTCACGGACGCCACGCTTCCCCCGCCGTCAGCCGCCGCCGAAGCCGCGCCCGAAACCGTCGCCGCTTGGCTCGCGGGCGCCGGACACGGCGTCCCGCTCCACCAGCGCGCGTCCCTCGCCCCCGGCCGCAGCATCGCCGGACCCGCGATCATCGTCGATGCGCTTTCGACGACAGTGGTCGAGCCCGGCTGGAACGCGACGGTCGAACAGGAAGGGACGTTGAAACTCGCACGTGCTCCCCGGCGAAAGCCGGAGCCCAGCATGATCGAAGACGCGCGCGGCAGCGCGCATCTTCCTTCGCCGCATGGACCCCGGCTTTCGCCGGGGAGCACGAATGCCGATCCCGAACCCGACCCCATCCGCCTCGAAATCTTCAACAGCCTGTTCATGGCGATCGCCGAGGAAATGGGCGGCGCACTCCAGCACAGCGCCTCGTCGATCAA
>PNJO01000100.1 GCA_013821905.1 Sphingopyxis sp. | reverse complement strand
GCTGGTCGCGCGATATGGTCGAGGAAACCGCGATCCGCGTGCAGGCGAAGGTCTATCAGCGGCTCGTCGAAGTCCGCGCGCATGTTCCCGACGACAGCGGGCTCGACGCGCTTGAACATTTCATGGCGCCGCTGATCGCGGTGTCGGCCTTCGACCTCGGGCAGGACCGGCTGCCGGGCTTCGCTTCCTACCGCTTCCTCTACGAGCGGTTGCTCGGCGCGCATGCGCGGCCGTGGCTGCCCGGCGCTTTCTGTGCCGCCGCGTCGTTGCCGCACCTCCATCCCGACAAGCGCAAGATATTGCTCCAGTCGATCAGCGAAGCCGCGGCGACGGCGCCCGGCTGGTCGGCGCGCGAACCGAGCTTCTATCCCGAATGGGTCGAAAAGATCGACGTGACCAAACCGGCGAACTGAACGAAGGGGGCGGCGGCGTGCCGCCCCTGCCTCACGCCAGCGCGCGATAGAGCCCGAACAGGCTGGTCACCGTCAGGATGACGCCGACCATCACCAGCATCAGCTTCGGCGAGAAGCGCTTGGCGAGGAAGGCGCCCAGCGGCGCTGCCGCGACGCCGCCGACGATCAGGCCGAGCGTCGGCCCGAGAATGTCGTCGAAACCGAGGTTCCAGATGAAGGCGATCGACACCGAAATTGCCAGAAAGAATTCGACGCTGTTGACGGTGCCGACGACCTTGCGCGGCTCGCCGCCCTGGACGAGCAGGTTGGAGGTGACCACGGGCCCCCACCCGCCACCGCCCGCGGCATCGAGGAAACCGCCGAGGACCGCGAGCGGTGCGACGACCTTGGGCTTCTGGATCTTGGGCGGATAGAGCAGGCCGCGAACCAGCAACCAGACGCCGATCAGCACGAGATAGCCGAGCACGAACGGCTTCACGACATCGGCATGGAGCGAGGTGAGCACATAGGCGCCGAGGACGCCGCCGACGACGCCCGGGATCAGCAGCCGCCAGAAGAGCGGCCAGTCGATGTTGCGATGGAACAGGTGGCTGAGGCCCGAGGCGCCGGTCGTGAAGATTTCGACGACGTGGATTCGTGCCGATGCCGTGGCGGGCGGCACGCCGAGGACTGCGACGAGCAGCGTGTTGCAGATGACGCCAAAGGCCATGCCGAGCGCGCCATCGACGAGCTGGGCGGCGAAACCGATGAGGATGAAGGGCAGGAGCGCGGAAAAATCGATAGCCGCCAGATCGATCATGGAATCATCCCAACTGTTTTAGTTGACAACCTGCTGCCCCGAAACGACGGGCGGCACCAGTGCATTTTTTCTGCGCCAGACAAAGGGAATAGTTTGCACGGCAGGTCGAACATCGTGCTGCGGGTCAGCCGGCGATTTCGTCCGGCAGATACTCGCGGACATAGTCGATGAAGGCGCGCAGCTTGGGCATCACCTGCTTGCGGCCGGGATAATAGAGGAACAGGCCCGAGGTCGCGCTGGCATATTCGGTGAGCGCCAGCTCGACTTCGCCGGTCTCGACAAGCGCTTTGGCAACGGGCTCGGCGGTCATGATCATCGCGATCCCGCTGCGCATCGCGACGGTTGCCGCGATCCAGTCGTTGACAATCACCGGTCCGGTCACCGCGACGTCGAATTCGCGGTTCCCCTTCTCGAAGGTCCAGGGCATCAGCGCGCCGGAGGCCAGCCGAAAGCGGACGCAGCGATGATTTCGCAGCTCCTCGGGCGTTTCGGGCCGGCCATATTTCTCGAAATAGGCCGGCGTGCCCGCGACGACGAAGCGGAAAGGGCCGGTCAGCCGCACCGCGATCACGTCGGCATCGAGCGATTCCCCCATGCGCACCCCGGCGTCGAAGCCCCCGGCGCTGAGGTCGGACAGGGCATCGTCGGCATATATCTCGAGTTCGATCTCGGGGTAGGTCTCGCAAAAGCCGGCGATGATCGGCTCGAACAGCGGCTGCACCGCGCCGCGCATCAGATTGATGCGCAGGCGCCCCGCAGGCCGGTTGCCGAGATTGCGCGCCGCTTCATAGGCATCGGCGAGCCCGCTGTAAGCGGGCGCCGCGCGCTCGAGGAACATTTCCCCCGCCTGCGTCAGGCCGACGCTGCGCGTCGTGCGCATGAACAGCGGCGCGCCGACACGCGCTTCGAGCGCCTTGATAGTCTGGCTGATCGCGGAAGGGGAGACGCCGAGATCGGCGGCGGCGGCGGAAAAACTCCGTCGCTCCGCGACGCGGAGGAAAGCTTCGATCCCGTCGAGCGCCCCATGGGGGATTGTTAAATCCTGCTTCAAGGCACTTGCAGATTATAGAGGATTATCTATTTGCGCAACAGCACCTAAAAAGGTTGCACAACGAAACGAAAGGAAGTCTCTCCCATGTCCTATCAGCTCTCCTCTTTCCGCCGCTTTCCGTCGGCCTTCGCGATCGTCGCGGCCTCGGCTCTCGCCTTCACCGGTCTGATGGCTTCGACCTCGCCGGCCTATGCCCAGTCGGGTGGCGATTATCGCTGCACCGGTCTCGCCGAACAGGCCCATGTCGCCTCCACCGGCGTCGAAGGCAGCAAGCAGGCCAGCGCGAAGCGCTTCGTCTCGACCGGCAAGAAGCTCTGCGAAGCCGGCAATGAACGCGCTGCCGCCAAGCAGTTCCGCGCCGCGCTGAAGCTGGCCGGCGTTGCCGAAGCCGACACCGGCGCCCGGATGGCTTCGAACTAATCTCCCAAGCCTAAGACACCAATCTCCGATCCGTCCTCTCCCTCTCCCGACGGATCCACCAACTGGGGCGGTACCTGATACAGGGCCGCCCCGATTTATTTGTGCGGCTTGTTCCTCTCTCCCTGTCGCTGCCCGGGGCTCGCCGATGCAAAAGGGGGATTGCGCTCGCGGCCGCAAATGCGTCTATGCGGCACGCTTTTATCCCCGGAGAGATCATGTCCGCCATCGCATCGCGCCTGCTATCGTCCTTTGCCGCCGCCGCCATCCTGGCTTTTGCCGGACCGGTCGCGGCGCAGCCCGCCGAGCCGGCGCAGCCGCTGGGCACCGCCTGGCTCAACCGCCAGATGTCGGCGCTGGGCGAGCGCAGCGCCGACAAAGGCTGGAACGTCATGGCAAGCGGCTTGCGCTGGCGCCGGGTGGCGGGCGACGGCCGCGGTATCCGCCCGGGCCCGACCGACCGCGTGACCGTCCATTATGTCGGCACCTTCACCGACGGCAGCGAGTTCGACAGTTCGGTGAAGCGCGGCGAGCCCGCGACCTTCCCGCTTAATCGGGTCATCAAGGGCTGGACCGAAGGCGTCCAATATATGGGCGTGGGCGACAAGGTCGAGTTCGCCATTCCCTATATGCTCGCCTATGGCGCAGATGGCCGCGGCCCGATTCCGGGCGGCGCGACGCTGCTCTTCACCGTCGAACTGCTGGCGATCGAAGGGAAATGACGATGGATTTCTCGCGGCTTCAGACATCGAGCAAGATCGGCGACGCATGGGTCTATCCCGCCGCCAAGCCGCTCGCCAGCGGGCTCCTCGCGGTCGACAGCGATCCCGACCATCGCCTTTATTGGGAGGAATATGGCAATCCGGCGGGCGAGCCGGTGATGTTCCTCCACGGCGGGCCGGGCGGCGCCTGCGCGCCCGACATGGCGCGCTTCTTCGATCCCGCGCGCTACCGCGTGATCCTGTTCGACCAGCGCGGCTGCGGCAAGAGCGAGCCCACGGTCGCCTCGGCCGGCCCTGCGGTCGCGCTGCGCAAGAACACGACCGCCGACCTGATCGGCGACATCAACAAGCTGCGCGACGCGCTCGGTATCGCGGGAGCGATGCATGTGTTCGGCGGGAGTTGGGGCAGCACGCTCGCCATGGCCTATGCGATCGCCTTTCCGCAGCATTGCGCGAGCCTGATCCTGCGCGGCATCTTCCTCGGCGCGCCCGAGGATCTGGAATATCTCTATCAGGGCAATGCCGCGACCTTCGCCGAGGCGCCCTATGCGCTGACCGCGCCCGGCGCCTATATCCATTATCCCGACGAGTGGGCGGCGCTGCTGGCGGTGCTGGAGCCCGCCGAGCGCGCCGATGTCATGGCGGCGTACAAGGCGATCTTCGACATGGTACCGGCGACCGATGCCGACCGCGAGCGCCAACTCCACGCCGCGCTCACCTGGTCGCTATGGGAGGGTGTGATTTCGAACATGATCCCCGAATCGGGCGCGACGGGCAAATTCGGCGACGCCGATTTCGCGCTCTGCTTCGCGCAGATCGAGGCGCATTATTTTGCGAACCACCTGTTCATCGAGCCCGGCCATCTGCTCGGCAACGCCGATATCCTCGCGTCGATCCCGGTGCATATCGTCCACGGCCGCTTCGACCAGGTCTGCCCGCTGACGCAGGCGTCGCGGCTGGTCGAGGCGCTGCGCGGCGCGGGGGCCGAGCCCGCGACCTATGTCGTCACCAATGCCGGGCACAGCGCGATGGAGCGCGAAAATGCGCTGGCGCTGACCGCGATCATGGACGGGCTGCCGACGATCGGCGCGTAAGCCGTCCGTCAGGCACTGTCGCGCAGGCGGCGGCGTGCGCGGGCGACACTCCACAGGGTGAAGAGGCCCATCGCGGCCCACACGACGTTGAGCGCGGCCGAGGGGATCGCGCCATTATAGCCCGAGTTGATCACGAAGCCGCCCGCGCCGATGACGTTCATCCACTGATAGATGTAGCTGCGCCCCTCGAGCTTGCCGAGCGAGAGCAGGATGTAGGCGACAAGGATCAGCGCTGCGGCTGCCCAGCCGACGATCTCGATGACGATGGTTTCGGCGCTCATGCGCTTCCTTTCCCAAGGAAAACGCCCGCCCCGATGAAGGGGCGGGCGCTCATAGCATCAGCTCTATGCGGCGTCAGGCCGCAAGCTTGCGCAGCACATAGTGCAGGATGCCGCCGTTCATATAATATTCGACCTCGTTCGCGGTATCGATGCGGCAGAGCGTGTCGAAGGCGAAGGTCGAACCGTCGGGGCGCGTGACGTTCACCGTCACCGTCTGGCGCGGCTTGAGGTCCGCGACGCCGGTGATGGTGAACTGGTCGTCGCCGGTCAGGCCCAGCGTCTCGCGGCTCTGGCCTTCGAGGAACTGCAGCGGCAGCACCCCCATGCCGACGAGGTTCGAGCGGTGGATGCGCTCGAAGCTCTCGACGATCACCGCGCGGACGCCGAGCAGGTTGGTGCCCTTCGCCGCCCAGTCGCGCGACGAGCCGGTGCCATATTCCTTGCCCGCGATGACGACCAGCGGGGTGCCGTCGGCCTTGTGGCGCATCGCGGCGTCGTAGATCGGCATGACCTCGCTGCCGTAGCGCGACATGCCGCCCTCGATGCCGGGGACCATTTCGTTCTTGATGCGGATGTTGGCGAAGGTGCCGCGCATCATCACGTCGTGGTGGCCGCGGCGGCTGCCGTAGCTGTTGAAGTCGGCCTTGCTGACCTGATGTTCCATCAGCCATTTTCCGGCCGGGCTGTCCGCCTTGATCGAGCCCGCGGGACTGATGTGGTCGGTCGTGATGCTGTCGCCGAGGATCGCGAGCGGCTTGGCGCCCACGATGTCGCTGACCGGCGCCGGGGTCATCGTCATGCCCTCGAAATAGGGCGGGTTGGCGACATAGGTCGAGCCCGCGCGCCACTGATAGGTTTCGCTGCCCTCGACCTCGATCGCCTGCCAGTGCTTGTCGCCCGAATAGACATGGGCGTAGCGCGCCTCGAACATGTCGCGGCTCACCGCGCCCGCGACGACGGTCGCGACCTCTTCGTTGGTCGGCCAGATGTCCTTGAGGAAGACGTCTTTGCCGTCTTCGCTGGTGCCGATCGGCGTGGTGGTGAAATCCTCGATCACCGTGCCCTTCAGCGCATAGGCGACCACCAGCGGCGGTGAGGCGAGGAAGTTCGCGCGCACGTCGGGCGACACGCGCCCTTCGAAGTTGCGGTTGCCCGAGATGACGGCCGCGGCGACGAGGCCGTTTTCGTTGATCGCCTTCGAAATCGGCTCCGCCAAAGGCCCCGAATTGCCGATGCAGGTCGTGCAGCCATAGCCGACGAGGTTGAAGCCGATATTGTCGAGATGCTTCTGCAGCCCGGCCTTCTCAAGATAGTCGGTGACGACCTGCGACCCCGGGGCGAGCGAGGTCTTGACCCACGGCTTGGGCTTGAGGCCCAGCGCGTCGGCCTTTTTCGCGACGAGCCCCGCGGCGACGAGCACGCCGGGGTTCGACGTGTTGGTGCAGCTGGTGATCGCGGCGATGGTGACGTCGCCGTCGCCGATGTCGAAATCCTTGCCCTCGACGGGAACGCGCGTCTGCGCCTTCTTGTAGGTGTTCGCCATGTCGGCGTTGAACACATCGTCGACCTCGGGAAGCGAGACGCGGTCCTGCGGCCGCTTCGGCCCCGCCAGCGACGGCACGACGCTGCCGAGGTCGAGTTCGAGCGTGTCGGTGAACACCGGGTCCGCGGCGCCCTCGACGATCCAGAGGCCCTGCGCCTTCGCATAGGCTTCGACCAGCGCGATATTCTCTTCGCTGCGCCCGGTCAGGCGCATATAATCGAGCGTCTTGTTGTCGATGCCGAAGAAGCCGCAGGTCGCGCCATATTCGGGCGCCATATTGGCGAGCGTCGCGCGGTCGGCGAGCGACAGCGAGGCGAGGCCGGGGCCGAAATATTCGACGAAGCGCCCGACGACGCCCTTGGCGCGCAGCATCTGCGTCGCGGTGAGCACGAGGTCGGTCGCGGTGACGCCTTCCTTCAGCGCGCCGGTGAATTTGAAGCCGACGACCTCGGGAATCAGCATCGACACGGGCTGGCCGAGCATCGCGGCCTCGGCCTCGATCCCGCCGACGCCCCAGCCGAGCACGCCGAGGCCGTTGATCATCGTCGTATGGCTGTCGGTGCCGACGCAGGTGTCGGGATAGGCGACCGTCTCGCCCGAGCCGTCCTCGCTCGACCACACCGCCTGCGCGATATGCTCGAGATTGACCTGGTGGCAGATGCCGGTGCCCGGGGGCACCGCCTTGAAATTGTCGAGCGACTTCGACCCCCATTTCAGGAAGTCGTAGCGCTCGCCGTTGCGATAATATTCGATCTCGACATTCTGCTCGAACGCCTTCGGCGTGCCGAATTCGTCGACCATGACCGAGTGGTCGATGACGAGGTGGACGGGGACGAGCGGGTTGATCTTCGACGTGTCGCCGCCGAGCTTCGCGATCGCATCGCGCATCGCGGCGAGGTCGACCACGCAAGGCACGCCGGTGAAATCCTGCAGCAGCACGCGCGCGGGGCGATACTGGATTTCGCGGTTCGAATGCGGATCCTTCTGCCAGTCGACGAGCGCCTGCACATCGTCGGTCGAGACGGTGAAGCCGCCATCCTCGAAGCGCAGCAGGTTTTCGAGCAGCACCTTCATCGAGAAGGGGAGGCGCGACACGTCGCCGAGCTTCGCCGCGGCCTTGTCGAGCGAATAATAAGCGTAATTCTTGCCGCCGACGCTCAGCGTCGAACGGGTGCCCAGCGTGTCGTTGCCCGTGGTGGTCATAGGATATCAGTCCCCATGTTGGCGCGGCGGGGAATGACTGTCCGATGGCGGAGCGGGAGAGCGGGGCCAACGGGAGTCGCACGCGCGGTTTATGTTGGCGCCGCCTTACGCCGGGCCCAAGGAAATGCAAGGGGCCGGGGAGGGAACAATAGCGGATTCAATTTCATTTCGATCTTTATCAAAATGATCTTGACGTCCAGCGGACGATCTGACATTTCGATATTGTTCGAAATGAGGATCCGCTGATGAAAGCCGACGCCGCGATCGCCGCCTTGGGCGCTCTTGCACAGGAGCATCGCCTGGCGCTGTTTCGCCTGCTGGTGCAGGCGGGCGAAAGCGGCCTCGCCGCGGGCATGATTGCCGAGACGCTTGGCGTTCCGAACAGCTCGCTATCCTTCCATCTTGCCCAGCTCCGCGAAGCGGGGCTGGTCTTGCAGGAACGGCAGCATCGCTCGATCATCTATCGCGCCAATTATCCGGCGATGAATGCGCTGGTCGCTTACCTCATGGAAAATTGCTGTGCCGGTGCCGCCGATTGCGGCGCGGGCGCGGCGTGTGAAACCCCCGCACAGGAAAGGAAAAGCGCATGAAGCGCCTGCATGTCCATGTCGGCGTCGAAAATCTCGACGCCTCGATCGGCTTCTATTCCACGATGTTCGGTGCCGCGCCGTCCGTCGTGAAAGAGGATTATGCCAAATGGATGCTCGACGACCCGCGGGTCAATTTCGCGATCTCGGCGGGCAATCATGCGCGGAAGGGGGTCGAACATCTCGGCATTCAGGCTGAAAGCATCGAAGAACTTGGCGAGGTTTATGGCCGCTTGAAGGCTGCCGACGGGCCGGTTCTCGAAGAGGGGCGGACCACATGCTGCTATGCCAAGTCGGAGAAGAGCTGGATCGCCGATCCCGACGGCATCGTCTGGGAAGCCTTCTTCACCGATGGCGATGCGACGACCTATGGCGAGAGCCCTGCCCTCGACCAACTGGCCAGCCATGACGCAGGGTCGACCTGCTGCGTTCCCAAGTCGATCGGTGCGGCATGACCCGGCCGTTCAACGTCCTCTTCCTCTGCACCGGCAATTCGGCGCGTTCGATCCTGTCCGAAGCCATATTGAACCGCGAAGGCGAGGGGCGCTTCCGGGCCTTTTCGGCGGGCAGCTTTCCGAAGGGCGAGGTGCATCCGGCCGCATTGGCGCTGCTTGGCGAACTTGGATATTCGACGGAGGGTTATCGATCGAAGAGCTGGGACGAGTTCGCTGCTTCCGATGCGCCGCCGCTCGATTTCATCTTCACCGTCTGCGACAATGCCGCCGGTGAGATGTGCCCGATATGGCCGGGCAAGCCGGTCACGGCGCATTGGGGCATCGAAGACCCGGCTGCCGTCGAAGGCGACGGGCAGCGCGAAGCCTTCTGGCAGGCCTATCTCGCTCTTAAACGGCGCATCGATTTGTTGCTCGCCCTGCCCCTCGCGAGCCTCGACGAATTGAGCCTCGCGGACCGGCTGCGAGCCATCGGCAAGACTGCCGACGAGGAGGCGGCGCTTGGCTGAGGTCGCGCCGCTCGGGCGGCGTATCGCGGCCGAGGGCGTTGGCGCGTTCTTCCTGTTCGCCTGCGTCATCGGGTCGGGAATCATGGCGCAGGCGCTGTCGGGCGGGAATGACGGCGTCGCCTTGCTCGCCAACACGATTGCGACCGGAGCGATGCTGTTCGTGCTGATTACGATGCTCGGTCCGATTTCGGGCGCGCATTTCAACCCGGCGGTGACGCTCGTCTCTGCGCTGCGGCGCGAACTGCCTTGGTTCGATGCCGGCGCGTATGTCGCCGCCCAGCTTGCCTTTGGCGTCCTGGGCGCGTGGGTCGCGCATCTGATGTTCGACCTGCCGACGCTCCAGCTTTCGGCAAAAACGAGAACCGGATTGGGCCAGTGGATGGGCGAGTTCGTCGCCACTTTCGGCCTTGTGATGACGATCCTCGGGACGGTGAAATACAAGCCGCAGGCCGTGGCTGCGTCGGTCGGGCTGTATATCACCGCCGCCTATTGGTTCACGTCATCGACCAGTTTTGCAAATCCGGCGATCACCGTGGCGCGCAGCCTCTCTGACACCTTCGCGGGGATAGCGCCGCACGACGTGCCGATGTTCATTGCCGCGCAACTCGTTGGCGCGGTTAGTGCAACGATCGTCGGAAGCGCGCTCTTCCCGCCACAAAAATAGCGCTTTCCTACATTATCCAAATAGGTTCAAAACCATTCCGATTCATTCCAATCTGATTCGGGAGATGGAGCTATGGGGCGTAAGGTGGCGCGGGGTTCGCGGGGGAAATCGGGGGGTGTGGCTGCTTCGGGTGGCAGTGAGGAGCGGAACAGGCCCTCCCGTGGTCGGAGCCACGGGTCTCCGACCACCCCCTCCCGCAAGCGGGAGGGGAGCAAGGCGCGCGGCGGGACTGGGCGCCGGATCAAGTCGGGGGTTCGCGAGTACGCCAATCCCTTCATGCCTGGGCTGCCCGTGCGGGCCGACGGGTGGACGGCGGCGCGGACGCGGGTGTTCCTCGCGACGCTGGGGCAGACGGGGTGCATCACCGATGCGGCGCGGATCGCGGGGGTCAGCCGGACCTCGGTCAATCGGTCGCGCGCGCTGTTCGCGCCGTTCGACAAGGCGTGCGGCGAGGCGGTCGCGCGGGCGCTGCGCGGGCTGGAGGCGGTGGCTTACGAACGCGCGGTCGAGGGGCGAGAGATGGTGATCCTGCGCGTCGGCAAGGGGGTCGAGCGGCGGATCGTGCCGTCGGATTCGCTGCTGGGGCTGCTGATCAAGCGCGGCGACCTGAAGGGCGGGCAGAATGTGCATCCGACGCCCGAGGAGGCCGAAGCCTATGTGCTGCCCAGGCGGCGCGGCACCGCTTCCTGTCGCGCGAGGAATATTTCAGCGGCCCGATCTTCGAAAGATGGCCGACCGAGTGCAAGCGACAGCGCCCCACGCAGGAGGAGACCGACGCGGTGCTGATCAAGCGGATCGAGATGCTCCAGCGCGCGAAGGAGCGCGCCGGCCGGCCGGAGCCGCCCTGACCCGGCGCGGATCGCGCCGGCGGGGTTCGGTCCGCGATATGCGGGGAACGGCGGCTCAGCCGGCGCCTGCGGCGAGTGGCACCGGCACGGGGTTGAAGGCGCGCACGCGGTTGCGGCCGGCGCGTTTCGCGTCGTAGAGCGCCTGGTCGGCCTGGCCCAGCAGCTGCGACAGCCCCTCGCCGGGAAAGCAGGCCGCGATGCCGATGCTGGTCGTCGGCACCAGGCTGG
>PNJO01000099.1 GCA_013821905.1 Sphingopyxis sp. | reverse complement strand
TTCCAGCGGCTCGTGTCCGAAACCGTCGCCGCCCGCTCAAGCCGCGTCGTGCTCGACGAGGGGCAATATCTGACCGCGCCCGGCGAGCAGCTTGCGGGACAGCTGATGGAATTCGGCGTCGACGCGCGTTCGAACGAAGCGGTCGTGGTGTTTCAGGCGATGCTCGTCGCGGCGGGCGGCAAGACCGTCACCCAGCGCCGCTTCGAGGTGCGCGAGGCGATCGGCGGCAAGGTCGAGGCCAAGCCCGTCGGCGAAGCGCTGACCCGCGCCGCGAACAAGGTCGCGGTCGACGTCGCGGGCTGGCTGGGGGGATGATGGGGTCGGTTGGGTTCAGCTGACGGCCGGAAGCGGCCGGTAGCGTCCGTTGGTGATCCCCGGCGAAGGCCGGGGCCCGGATGGCGAGCACGGCCTTCCCTTCATGGGCCCCGGCTTTCGCCGGGGATCGCGTAGGAACAGCCCCGCAGCTTGAAAGCGTCGCGTCTTTCATCGTCATCCCGGACTTGATCCGGGATCCATTTATCCGGCGCTGTGTGAATGGACCCCGGATCAAGTCCGGGGTGACGAAGGGAGTGATCGTCCGCTCCCCACCCCAGAACCACCCTTACCCCAGCAAACTCTTCGACGCCTGCTCGGTCACGTCGCGCGACAGGCCCGGTTGCGCGAGGATGCGTTCCAGTTCGGCGCGCATCATCGCCGCGCGCGCCTCGTCGAAGCGCTTCCAGCGGCCGAGCGGCGGGATCATGCGCGCTGCGGTCTGCGGATTCTTCGGGTCGAGCGCGATGACGAGATCGGCGATCAGCCTGTAGCCCGCGCCGTCGGCCTGATGGAAAGCCGCCTGATTGCCCGTCAGGGCGCCATAGAGCGAGCGCACGCGGTTGGGGTTCGCCAGCGTGAAGTCGGGATGCCGCGACAGCGCGCGCACCGTATCGACCGTATCGGGGCGCAGCGACCAGGCCTGCACCTGGAACCATTTGTCGAGCACGAGCGGATTGTCGCGATAACGCTGGTAGAAGATGTCGAGCGCCGCCACGCGTTCGTCGCTGTCGCCATGCGCCAGCGTCGCGAGCGCCGCCTGTCGTTCGGTCATGCCGTCGGCGCCGGAGAAGATGCCGAACGCCAGCGCGGGCACATCGGCAACCCCCGTCGCCGCCAGATAGGCGAGCGCGACGCCGCGCAGGCGGCGGCCGCCCTTTGCCTTGCGCGACAGGATCGTCGCGGGCGGCGCGACCTCGGCGAGGATCGCGCGCCAGTCGCTTTCGAGCGCGCGGCCGATCGCCGCCTGCAGCGCCGAGCGCTCGCGGCGGATCGCGTCGGGATCGACGACGACCATCTGGTCGCCGATGAAGGCCTCGCTGGGCAACAGCACCGCCTCGGCGACGAAGGCGGGATCGCCGCTGCGCCCCGTCAGCGTCTGCGCGACCGCGTCGATCACCGCCTGCGGGTCGGTCCGCTCGCCCGATACCGCCGCGACGAGCGTGTCGAGCATCAGCTGCTGCAACGCCTCGTAGCGCGCGAAAGGATCGTCGTCGTGCGCCGCCAGCCAGGCGAGTTCGCCCGGCGCGCGCTCGAAATCGACGATCACCGGCGCCGAAAAGCCGCGGTTGACCGACAGCGCCGGCCGCGAGGCGAACCTGCCGAGCGGAATGCGCTGCTGTGCGCCGGTCAGGGTGACCAGCGTGTCGGGCAGCGCGCCGCCGCTCCCGTCCGTCGCGAAGGCGGCGAGGCGCAGCGGCATCATCATCGGCTGCTTGTCGGGCTGCCCCGGCGTCGGCGGCACCGTCTGCACGACATCGAGCGCCCATTCGCCGCCGTCCTCGACGAGCGACAGCGACAGGCGCGGCGTTCCCGCCTGTTCGTACCAGCGGCGGAACTGCGAGAGGTCGATCGCCCCGCCCTCCTCCATCGCGCGGACGAAATCCTCGCAGGTCGCGGCCTCGCCGTCGTGGCGGTCGAAATAGAGGTCGGTGCCCCTGCGAAAGCGTTCGGGGCCGAGCAGCGTCGCCATCATGCGGATGATCTCGGCGCCCTTGTTATAGACGGTCGCGGTGTAGAAGTTGCTGATTTCCTGATAGCTATCGGGACGGATCGGGTGCGCGAGCGGCCCGGCATCCTCGGGGAACTGCGCGGCGCGGAGCAGGCGCACATCCTCGATCCGCTTGACCGGCGGCGATCCCATATCGGCCGAGAAGCTCTGGTCGCGAAAGACGGTGAAGCCTTCCTTCAGGCTGAGCTGGAACCAGTCGCGACAGGTAACGCGGTTGCCCGACCAGTTGTGGAAATATTCGTGCGCGACGACGCCCTCGACGCCGTCATAATCGAGGTCGGTCGCGGTATCGGGGTCGGCGAGGATGTAGCGGGTGTTGAAGATGTTGAGGCCCTTGTTCTCCATCGCCCCCATGTTGAAATCGCTGACCGCGACGATGTTGAACAGGTCGAGATCATATTCGCGGCCATAGACGCGCTCGTCCCACGCCATGCTGTTCTTGAGCGCCTGCATCGCGTGGCCGGTGCGATCGAGGTCACCTTCGCGCACCCAGATGCCGAGTTCGACCTTGCGCCCCGACATGGTGACGAATTCGTCGCGGTTGACGACGAGGTTGCCCGCGACGAGCGCGAACAGATAGGAAGGTTTCGGCCAGGGGTCTTCCCACAGCGCCCAATGGTCGCTGCCTTCCTCACCCTCGGCGACGCAATTGCCGTTCGACAGCAGGATCGGGAACAGCGCCTTGTTGCCCGCCATCCGCACCTTGTAGCGGCTGAGCACATCGGGGCGGTCGGGGTGGAAGGTGATGCGGCGGAAACCCTCGGCCTCGCACTGGGTGCAGAGCATCGAATTCGATGCGTAGAGCCCCATGAGCTGCGTATTCGTCGCCGGATTGATGATCGTGTCGACCTCGACCGTCGCTTCGGTCCGGTCGCCGAGATCGACGATCAGGTCGGGCCCCTCCATCCGCCAGTCGTTCCAGCCCTCGCCGTCGACGCGCACCGCCGCAGGGGTCAGCCCGTCGCCGCGCAGCGTGAGCGGCACCGGCGCATCGGCATGACGCACCACCGAGAGCGCCGCGCCGACCTTCGTCGCGTCGATGCCGAGCGCGAAATCGAGCGCGATGTCGGGGATCTGCCACTCGGGCGGACGATAGTCGCCGCGGTGGATGGTGACGGGGATGGCGGGCGTGGAAGAGGCGTCGGTCATGCGATCGATCTAGGCACAGCGCGGCGGACGCGCAATAAGCGCTGCGATGACGCAGATGCTGATTTTCGGAATGGGCTATGCGGCGAGCCACCTCGCCGGACGCCTCCGCGCGCGCGGGTGGGAGGTGATCGGCACGACGCGGGACGGGCGCGGCGACAGCATCGCCTTCGCCGACGAGATGGCGGTGCTCGTCGCGCTGCGCGGGGCGACGCATATCCTGTCGTCGGTCCCGCCGGTCGAGGGCGCCGATCCGGTGCTCGCGCGCTACGGCCAGGCGATCGCCGTCGCGCCCGCCGGATGGACCGGCTATCTCTCGTCGACCGGCGTCTATGGCGACGCCGGCGGCGCGTGGGTCGACGAGAGCGCCCCGGTCAAGGGCCGCCGCGCCGACCGCAATGCCGCCGACGCGGCGTGGCAGGCGCTGCGCGGCGACATGCGCATCTTTCGCCTGCCCGGCATCTATGGCCCCGGCCGCTCGATCCTCGACCGCATCCGCGAAGGCCGCGCGCACCGGATCGACCGGCCCGGCCAGGTCTTCAGCCGCGTCCATGTCGACGATATCGCGGGCGGCGTCATGGCATCGTTCCGGGGACCGGCGGGCGTCTATAACCTCGCCGACGACGAGCCCTGTCACCAGAACCGCCTCGTCGAATGGGGCTGCGCGATGCTCGGCGCGCGGCTGCCGCCGTTGCAATCGCCGGACGAAGCCGGCCTGTCGCCCGCCGCGCGCGCCTTCTATGCCGAAAACCGCCGCGTCGCGAACGGCAAGGCGAAACGGCTGTTGGGGTGGGCGCCGCGCTATCCGACGTTTCGCGAGGGGCTGGCCGCCTGCGTCGCCCCCGCGCAGGCGGGGTCCGCTGGAGACCTTCCGCTGCATCGATAGCGGCCCCCGCCTGCGCGGGGGCGACGTATTTTAGATCAGCACATCGACCGCGTGGATCAGCACGCCGACGAGCCCGCCGACCAGCGTGCCGTTGATACGGATATATTGCAGGTCGTCGCCGACCGCATTTTCCAGCCGGTCGGTGATCGTCTTCGCATCCCAGCCCCGGATCGTGTCGGAGACGAGCTTGAGCGCGGTCTCGCCATAGCTGTCGACCATGCCGACCACGGCGCGGCGCGCGTAGCGGTTGAGCGTGCGCTTGATATGCGCATCCTCGCCCAGCATCGCGCCGAACTGGGTAACGAGTTCGCCGATGCGGCCCGCGAGCATGGTTTCGGGATCGCGCGCAGCTTTCAGAAGCGCGCTGCGGCCCTGTTCCCACAAGCCGTCGAGCCAGCGCTTGACCGCCTTGTTTTCGAGCAGCTCGTCGCGCACCCGCGCGACCTTCGCCTGCACTTCGGGATCGGTCTGGAGGTCCTGCGCCATCTTGGCGAGCCCTTCCTCGACGCGGATGCGCAGCGGATGCGTCTCGTCGACCGCCATTTCGCTGAGCAGCTTCGACAGCCCCGCGACGATGCGGTTCGAGATGCTCTCGTCGAGCCCGGTGAAGCGCACGATCGCGTTCGAATTGTCGTGCACCATCTGGTGAATCAGATGCTCGTTGAGTTCGAGCGTCTTCGATCCCCATTTGACCATCGCATCCAGAAGCGGCTGATGCCGCCCCTCGGCGAGCGCGGCCTGCAGCGCCTGGCCGAGCAGCGGCGCGACGTCGAGTTCGCGCAGCCGGTCGGCGATCGCCGACTTGACCATGCCGCCGAGCCTTTGCTGGTCGAGCGCGCCAAGCGCGTCGGCGATGATCCGCGACGCCCCGAGCTTCAGCCGCCCGCCACCCTCGGCCGGCTGGGCGAGAAAGGCGCCGACCGCGCCCGCGACATCGAGCGTCTGCATCTTGCGCGCGATCAGGCGCGGCAGCAGGAAATTGGTGAGCAGGAAGCGCGCGAGCGTATCGCCGATACGGTTCTTGTTGCGCGGCACGATCGCCGTGTGCGGGATCGGCAGGCCGAGCGGGTGGCGGAACAGCGCGGTGACCGCGAACCAGTCGGCGAGTCCGCCGACCATCGCGGCCTCGGCAAAGGCGCGGACGAAGCCGACCGCGGGATGCACGTCCTGGAAATATTTGGCGCTGACGAAGACGATCGCCATCACCACCAGCATTCCGGTCGCGACGACGCGGATGTTGAGGCCGCCCGTCGGAACGGCAACGCCCACCCCCCGATTGATCTGGGAGGGGTGGGCGCGTCCGGTACCGGTCCGGGTTGAAACGCTATCGCTCATGCCGACTCAATGGCGAAGGCGAACAAAGGTTGCAACCGGCGCGGCGCGCGGCCGCGCCGGATCACTCGGCGGGATGCGGCGCCGCTTCCGCGTCGGCGTGCGGCTTTCCGTCGTCGCCCGCCCTGTAGGTCAGCAGGTTGCGCGAGAAGAAGCCGCCGAGACGTTTTTCGAGACTGTCGGCCAGGCTGAAGCCCGCGGGCACGATCAGCAGCGTGAGCAAGGTCGACAGCACGAGGCCGCCGATCACCACCACGCCCATCGGCGCGCGCCATGCGCCGTCGCCCGACAGCGACAGCGCGGTCGGCACCATGCCCGCGACCATCGCGACCGTCGTCATCACGATCGGCTGCGCGCGCTTGCGCCCTGCATCCATCAGCGCCGCAGTCTTGCCGATGCCCTTGTCCATTTCCTCGATCGCGAAATCGACGAGCAGGATCGAGTTTTTCGCGACGATGCCGAGCAGCATGAGCAGGCCGATGAACACGGGCATCGAAATTTCCATGCCGGTGATCGCGAGGCCGAGCAGCCCGCCGAGCGGCGCGAGCAGCAGCGACGACATGTTGACCAGCGGCGACAGGAAGCGGCGATAGAGCAGCACCAGCGTCGCGAAGACGAGCAGCAGCCCGGCGACGACCGCGACGAGGAAATTGTTCATCATCTCGGCCTGCCACTTGGCGTCGCCCTGGATCACCTTGCGGATGCCCTGCGGCATATTCTTGATCGCCGGCAACTGGTCGATCTTCGTCTGCGCATCGCCGGTCACGAGCCCCGGCGCGAGGTCGGCGCCGATCACGATGCGCCGCGTCTGGTTGTAGCGGCGAAGTTCGGTCGGGCCGGCACCGAAGCCGATTTCGGCGACCGATTTCAGCGGCACGGTGGTCCCGCGCGCCGTCGGCACCGGCAGATTCTCGATCGTCGCAAGGCTGCGCCGCGAATCCTCCGACAGCAGCACGCGGATCGGGATCTGGCGATCGGAGAGCGAGAATTTCGCGGCATTCTGGTCGATGTCGCCGAGCGTCGCGATGCGGATCGTCTGGCTGAGCGCCGCGGTGGTCACGCCGAGTTCGGCGGCGAGATCCATCCGCGGATTGACGATGATTTCGGGCCGCGGAATGTCGCCCTCGATCCGCGCCGCGCGCAGTTCCTTCAGCCCCTCCATCTGCTTCACGATCAGACGTGCATGACGGTCGAGCGCGACCGGATCGTCGCCGCCGATGATGAAGGTGATGTCGCGGCCCGAAAAACCGCCCGACTGGCTCTGGAACGAGACGCGCGCATCGGGGATCGCCGCCATCTTGGGCTGGAGCCCGCGCTCCCAATCGACGCTGCTCGTCTCGCGGTCCTTCTTCAGCGTGATATAGACCGAACCGCCGCCCACATTGACGTCGTAAAAGGCGTTTTCGACGGTCTTGTTCGTGCTCAGAATGTCGTTGATCTGGTTGGCGATCGTCTCGCTCTGACCGAGCGTCGAACCCGGCGGCAGTTCGTAGCGGACCTGGCTGTAATCGCTGTTGATCGTCGGCTGGAACTGCTTCGGGAGGACGATGAACAGGCCGATGCTCGACAGGAAGGCGAGCACGCCGATCCCGACGATCCAGACGCGATGGTCGTGGAGCCGCGCCCAGGCGCGCTGCACCATGTAGCGCGCCCAATAGGTGAAGGCCCATTGACGCATCCCCATCGCATAGGCGAGCGCGCCGATCAGGATCACCAGCAGGCTGACGACGAGGAAGGCGATCACCGTGCTGACCGGCGTAGCGAGCAGGAAGTGAACCGCGGGATTAGGCGCGTCCTGTCCCGTCGGCACGGGCCGGAAATAGCTCACCACCATGAACAGGAGCGTCAGCGCCGCCACACCGAGCGGCACGCTCAGAAAGGCCGGGCGCGTCGCGACCGGTTCATAGCCCCCGCGCTTCGCCTTTTGCTTGCTGCTGTCGAGCGTCCAGCCGAGCAGCCGTTCGTAGCGGTCGACCCACGGTCCCGAGGCATGGTCCTGCTCGCCCTGCGCCGACAGGAAATAGGCGGCGATCATCGGCGTGATCATGCGCGCGACCGCCAGGCTGACGAGCACCGCGAAAACGACGGTCATGCCGAACTGGATGAAGAACTGGCCCGAGACGCCCGGCATCAGCGCGACGGGCAGGAACACCGCGACGATCGACATCGTCGTCGCGACGACCGCGAGGCCGATTTCGTCGGCGGCGTCGATCGATGCCTGATAGGCGGTCTTGCCCATGCGCATATGTCGGACGATATTCTCGATCTCCACGATCGCATCGTCGACGAGCACGCCGGCCACCAGGCTCAAGGCGAGCAGCGACAGGCCGTTGAGCGAGAAGCCCATCAGTTCCATGAACCAGAAGGTCGGGATCGCCGACAGCGGGATCGCGAGCGCCGAGATCAAAGTCGCGCGCCAGTCGCGCAGGAACAGGAAGACGACGACGACCGCGAGCACCGCGCCCTCGATCATCGCGGCCATCGAGCTGCGATACTGCTCCTTCGTATATTCGGTGCGCGTGAAGAGAATCTTGAAGTCGACCTTGGGGTTGTTCTTCTTGATCTCCTCGAGCTTCTTCATCGTCTCGTCGTGGACGGTGACGTCGGAGGCGCCCTTCGCCTTTTCGATCGAGAAGCTCAGCACCTGCTTGCCGCGGATCTTCGCAAGGTTGCGCTGTTCGGCATAGCCGTCGGTGACCTTCGCGACGTCGGCGAGGCGGATCGTGCGGCCGTTGCCGATCGAGATGCGCGTCTCGCCGAGCTGGAAGGCATTGGCGGCGTTGCCGAGCACGCGCACCGCCTGCTCCGAACCCGCGATCTCGGTGCGCCCGCCCGCGGCGTTGACGTTCACCTGCCGCAGCTGCTGGTTCACCTGGCTCGCAGTCAGGCCATAGCTCTGCATCCGCGCAGGATCGAGGATGACGCGAATCTCGCGGTCGACGCCGCCCGAGCGGCGCACCTGGCTCATCCCCGGGATCGACAGCAGGTCTTTGGCGACCGTGTTGTCGACGAACCACGACAGCTGCTCGAGCGTCATGTCGGTCGCCTCGACCGCAAAATAGGTGATCGGGCCGCCCGCGATGTCGACGCGCACGACCTGCGGTTCGAGGATGCCGTCGGGCAGGTCGCTGCGGATCTGCGAAATCGCCTGGTTGACGTCGTTATAGGCGCGGTCGATCGGCGTGCCGATCGCGAACTGTACCATCGTCCGGCTGTTGCCCTCGCTGACGTAGGAGGACATTTCGTCGACCCCGCTGACGCCGCGCACCGCGGCCTCGACGCGTTGGGTGACCTGCGTCTCGAGTTCGGTCGGCGCGGCGCCCGGCTGCACGACGATCACCTGCACCGCCGGAAATTCGACGTCGGGATTGTCGTTGACGTCCATCCGGTTGAAGCTGACAACGCCCGCGAGCAGCAGCAGGATGAACAGGACGATCGGCGGTACCGGATTGCGGATGCACCAGGCGGAGATGTTGCGAAAACTCATGATTCAAACGCCCTTGCGCTGGATGCGATCGGAAGGTCAGCCGATTATTGCGATGTCTTCTGCAGCACGGGTTTCACCGTGTCGCCGACGTTGAGGAAGGCGCCCGCGAGCACGACGACGCGCTCGTTGCCGGTCAGCCCCGACGCAATCGACACGCCGCGGTCGCTGACTTCGCCGACCTTGACCGGCAGACGCGCGATCTTGTTGTCCTTGCCGACGATCAGCACATAATTGCCCTCGGGCCCGCTCTGCACCGCGCTTTCGGGAAGCAGCGGCGCTTCGGCCGTGCCCGCGACCAGCCGCGCATCGGCGAAGCCGCCGGGACGCAGCGCCGTGCTGTACGGGATTGCGATGCGCACCGTGCCCTGGCGCGTGTCCATGTTGATCACCGGCGACTGCTGCCACACCTGTCCCGCGATGCTGAGCGTCGTGCCGACCGGCGTCACCGTCGCGCGCGTGCCGACGGGAACGCGCTGCAGATCGGCTTCCGAAAGCTGCGCCAGCATTTCCATCTCGCCGCCCTTCGCCATGCGGAACAGCACGCCGCTGCCCGCGCCGACCACCTGGCCGGGTTCGACCTGGCGCGTCAGCACCAGCCCCGCTTCGGGCGCGACGATGTTGAGACGGCCGGTGCGGGCGACCGCCTCGGCATGCTGGGCCTGCGCGACGCGGACACGCGCGTTGGCGGCATCGCGGGTCGCGCGCTTGCGGTCCATGTCGGCCTTCGAGATGAAGCCGCGCCCGACCAGCGTTTCGGCGCGTTCGAGTTCGGCCTGCGCGAGATTGGCGTCGGCCTGCGCGACGCGGATCTGGGCAGCGAGACCGGCGGTCTGCTGCGTCTGGACGGCGCGGTCGATGACCGCGAGCGTCTGCCCCGCGCCGACCCACTGGCCGGGTTCGACAAGGACGCGAACGACCTGCCCGCCCTCGCCCGCGACGCCGACCGGCATCTCGCGGCGCGCGGCGATCGTGCCGTTGGCGGCAATCGTCGCCTGCACCGACACGCGGCCGGGGACCATGACGGTGATGTTCGGGATGCTCTCGCCCCCCGGTCCGCCTGCGGCGGCGCCCGCCGTGGCGGCGCCATCGCCCTTGCCCGAGGTAAAGGCGAAATAGGCGGCCGCGAGCGCCAGCACGATCAGCACCAGCGCGATGATGAGTCGCGACCGCTTGCGGCGGTTGTCCGCATCCTCGTAATAGCTTTGCGTCCCCGCCAGGCTGTCCATCGAATCCACTTTCCGTTCGTAGTTCACACCCAAACCCCTCTTCGCCGTCAGTTCCGGCCGGCCCGGCATCGTCCGGTCGCAGCACACGCCAGCCCGGACGACGGGGCAATCCTCGAAGGTGTATTACCTAATTAAATCACCGCTTGCAAGAGGGGAACAAATGGGGAGAGCAGAACGGGAGAGCGCCAATCGGGCGCGTCGCGGCATTCCGGCGCACAGCGCATGAAAAAGGGCGGCGCGCCTTGCGGCGGCCGCCCTTTCCAAGCCGGACAAGGTCCGGCAGTCAACCGGTCAGGATCAGCGGACGCTTCCGCGCCGGACCAGATTGACGATGGCAAGCAGGATGATCGCGCCGAGGAATGCGGTCAGCAACGTCATCGGGTCGAAGGCGTCACCACGCAAATGGCCGCCGCCGAGGAAGCGCCCGAACAGGAAGCGGCCGAGGATCGACCCGATACAGCCGACGATGATGTTCAGGAAAATACCCTGCTGTGCGTCGGTGCGCATCACGATGCTGGCGAGCCAGCCGATGACGCCACCCATGATAATTGCGATAATAAAGTCCATGACATTGACCCCCTACGATCATTGTGACGCCTGACGTTGCAGGCATAGCTGTGGTAACTCAAATATTTGAGATCGCCTAGCAGAATGGCAAAGCGGGTTGCGACCCCGTCGCCGCGCCGTTCGGCGAGCCCTTGTCAGAGCGACAGGGACAGAATGCGAGGAAGCGGGAAAA
>PNJO01000098.1 GCA_013821905.1 Sphingopyxis sp. | reverse complement strand
AATGATCCTCGGCGATGCGCGTCGCCGCGTCGCCGATGAAGCGCACGCGGCCCGCGCCCAGATCGGCGATGCCGCCGAAATAATCGTCGACCGCGCCGCTGTCCGGGTCGGCGTAGAGCGCGTTGATCGTGAAATCGCGGCGCGCCGCATCCTCGCGCCAGTCGTCGGCGAAGGCGATCGTCGCGCGGCGGCCGTCGGTCTCCACGTCGCGGCGCAGCGTCGTGATCTCGTGATGATCGCCGCTGGCGATCGCGGTGACGGTGCCGTGCGCGATGCCGGTCGGGATAACCTTGACCCCCGCCGCCTCCAGCCGCCGCGTGACCGCATCGGGGAGCAGCGGGGTCGCGAGGTCGATATCGGCCACGGGCAGACCGAGCAGCGTGTCGCGCACCGCGCCGCCGACCACCCTGACCGCGCCGCCGTCCGCCGCGAGCGCGGCAACGATCCGGCGCAGCCCCGCCCGGCCGCGCCATTCGGCATCGGGAAGCTGCGTCACCCCCATATCAGCGGTGCCACCCCGGCGGCAGCCGCCGCGCCAGATTGATGATGATATCCGCCGTCACGCCCCAGATCCGCCGCCCCTGCCAGTCCATGTCGTAATAATGGCGGTCCTGCCCCTGCCAGTTCGCATGGTGCAACGCATAATTGCCGGGGTCGAACAATATGTCGAGCGGCACCTCGAACCAGGCGTCGACCTCGTCGGGATTGGGGTCGAGCGGCAGATCGGGCGGAATCACGCCGAGGACGGGCGTGATGTGATAGCCGCTGCCCGAACGATAGGCGTCGGTCGTTCCCGCGATCATCACGTCGCGGCGGCTCAAGCCGATTTCTTCCTCTGCCTCGCGCAGCGCGGCGTCGACCGCGTCGCGGTCGCCGGGGTCGATCTTGCCGCCCGGAAAGGCGACCTGCCCCGCATGGCTGCGCAGCCATTGCGGGCGCTGGGTCAGGATCACGCCCGGGTCGGGCCGGTCGGTGAAGGCGATCAACACCGCGGCGTCGCGGAGCGACTGGCCGTGGAGCAGATAGCCCTCGTCCGACCCCGCGTCGGGAAGCAGATTTCCCAGCGCATCGCGCAGCTTGTCGGAAAGCATCAGGCGTCCACCAGCGGAAAGCGCGCGCCGTTCGACCAGATCGCGGGCGGGTCGCCTGCCTCGGCCAAAGCCATTTCGACAATCTCGTAATAGAGCGCGCGGTCGATCCGCGCTTCGAGCCCGTTGCCGATGGCGCCGCGGACGTGGAGGCGCGGGTCGGGATTGTCGGCGTCGCCGCCAAAACGCAGCGGGTGGTCGGGACCGGCCATGACGAGGTCGTCGGTGTCGAGGCGAAAGACGAGCCTGCGCGCTTCGCCCTCGCCTTCGCTCTTCATCTCGACGGCGCGGAAAGGCGTATCCTCGACCGCGATCGCCAGCTTCTCGGCCGGCGTGACGAGAACATGGCTGCCGTCGGGCTCGCGGCGGAGGATCGTCGAGAAAAGCTTCACCATCGCGGGGCGATTGATGCGGCCGCCCTCGTGAAACCAGCTGCCGTCGCCGCGAATCTCCATGAAGCTGTCGCCCTCGCGCGTCGGATACCAGCTTTCGACGGGCGGCAGCTTGCGCGCCGCGAGCAGCTCGGCCGCCTCGGCCAGCGAAAGTTGCGAGAAGTTCCCGGGAAGCGAGGGCGCGGGGGTGACCATCCGTCCGACATAGGAATGTGGCTGCGCAAGTAAAGGCACACCGAGCCGAGGGGTGCGCGATGTCCGGTGGCAGAGACCATCGGAAAACTGCGCAACTTCACTCGCGATTCGCCTTGCCCGTGATTTTTCGTCACCCCGGGCTCGATCCGGGGTCCCGCTCGGCGACGGTGAAAAGCTGGACCCCGGATCAAGTCCGGGGTGACGATGGAAAAAGTCCGCCACGGGACATGAAACCGCAGAAAACTGCGTAACTTCATTCGCAAATCGCGTGTTGGCGTGGCGGACAGCGAGCATCCGGCAAGGCTATGCCGCGCGGATAATGTAGGACAGCGGTTTTTCCGGTCCGCTAGCGCGGCCCGATCATCCCGGCGCCTGTCGGCAAGCCATGCCCGTTCACGGCGCGCGCGAGCAGGCGGCGCTTCTCGTACGGGCCGGGCAAGTCCCATTCGCCGGTCGCGTCAGCAGTGAAACCGAAGAAGCGGCCATAATATTCGGGATCGCCGATCATCATCAGCGCGCTGTCGGCCTGCGTCTCGGCGGCCTCGAGCATATGCGCCATCAGCGCGCGGCCGTGGCCGCCGCGCTGGATATCGGGGCGCACCGCAACGGGGCCGACCATCACCAGCGGCGTCGCGGTGCCGTCGGCGGCGCGGTGCGCGACCGGCCAGCACTGGATCGTCCCGATCAGCGCGCCATCCTCGACGAGCGCGAAGCTCAGCGCCGGCACCGCGTCCACGCCCTGGCGGATGCGGTAGGCGGTTCGTCCAAAGCGATCCGTCCCGAACGCGGCGTCGAGGAGCGCCTCGACCGCCTGCGGCTCGATGTCGGACAATGGAAGTAACTCGACCAACGCGCACCCTTTCGCTAATGCGGCGGCGCTTTAGGGACCGGGGGCGCGGTTGCAAAGCCGAATGTCGCCCCCGACGGACAGGAATTTCTTGTGACCGATACATTGTGGCTGGAGGTGGACGGGCTGACCGTCGATGTGCTGACCGGCATCTATTCCGAAGAAACGCACCTGCCGCAGCCGCTGCGCATCTCGGTACGCGCGAAGCTGGCGATGGCCGATCATTATGATCCGACGACGCCGCTCAGCCGCTCGAAAAATTACATGCACCTCAAATTCGCGGCGACCGAGGGCATCCCCAAGGACGTCCATTTCGTGCTGATCGAAAGCGTCGCCGACCATATCATCGACACCTTGTTCCTGCAGGACGAGAAGGTCGAGGCGGTCGAGGTGAAGATCGTCAAGCTGGCGATCGCCGAAGAGGGCGAGCAGATCGGCATCACGATGCGGCGCAATCGCAAATGACGCAGAAGCTGGCGCTAGTGACGGGCGGACTGCACCGCGTCGGCGCCGCGATCTCGGCGCGGCTCGCGCGCGAGGGCTATGCGCTGGCGCTGCACCATCACAGCGGCGGCGACGCCGACGCCGTGCTCGCGGAGGCGTTGGCGGAGACGGGCGCCGACAGCCGCCGCTTCGCCGCCGACCTTGCCGATCCGGCCGCGGTCGATGCGCTGGTCCCGGCGGTGGCGGAGAGTTTCGGGCGCGCGCCCGACCTGCTGGTCAACAATGCGGCGCTGTTCGCCGAGGGCGAATGGCAGGACCTGTCGGCTGCGACGCTCGCCGGAATGATGCAGATCAACCTGTCCGCGCCGGTGATGCTGGCGAAGGCGCTCGTCGCGGCGAGCCACGACAAGCGTCCCGCGATCGTCAATATCGTCGACCAGCGCGTCGTCCACCCGGTGCCCGACCAGATCGCCTACAGCCTGTCGAAATCGGCGCTGTGGCAAGCGACGGCGACGCTGGCGGTGGCATTCGGAGCGCGGGCGCGGGTCAATGCGGTCGCACCGGGGTTGACGATCGCGACCGACGATTATTCGGACGCGCAGGTCGGGCGGCTGGCGAAGCGCATGCCGCTGGAGGCGCTGCCGACGCCGGCGCAGATTGCCGATGCCGTCGTGTATCTCGCCCGCGCCGAGGCGGTGACCGGGCAGACGATCTTCGTCGACGGCGGCGCGCATCTGGCGCCGCTGGGGCGCGATTTCGTGCAGTTGGAACGGGACTGAACGCCCCATTCCGTCATCCCGGGCTTGACCCGGGATCCCGCTCTTTTGATGCGCGGGCTGACTTCGATTTCAAGCGGGACCCCGGATCAAGTCCGGGGTGACGAGGAAAAAGAAGGACCGACGTCCCTCAATAAATATGCACCGCCTTGGTGACGAGATAGCCGTCGAGGCCTTCGGGCCCGCTCTCGCTGCCGAAGCCCGATTCCTTGATGCCGCCGAACGGTGCGTCGAGCGTCGAGATGGCGAAGGCATTCACCCCGACCATGCCGCTTTCGATGCTATCCACGATGCGGTTGATGCGGCGGCCGTTCTCGGTGAAGGCGAAGGACGCGAGGCCGAAGGGCAAGCGGTTCGCCTGTTCGAGCGCCTCTTCCTCGGTTCCGAAAGGACGGATGAGCGCCATCGGGCCGAAGGGCTCGCTCACCATCGCGGCGGCGTCGATCGGCACGTCGGCGATCGCAGTCGGCTGGAAGAAATAGCCGTTACCGGTCGCCTCGCCGCCCGCGATCACGCGCGCGCCCTTGGCCTTGGCATCGGCGACAAGCGCTTCGAGCGCGGGGATGCGGCGCGCGTTGGCGAGCGGGCCCATCTGCGTGTCGGCGTCGAGGCCGCTGCCGATCTTCACCTTGGCCGTGCGCTCGGCGAAGCCCTTCACGAAGGCGTCGTAGATGCCCTGCTGGACGTAGAAACGCGTCGGCGAGATGCAGACCTGACCTGCGTTGCGGAACTTCTGCCACACGACCTTGTCGAGCGTGGCTTCGAGGTCGCAATCGTCGAAGATCAGCACCGGCGCGTGGCCGCCCAGCTCCATCGTGATGCGCTTCACGCCGTCGGCGGCGAGCTTCATCAGATGCTTGCCGACCGCGGTCGACCCGGTGAAGCTGACCTTGCGGATCACCGGGCTGGCGAGCAGATGGCGGCTGATCATGTCGGGGTCGCCATAGACGAGCTGGACGACGTCGCCGGGAATGCCCGCGTCGGCGATGCAGCGCATGATCGCGCTGGTGCAGCCGGGGGTTTCCTCGGGCGCCTTGGCGATCACGACGCAGCCCGCGGCGAGCGCGGGGGCGATCTTCTTGACCATCAGATTGACCGGAAAGTTCCACGGGCTGAAGCCCGCGACGGGGCCGACCGGATGCTTGGTGACCATCGCGCGCTGGCCGAGCGGACGCTGGAGCACGCGGCCCTCGATGCGTTTGCCCTGTTCGGCGAAATAGTCGAACAGTCCCGCGGCCGACAGCACTTCGCCGCGCGCCTCGCCGATCGGCTTGCCCTGTTCGAGCGTCAGCAGGGTCGCGATATGATCGACGCGTTCGCGGATGATGCCCGCGGCCTTGTGCATCAACGCGGCGCGCTCGTCGGGCGTCTTCGCGCGCCAGACGGGCCAGCCGCGCGCCGCAGCGGCGAGCGCTTCGTCGAGGTCGGCGGCGGTCGCGACGGGGAGTTCGGCGATCGTGCCGGCGGTCGCGGGGTTGAACACCGGCCGCTCGTCGCGCCCCTCGCCGCTCCGCCAGGCGCCGTCGATGAAGAGCTGGAGGTCGGCGTCGTAGGTCGCGGTCATATGCAGGGCTCCGTTGGGCTTCCGTCATTGCGAGGAGCGAAGCGACGACGCAATCTCCAGCTATCGGTGTTGCGCAAGGCCGATGGCTGGAGATTGCTTCGCTTCGCTCGCAATGACGACGGTGATATAGGACGCGTCAGCGATAGTTAAAGCTGATGCTGATGCGATCCTTTTTTCCCGCGTTGGGCATCACCTCATGCCGCAGCCAGCTTTCCCACAGGAACACGCGGCCGGCAGCGGGTTCGGCGTAGATGAAGGGGTGAAGATGTTTGGGCGCATCGTCGGTGCGGCCGGGCGCCGCCATCAGCATCGGCAGGCGCGGGTCTTCGAGCTTGAGCGCGCCCGATCCCGGCGGGACGGCGACGTAGAAGGTGCCCGAGACGATCGAGTGCGGGTGGATATGCCCGCTGTGGGTGCCGCCGGGTTTCAAGATGTTGACCCAGAGGCTGTCGAGCTTGAGCGGTTTCGCGAGATCGAAATGGCACGCCTTGGCGAAAGCCTTTACTTCCTTGTCGAGCAGCTTCTTGAGTTCATGGAAGGCCGGGTCGCGCTCGGGCAGGTCGCCGAGGCTCGCGTAGCTCGTATAGCCTTTATAGCCATGCTCGCGGCTCCATGCCTTCCCCGCGCCATCCTCCTCGGCGAACAGGCGGCAGCTCTCCTCCAGCTCTGCGAGCAGGTCGGGCGTGCCGATGTCGGCCTCGTAAAAATGGGTGGCGAAGAGCGTGCGAACGGGCATGATGGCCGCAAAGCACAGCAAGTGCGTCCACGCAAGGGAGATGGGGATGGCCGAGTTTGAACTGATCGCCGACGGATTGCGCTTCCCCGAGGGGCCGGTCGTGATGGACGATGGCAGCGTCATCGTCGTCGAGATCGAGCAGGGGCGCATCACGCGTTGCTGGCCGGGCGGGCGCAAGGAGATCGTCGCCGAACCGGGCGGCGGACCGAACGGCCTCGCGATCGGCCCCGACGGCAAGCTCTATTGCTGCAACAACGGCGGCTTTCACTATGTCGAGGCGAACGGCTATCTCGCCCCGCACGGCATCGCCGAGGATTATTCGGGCGGGCGCATCGAGCGCATCGACATCGACACCGGCGAAGTCGAAATCCTCTACAAATCGGGCGACCACGGCGTCACGTTGCGCGGACCGAACGACATCATGTTCGACAGTCACGGCGGCTTCTGGTTCACCGACCATGGCAAGGTCGATTATGCCGCGCGCTGCCACGACATCGTCGGCATCTTTTATGCCAAGGCCGACGGCAGCTTCATCGAGGAAGTGATCTTCCCGAGCTACAACCCCAACGGCATCGGCATCTCGCCCGACGGCACCAAGCTCTATGCCGCCGAGACCTACACCTGCCGCCTGACGCAGTTCAACATCATCGCGCCCGGCAAGGTCGACGATGCGGCGGGCCCCGGCGGCCCCGGCATCCCGCTCTATCGCCCCGCGGGCTATAAATTCTTCGACAGCCTCGCGATGGAGGCGAACGGCAATATCTGTGTCGCGACGATCGGCGAATGCGGCATTTCGGTCGTCGCCCCCGATGGCTCGCTCGTCGAATTTGTCGCGACCGACGATATCTTCACCACCAACATCGCCTTTGGCGGGCCCGACCGGCAGGATGCCTATATCACCCTGTCGGGCACGGGCCGGCTCGTGAAAACGCGCTGGGCCAGGCCGGGGCTGCAACTCCAATACTGACCCCGCGCCCCTAGGGTCAGGACCCTAGAAAAGGGAGGCGAGGATGAGGATGGTCATGATGGCGGCGCTGCTGGTGGCGGCGCCCGCGAGCGCGCAAATGCTGACCGCCGAACAGGCCGATGCGATCGTCAAGGGATGCGCGGCGTACGCGCGGGCGAAGGGACAGAGCCATGCGATCGCCGTGGTTGACCTCGGCGGTCATCCGGTCGCGCTGTGGCGGATGGACGGCAACGCCTTCGGCATGATGGACTTTTCGGTCGAAAAGGCGCGCGCGGTCGCGGCGTGGGGCTTTGCGACGAGCGGGATGGAGGACGCCGCCAAGGGCACGCCGGGCTTCGCCGATGCGCCGCATGTCGTCACCGTCCCCGGCGGCGTGCCGATCTTCAGCGCCGACGGGCGCACGCGGCTCGGCGGCGTCGGCGCCTCGGGCGAAGCACCCGCCGACGATGCCGCTTGCGCTGCCGCCGGGATCGCGGCAGCAGGGCTGACGTCGGAGCGCGCCCGCTGACGGTCGGGGCGCCTCCTTGGGCAGGGAGCGCCGCGATGCATGAGGAAACCCACGCCGTGACGCGGATCGGCTGGCTGCGCGCCGCGATCCTCGGCGCCAACGACGGGATCGTCTCGACCGCCAGCCTGATTGCCGGTGTCGCCGCCGCGGGCGCGTCCGAAGCGTCGATCCTCGTCACCGGCACCGCAGGGCTGGTTGCGGGCGCGATGTCGATGGCGGCGGGCGAATATGTGTCGGTGAGCTCGCAGCTCGATGCCGAAAAATCCGACATCGAACTGGAAAAGCGCCACCTCGCGGCCGATCCCGAGTTCGAGCTGGAAGAGCTGACGCAGATTTACGAGCAGCGCGGGCTCGACCGCGCGCTCGCCGAACAGGTTGCGGTGCAGTTGACCGCGCATGACGCGCTCGACACCCATTTGCGCGACGAGCTGGGCATGAGCGAGGTGACGGCGGCGCGGCCGGTGCAGGCGGCGGCGGCCTCGGCAGCGAGCTTCGCCACCGGCGCCGCGCTGCCGCTGGCGACGACCCTCGTCGATCAGGGCGCGTCGCTGCCGTGGACCGTATCGGCGGCCTCGCTGGTCTTCCTCGCCGCGCTCGGCGCGCTCGGCGCGTGGGCGGGCAACGCTCCGATGCTGCGCCCGGTCATCCGCGTCACCTTCTGGGGCGCGATGGCCATGGCGGCGACGATCGCGATCGGATCGCTGTTCGGGGCGGTGGGATGATTTCACACCATCCGTCATCCCGGCGAAGGCCGGGATCTCGCCGGTGCATCAAGAGGTGAGGTTGAGATCCCGGCCTCCGCCGGGATGACGATCAGGGGACCGGGATGACGATTAAGGGAAGCGCCGCTCCAGCCACTCCCGCAGCGCCACCGCGTTGTTCCGCTCCTCGTTCTTCGCCGCATAGAGGAGGGTCACCGGCCCTGCCTGCACCGCGGCGTCGAGCGTAAGCAGCGCCGCCCTCACCTCCGCGCCGCCCGCGTCGAGTTCGGCGAAATAGCCAAGCCGGAATTCGTCCCACGCCGCATCCGAATCGGCGGTCTCGCCGTGGAAGCGCTTGCGCAAAGCGTCGCTCGGCGACAGCGGCTTCAGCCAGGCCGCTAGCGCCGCCTTTTCCTTCGACACGCCGCGCGGCCATAGCCGGTCGACGAGGAAGCGCGTGCCGTCCCCGGGACCGGCCGGTTCGTGAATGCGTTTGACCGCGATTGTCAGCGGCGGTGCCATCTGTATGACTATCGGACATCCCGCGACCGCGGGCAAGTCAATCGGAGGGGTCCGGACATGAGCGCAGCAGGCTGGGCGATCGACATCGATCGCGACGATATCACGCAAGCAAGTCTGGTGAGCGATCCCGATACGCCGCTCGCGCCGGGACAGGTGCGGGTCCATCTCGACAGCTATGCGATGACCGCGAACAACATCACCTATGCGGTGTTCGGCAAGCCTGCCGGCCTCTTCGGGAACGATCAGGGCTATTGGGACTTCTTCGCCGAGCGCGGCGCGCCGGGCCGGCTTCCGGTGTGGGGTTTCGCGACGGTGACCGAGAGCGCGGCCGGGGAGGTCGCGGTCGGCGACCGTTTCTACGGCTATTACCCGATGGCGAGCGACGCGGTGCTGACCGTGGACAAGGCGGGGCCGGGCGGCTTCACCGATGTCACGCCGCGGCGCACCACCCTGCCCCCCATCTATAACCATTATCAGCGAATCGCGGCGCTGCCCGACTATCGCGCCGCCGACCATGATTATTGGCCGGTCTTCCGCCCGCTCTTCCTGACCGGCTGGCTGATCGCCGACCAGTTCGAGGACGAGGGCGATTATGGCGCCGACCAGATCCTGATCGCGAGCGCGTCGAGCAAGACCGCGATCGGGCTCGGTTTCTCGCTCGCGCAGCGCCAAAGGGATGGGACTGGGCACCGCCCCGAGACGATCGGCCTGACCAGCAAGGCGAATGTCGCCGACCTCGACGCGCAGCGCATCTATGACCGCGTCATCGCCTATGACGACATATTGACGCTCAATCCCGGCACAACGTCGGCGCTCGTCGACATGGCGGGCAATGGCGCGGTGACACGCGCGGTGCACAGCCATTTCGGCAACAACCTCAAGGCCTCGATCATCGTCGGCAAGTCGCACTGGGACGCCGACGGCGGGCAGGCCGCGCTGCCCGGCCCCGAACGGCAGGGCTTTTTCGCCCCCGGCCGCAGCCAGAAGCGCATCGCCGACTGGGGCGGCGCGGCCTTCGGACAGAAGATCGCCGAGGCCTGGCTGGCCTTCATGGACGTTGCGCCGCGGCTGACTTCGGTCGATAAGCGCAGCGGCGGGGATGCGGCGCTCGCTGCCTATCGGGAAATGCTCTCGGGACAGGCCGACCCCAGAAAGGGGATCGTCGTCGTCCCATGAGGGTCGCATGAGCAGTCCCTTTCCCCGCCGCACGAAAGGACCGACCATGCTTCGCACCCTTGCTTCCGCCGTCTCGCTTGCACTCCTGCTGCCGGTGGGAGCGGTGGGGGCCGAAACGCCCAAGGCCGCACCCGCGCGCAAGCCCGACCTCGCCGACCGCGTGGCGGGGACCTACAGGGGCGACATCATTTCCGACGCGCGCGGCTCTTCGAAAAACGGCGTGACCATCACGGTGACGCGCACCGGACCGAACAAGGTCGAAATCAAATCCAGCCATGCGCGCATCCCGACCGTGACCATCCCGCTCGAAAAGGCGATGGACGCGATTCTCGCGGCGAGCGGCCCCTATGTCTTCCTGCTCGACACCGTGCGGTCGCCCGACCGGCTCGACCTGACCATCGACGATGCGAGCTGGTCCGGCACGCGCGTTGCGACACCCGCCACCAAATAGGATTCGGCTCTCCCGCATGACCTACACGACCGTTATTTTCGACTTCGGCGGCGTCATCACCGCCTCGCCCTTCGAGGCGTTCAACCGGTTGGAGGAGGAGCGCGGCCTGCCGCGCGATTTCGTGCGCCGCGTCAACGCGGCCGACCCCGACGGCAACGCCTGGGCCCGGTTCGAGCGCGCCGAAATCGACGCGGCGACCTTCGACACCTTGTTCGCGGCCGAAGCGCGCGCGCTCGGCCACGAGCTGGAGGGCGAGGCGGTGCTGGCGGTGCTCGCCGGCGCGGTGCGCCCGGCGATGGTCGCCGCGCTCGACACGCTGAAGTCCGAGGGGTTCGCCATCGGCTGCATCACCAACAACGTCCCCAGCGGCCAGATGGGACTTCGGGGATCGGGCATGGCGCGCAGCGCGGCGATGGCGGCGGAAGTCGCCACGATCATGGCGCGTTTCGACCATGTCATCGAATCGAGCAGGGTCGGCGTGCGCAAGCCCGATCCGAGAATTTACGAAATGATGTGCGAGGCGCTCGGCGTCGAACCTGCGAACTGCGTCTATCTCGACGACCTCGGTATCAACTGCAAACCCGCGAGCCAGCTCGGGATGCACGCGATCAAGGTGACGAGCGGCGAACAGGCGCTCGCCGACCTGTCCGCGGCGCTGGGCAGGACGCTGCCC
>PNJO01000097.1 GCA_013821905.1 Sphingopyxis sp. | reverse complement strand
CGACGAGCCATTCGACGTCGGCGAGCGCGGGCAGGGTCAGTCCCGATTTCGATCCGTGGACGACGTGGACGACCGCGCGCCGGCCATTCGCTTCGGCGCGTTCGACGTGGAGCGACAGCTCGGCGGCGACGGCCGCCGACGAGCGCGGACGCCCCGCGGCATCGCGCACCGCAACGTCGATCAGTTCGGTCCCGGCAAAGGCCGGGTCGATCGCCGCCTGCGCGACGACGCGCGCGCCCGTGGCGGTTTCGCCGGCGAAAAAGCGGCCGGCGGCGCTGTGGATGCAGCCGCTGCCCACCTCGTCGCGGCCTAGCAGAACGGCAGTCAGCGGGCGGCCGTCGAGCGCTGCCGCTAGCCCGACATATTCGAGGTCGGTGCCCGAAGCGGCAAAGACGATGGCGGTGTCGGCCATCGTCTCGGCGAGGCCGAAATAAGCGGTCAGGCGGTGCCGCAACGCGGCGAGCCCCTCGGCATAATGGTCGGCGGCGACGGGCTGGTCGAGCCGGTCGCCCCACTGCGCGATCAGCGTTTGGAACGCGTGGTCCGAAATGCTGCTGATCGTCGACGAACCATAGGCGAGCGCGTCGCTGGGCACCGCGCTGGCATAATATTGATTGCGGCCCTGCGCATCGAGCCGGATGCGCGCGTCGCCGCCGCTGACCAAGGCCGAGGCAAGCCGCTCGGCGTGGCGGCTGTTCGACCGCGGTGCATTTTTGTCGAAGCTTTTCGGCGAGAGGAGCATCAGCGCGCATCCGGTCAAGGGGAGGGAATGGCCCCGAATTACCGGCGCAAGATGACAGAGATTTT
The DNA here is from genome assembly GCA_013821905.1 of Sphingopyxis sp. Taxonomy (GTDB): domain Bacteria; phylum Pseudomonadota; class Alphaproteobacteria; order Sphingomonadales; family Sphingomonadaceae; genus Sphingopyxis. Next base: position 10,383 of record PNJO01000097.1, on the reverse strand, counting down.
GCGTTTTGATTTCAGTGCGGTCACCAAAAGGTCATCGGGATGAAACCTGACCGTGGTGAGAACGTCACATGCGTACCACCGACCTCGCTCCCACCCGGCTGCCCGATCGCCTGCGCGATACGCAGCGGCTTCTGTTCATCGCCAAGCACGCCAAATGGACCGGCGGCCTGCATCCCGACGACGGCAACCACGCCGTCTATCACCGCGAAACGCGCGAGATACTGGAAGGGCTCGGCATCCCGCTCGTCGTCGCCGACGATTACCCCGTGCTGTTCGATCGGCCCGAGGCCGATTTCGTGTTTCCGCTGCTCAATCGCGGGGGCTTTTATAACAGCGAGATGCTGCTGCCGCTGCTCTGCAACCGGCTGGGGCTGCCCTATGTCGGCGCGTCGCCGATCGTGCGCGGCCTGTCGGACGACAAGCATCTGACCAAGCTCGAAGCCGCGGCGCGCGCGGTGCCGACCGCGCCCTGGGCGCTGTTCCGTCGCGGCGCGCCCGTCGACGTGTCGCGCTGCCCGCCCGCGCTGCGCTGGGTGATCAAGCCCAACAACAGTTCGGCATCCTGGGGCATCCGCGATGCGCACAATCGCGTCGAACTGGCGCAGGCGATCGCCGAGGTCCATGCGCTCGACCATGACGCGCTGGTCGAACCCTTCATCGAGGGCAGCGACGTCGAGGTGCCGGTGATCACGATCGACGGGCAGCCGGCGATGCTGCCGATGATGATCTTCGAACAGGCCGATCCCGGCCATTTGCGCACCTATCAGGAAAAGCGCGATCTGGTAGACCGCAGCGCCAAATACAGACTGAAGCTGTTCGACGACGCCGCGATGGCCGAGCGGCTGGTCGGCTATACGGCGCAGATGGCGGAGATTTTCCGGCCGTTCGATTATGGCCGTTTCGAATTCCGGGTCGATTTCACGAGCGGCGAGATCCGGCTGCTCGAGGTCAATCTGAACTGCAATCTCTGGTCCGAAAAAGTGTTCGGCCGCGCCGCCGTCGCCGCGGGGTTCAGCCAGGCCGACCTCATAGAGACGATCGTCGCCGAGAGCATGATCCGCCAGTTGGTCGGCTTCGCGCGGAAGGACGCGGCATGAGCGGTTCGATCCTCGTCCTCGCCGGCCGCCGGCCGGGTGCGGTCGATGCACTCGCCGAGGCGCACGGCGTCGCCGACAAATGCCTGGTGCCCGTCGCCGGCCGCCCGATGATCGCGCATGTGCTCGAAAGCGCCGCCGACAGCGACGCTGAGCGGGTGATCGTTTCGACCCATCATGCCGACCTGCTCGCCGATCTCGACGATCCGGTGGTCGATCTGCTGGGCGACCGCCTCGTCGTGCTCGCCGCGGCGGACAATCTGGCGGATTCGGTTTTGCTTGCCGCGGGCGAGGCGAGCTTTCCGCTGCTCATCACCACCGCCGACAATTGCCTGCTGACTCCTGCGACGATCGCCGAGATCGGCGCCGAGGCGGCGCGGCTCGACATCGAGGCGGGGGTCGCGCTGGCGCGGCGCGAAGATGTGCTGGCGGTGCATCCCGAAGGGCAGCGGCGCTTTTACGAATTCTCGGACGTCGCGGTGTCGAACTGCAATGCCTATTGGATCGGCCATCTCGGCGCGCTGAAGGCCGCCGAGGCGTTTCGCGGCGGCGGCCAGTTCGTCAAGAAGCCGATCCGCGTGATGCAGGCGTTCGGCCTCATCAACCTCCTCCGCTTTCGCTTCGGGCTGGGGCCGATCCACCATATTTTCCGCCGCATCTCGCGCCGGCTCAAAGTCGAGGTCGCCCCGCTGCTGGTCAGCAACGGGGCGACGGCGATCGATGTCGACAATGAACGGTCGCTGCGTGTGACCGAGGCGCTGATGAAGCGCCCCGATCTGGTCAGTCGGCGACCCAGTTTCCGTGAAAGCCCGGCGGCACCCGGTGCGGCAGGTGAACAACTGCTTGCGGTGACCCGGTAAAATCGTCGGCATTGAGGATGACGAGTGCGGTCGTCTCGTCGTTCATGTTCACGACGAGACCGATCAGCCAGCCATCATCCTCGGCGCCCTCTTCGCTGCGCGGGACGAAAACGAACTCGCCGGGGTGGCGGCCGGGGCCGAAGTCGTGCGCGTCGGTCACGCCCTTTTCGAGGTCGTGGCGGAACAGCCGCGTTTCGGCGAGCGCCCATTCGGTCGACACGCCGTCGGGGATCGCGACGCTGTAGGCGTAGCGATAGGGCTTCGTCGTCAGCCGTTCGTCGTAGCGCGGAAATTCCTGCGCATGGTCGTGGATGACGGCGCGGACCGAGGTGCGCGCCGCCGGATCGAGCGTCCAGCGTTCCATGCGCGACTTCCGGCTGTCGGGACCGCGCGTCGATTCGGCGAACATCGTCTCGTGCGCGACGACGTCGACGATCACCTTGCCGTCGGCCGTTTCGAAGGCGTTGGCGGGATGGAACACATAGCAGGGTTCGACCGGGATCCAGATGATCTCGTCCGCGCTGCCCTTCCTGGGGAGGAGGCCGACGCGCGCCTGATGCTTTTCGTTCCAGGCATAAGGGAAGCTGTGGCCGGCGAGCAGGCGCGACATCGAGAAGGTGACGGGCAGGTCGAGCACCAGCACATAATTTTCGGTGATTGCGCAGTCGTGGATCGACGGGCCGTCGCTGACCGGGATCGCCACCTCGCGGATGACCTGCGCATGCTTGTCGACGACGACGTGCCAGACCTTGTTGAATTCGTCGCCCTGATAGGTGATCGAGTGCATCTCGCCGGTGAAGGGGTCGAGATGCGGGTGCGCGGTATAGGGGCCCTGCAGCGTGCCGTCGAAGGGGTTGTGCGCGATCGTGGTCAGCTCATAGTCGAGCTCGACCGGCTTGCCCCCCGCTTCGACGATTGCGAAGGTGCGACCGTCGATGCCGATCACATTGGTGTTCGGTGCGTCGTTGCTTTCGGCGCGGGGGCCCGGGGGGATCGCCTCGCCGAGCGCTTCGCTGGCTTCGGTGCCGCGGACCCAGCGGTTGCGGTACCAGTCGGCTTTGCCGCCCGCGATGCGGACGCCGTGGACCATGCCCGCGCCGGTGAACCAGTGATAGCTGGCGGGGTCGGGCGCGGCGGCGGGGTTCGGCCCGTTGCGAAGGTAGCGGCCGGTGAGGGCGGCGGGGATTTCGCCCTCGACGCGCAGCTCCTCGATCGTGAATTCCTCGGTCATCGGCTTGTGGATGCCGGTGAGAAAGGGGTGGGCGTCGGTCGGGCGGGGGAGGCGCTTGCGGTTGAAGTCGGCGACCTTGCCGATGCCTTTCTTCACCGCGCCGCGGATCAGGGTTTCTACGTTGTTCGCCATGGTTGTGCTCCTGGGTGGAAGTTTGCGAAAGTGCCGCGCAGTGAGGGGTTGCACCCGCGACTCGAAATGTTTACAGTGACAACATGGCAAGCAAAGATAACAGTGTCAACATAAAAAGCGGCGGCGCGAAAGCGTCGGGCGCCTATCATCATGGCGACCTGCGCGCGGCGGTGATCGCGGCGGGGCTGAAACGGCTCGAGGCCGACGACGGCGGCGAGCTGGGGTTACGCGCGCTGGCGCGCGACGTCGGGGTCAGCGCGACCGCGCTTTACCGCCATTTTCCCGACAAGGAGGCGCTGCTCGACGCGCTCGCCGACGAGGGGCTGCGGCGGCTCGGCGCGCGGCAGGCGCAGGCGTGGCTGAAGGCCGGCGGCGGCCGCAACGGCTTCAAGGCGACCGGCATCACCTATGTCCGCTTCGCCCACGAAGAGCCGGCGCTGTTCCGCCTGAGCTTCACGCGCCAAATGCGCGAACGCACCGTCGATGTCGACAATGACGGCGGCGAAGTTGCCTATAAGTTGCTGCGCGCGGGCGTCGGCGAGGCGCTGCCGGGTGTCGAGGACCCCGACACCGCGGCGCTGCACGCCTGGGCGCTGGTCCACGGGCTTGCGATGCTGATCCTCGACCGGCGGATCGAATGGGACGAGGAAATGGTGGAGCAGGTCGTGGGGCTGACGTTCGGCGGGATATGCTGAAGCGCGCCTGCGACGCAGCACGACGCGGCAATTATTAGCAGATTGTTTGCCAGATTTCTGTAATTTGGCAGGATGACACGGTCGCGTCCCATCCTTGTCGAGGCGATATTCTGGTTCCTGCTGACGGCGCTTGGATATTATATTCTTGCCAGCATGTCGCTCTACGCGACCAAGGGCGCCGACAATATCGCCGCCGTCTGGCCACCGAGCGGCTATTTCCTCGCGCTGTTGCTGCTGATGCCGGCGCGCGCGCGCGTGACCGCTTTCGCCGGCATGGTGGCCGCAAGCCTGGGCGCCAATCTTCAGGGCGGCGTGTCGCTGTGGACGGCGTCCGCCTTTTCCTTTGCCAATGGCTGCGAGGCGGTGGTCGCGCTGTGGCTGCTGCGCAAGCGCGAGCCGGACGAATTGTCGTTCATGGCGCCGCGCGCGGTGATCAGTTTCTGCCTGGCGGCCGGCGCGGCGAGCATCGTGAGCGCTGCGATGGCCCTGATCCTCACCGGGCGGGGTTTCGATTTCTTCCTGTCCTGGCTCACCACCGTCATGCTGGGGATGCTGATCGTCACCCCGCCGATCGTGATGCTGGCGCGATTGTTCGAGACCAACGCGATGGGCAATGCGCCCGTGGTGATGAAGACGGAAGCGACCGCGCTGCTGACCGCCACCGGCCTGGTCACGATCCTCGCCTTTTCGCAATCGCTGTTTCCGGCGACCTTCCTGCCGTGCATCGCGGTGATCGTCGCCTCCTATCGCGCCGGTCCGTTCGGCGCCGCGGCGGGCATGCTGATCGTCACCATCATCGCCTCGCTCCTGACGGGGCAGGGCTATGGGCCGATCGCGGCGATCGAAGGATCGCAAAAGACCAAGGTGTTTTTCCTGCAATTCTATCTGCTGTGCCTGTTGTTCACGACGCTGCCGCTCGCAGCGCTGCTGATCGTACGGCAGCGGCTGGCGAAACGGCTCGAGCAGAGCAACCGCTGGCTGCTGCAGGCCGAGGCGGCGGCGCTGGTCGGGCACTGGCGTGTCGATCTGGTGGGATGGACGATCCACTGGTCGGATCAGGCCTATCGCGTCCACGGACTCGAACCGGGGACCACGGTCGACGTGCGCTACAGCGTCGAACGCTATCTGCCCGAGGACCGCGCCGCGGTGCAGAAGATTCTGGCCGAGGCGGTGCGTACCGGACAGCCGTTCGAATATCAGGGCCGCATCCTGCGTGCCGATGGCGAGGTGCGGCACGTGAAGTCGCACGGGTCGATCGAGATGGGACGAAACGGCCGCGCGATCGGCATCTTCGGCACCGTGCAGGATGTGACCGAGACGGTCGAAAATGCCCGCATCCTCGAAGCCGCCCGCAGTGCGGCCGAGCGCGTCGCCAACACCGACATGCTGACCGGCCTGCCGAACCGGCGCCACACGCTCGCCTTTCTGGAAAAGGCGCTGGCCGGCGCGCGGGCGCATGATGCGCCGCTCGCCGTGGCGATCTTCGATATCGATCATTTCAAGCGCATCAACGACACCTATGGCCATGCCGTCGGCGACGACGTGATCCGCCGCGTCGCGCAGCGGGCCAAGGCGGCGCTGCGCGAGGAAGACATGCTGGGCCGTATCGGCGGCGAAGAATTTGTGTGCGTACTGCAGCGATCGAGCGCGCAGTCGGCCGAGATCGTTGCCGAGCGCGTGCGCAAGGCGGTCGAGACCGGCACCGCGGCGCAGGAAGGCCAGCCTGGCGCGACGATCAGCATCGGGCTCGCCATCTTCGACGGCGAACCCGACGTCGAGGAACTGCTGCACCGCGCCGACAAGGCGCTCTACCTCGCGAAGCGCGAAGGGCGGAACCGGCTGCGCAAGGCGGCTTGATAGCGGTTTTGTGGCGTGCGGAGGGCGGCGATCGGAATTAGCCGACCGCGCCCATTGTGATCCCCGGCGAAAGCCGGGGCCCATAAAACGCGCACGATGTCGGCTGTCTGGAGCTCGGCTTTCGCCGGAGATCAAGTGACAACAGTTCGCGGCTGCAATGCGCCCTTGCGTTCATCGTCATCCCGGACTTGATCCGGGATCCATTCTTTCAACGTTGCGTAAATGGACCCCGGATCAAGTCGGGAGTGATATACATGACAAAGCAAGAGTGCGCAACTTCAGAAGTTTCAGGCGAGGCAACCCTCAAGCAGGTCCAAAGCCAAGGTGACGTTCCTCGAGAGAAGGGCCAGTTTTGGGAGGATGCTTTCACCCTCAAAGGGCTGCCCCTCGCCGAAGCTTATCTCAAAGGTTTCCTTTGGATCGCCGTAAAGCTTAGCGGACTGGCTTGGCCCAAGGCCAATGGCCGCGTTCCCTGGGTCGTTGCCAAAGTTGCTGATCCTAATGTTGGTCAGCGTGGCCCCATTGCTGAACACCATTTTCTTGATGGTCATCGCGTTGGAGGTAGGGATGAGCACCAAGTGCTTGTCGGTGATGTCGAGTTGGTGAACGCCGTAGAGCTGGAGTGCGCCGCCATCGAAGGGCTGTATCTGATTGAGGATGACCGATTGGGCTTCGAGACTTGGCGTAAGTCCCCGCTCTTCATGTCCCTTGAGGGAGCCTTCCACCGATTGCCGATCTTGCCCGAACGGAAACTTAGTGTGCTTGTTGACGGTATTTCCCCTGTTCTCAACAAGTATACAGTACGCGTGATCAAGGGAGGCCCTGAGGTTATGCAGTGCATCGCCCAGAATTGTGGGAGTATGCCTAGGAAATCCTCCGCCGATTCCTCTTTTACCCCCTCCCTGACGGTTGCGTTGGGGCCGCAGAGCCTTCATGTTCTGGTCCACAACCGTCCGGAAAATGTCTTCCAGATTGCGGATGTGATGATCGGCCCGTTCGGCTTTTAGGCGGGGGCCATAAAAGGGATTGTTCGGCATGGTGAGCGACACTGGCAGCAACGCCTCTCTAGAAGATGACGTGTTGCGCCGGATGCTCAACACACCACCTAAGCCACATAAACCGACGAAAAAGTCGAGTCCGAAAACACCAAAAGGCAAAAGTCAGCGAAAGTAACGCTTTCGCTTCTCTCCGAATTGGCGAGGTGGTCCGACCTTTTCAGACCGCGATGTTGTCAGTCCGCCGATAAGTCAGGCGCTTGCCTGTGATGCCCTTGAGGGCCAGTTCGGAGCGCTCGAAATCAGTGCCCTTGCGCGTGTTGTAGCGGAAATCGAACTCCGCGCAGTAGCGGTGCAAGTGGGTGGCGCTCATGTGATAATAGGTGCCGACCACACCGCGCTTAAGGATCGAGAAATAGCCCTCGACGGTGTTGGTGTGAGCCGAGCCGCGCACGTATTCACCAGCGGTATGGTTCACCACCTCGTGCTTAAACGCGCGGCCCATGTGGCGATATTGGCCCGCATCATCGGTGAACAGCATAGTCGCCGGATCGATCTGGCTGACAAGGATAGGGCGAAGGTTCGCGGCGGTCACGCTTACAACGTGAGTTGAACGAACATTGCCGTCGCGTTCGACCAGCGAAAACACGGTTTCCTTGCCCCAGTTGCCGCCAAGGCGACGGGTTGCGCGCTTGCTCTTGTGGCGGTTCTTTTCCTTGCCGCCGATGAAAGTCTCGTCGGCTTCGACAATCTTGCCTTCGCCGCCAAGGGGCGGCTCGCCATCCGCAGGGCGCATAGCCTCGCGAATACGATGCGACATGAACCATGCCGTCTTTTGCGTAACGCCCAACATGCGCGAAAGCTGGTGGCCCGACATGCCACGCTTTGACGAGCAAAGCAGGAAGGTCGCCAGCACCCACTTGTGAAGGGGAACCTTGGAACGCTCGAACACGGTGCCAACCGTTACCGAATACTGCTTACGGCAGTCGTTGCACTGGATAACGCCGTCGCGGATCGCGCCTTCGGGGTGCGCTTTCGTCGGGCGACCACGCTGCGCGGGAAGGCGTTTGGCGGCGAACGAACCACAGTGCGGGCAATACGGACCCTGCGGCCAGCGCAGCGCTTCCAGATGCTCGCGAGCGGCGGTTTCGTTGGTGAAGCGGGGTGCGGTGATGTCCATGTCCTCTACCTGCCGGCAGAAGCTTGCTTTGTCAAGTATATCATTCCCGATCAAGTCCGGGGTGACGAGGGTCCGAAATCCTCCAAAGCTGGCCAAGTCCGATCCGCCAACGCGCTTGGGGCGCGGCGATTTTGCTGATAGATTTCAGGGCTTCACATCATCCAGCGAGAGGTGCGCCATGGAATGGGACGAGGAAGGGATGGCGCGGCGGATGCTGTTGGCGGGCGGGGCCGGTTTCGCGGCACTCGCCTGTTTTCCTGCGGCGCTGGCGCAGGTGCCGCGCACCGGCATCAAGGGGTTGATCGGCAATGCGTCCGACGGCGCGCTCGACAAATTGGCGCAGCCGGGGGCCTTTTATGCCGATATGGCGGTGCGCATATTGTTGCCGGGCGCCACGGGCAAGCTCGCGTCGAAACTGTTCGGCATGGGCGACAAGCTGGGCCTCACGACCAATCTGACCAGGAGTCTGAACGATGCCGGGGGCAAGGCGGCGGGCGAGGCGAAACCCGTGTTTCGCGCCGCGATCGACAATCTGCGCTGGAGCGACGCGCCGGCGCTGGTGTCGAAGCAGGATGGCGCGACGCGCTATTTGCAGTCGAGTGCGGGCGGCGTGCTCCATACAAAAGTATCGCCGCTAATCGGCTCGGCGCTTGAAACGGTCGGTGCCTATCGCCAGCTCGATCAACTGTCGAAGGGCAATGCGCTGATGGCGCAAGCCGGGCTGACCCGCGACGGGCTGACCAAATCGGTGACCGAGCAGGCGCTGAAGGGCATTTTCCATTATATGGCGAGCGAGGAGGCGGCCTTGCGGAAGAATCCGGCGGCGCTGCTGAAGGGCATTTTCTAGGGGACGATCGGGAAGGACGGGTTTCGGGCGCAAAGCGGACCTTCGTCTCTCCTCCTGCAGGCGGGAGGGGGCATCGGCCCGCGAAGCAACTTCCGGTCCCCACCCCGAAGAGGTGCGCTGCTCCTTCAGAGAATTTCGCGCACCAGATCCTGCGGGCGGCAGAAGCGGACGCCCTTTTCGGTTTCGACGAAAGGGCGGTTCACATAGCCGGGGTTGATGGCCATCGCGGCGATGATTTCCTCCTCGCCCGCCTCCGCCAGTCCGCGTTCCTCGGCGTCGGTGCCGCGCAGGCGGAGCGCCTCGCGCGCGGTCAGGCCGGCGTCCTTGAACAACTGGCGCAGCTTCTCCGCCGTGTAGGGCGTTTTCAGATATGGGACGATCTCGACCTCGACGCCCGGCGTCTCTTCGAGGATCGCCAGCGTCTTGCGCGAGGTGCCGCAGGCGGGATTGTGCCAGATGGTCGCTTTCATGCCCGCTCCCCTAACGCAGCCTTACCGCAGCGTAAACTCGCTATTCATGGCATATATGGCACATCTTCCCGCATGAAGGGGAACCACCAGCTTGCCTTTCGCGGCCCGAGACACGACATGCACAGTCGTGAGGACCGCCAATGGGCGGCCGATGCGGGGTTGCTTGTTACGTGAATGAAATGATCGATCGCAGGGCCTTGCTGGCCGGAATCGCAGGGGCGGGCGCGATGGCCGCGACCGCAGCGCGCGCGCAAATGCCCGACTGGGTCCGGCAGCCGGCGGTGCCGGTATCGCCGCCCGTCGACTATCTCGCCGTGGCGAAGAAGCAGCTCGCGCTGCAGGGCCGCAATATCCCACAGGGCGACCGCGTCGGCGTCGTCGATTTCGGCCTGCCGTCATCGCGTCCGCGCTTCGCGCTCGTCGACATGGTCGCGGGCAAGGTCGACATGTTCCCCGTCACCCACGGCCGCGGGTCGGACCCGCAGCACGACGGCTGGCTCAAGAGCTTTTCGAACCGCGTCGGCAGTCTTGCGACCTCGCGCGGCGCCTATCGCACCAGCGACTATTATTGGGGCGCCAACGGGTCGTCGATGCGGCTCGCGGGGCTGGAGCCCGACAATTATTCGGCCGACCAGCGCGCGATCGTCGTGCACGGCGCCTGGTATGCCGACCCGTCGCTGATCGCGACGCAGGGCAAGCTGGGACGCAGCGAAGGCTGTTTCGTCTTCGGCGAGGAATTGTTGCCGATGATCCTCTACAAGCTCGGGCCGGGACGGCTGCTGTTCGCCGACCGGCTGAGCGAGCCGCCGCCGATGCCCAAGCCGTTCGAGCTGCCGCCGGCCGATCCGCTGCCGGGCACCGAGAATATGCGGCGTGCGAGCACCTTCAGCGGCGAGATGCCGAAAACGGCGGACTGACGACGGTACCGGTTTGGGGTGGTGAGCTGCCGTTGGAGGAGAGAGCTGATTCCCCCTCCTGCTTGCGGGAGGGGCAGCGAGGCTTGCCAGCTTGCTGGCTAGCCG